>NZ_JBICYI010000013.1:0-229508 GCF_043200825.1 Streptomyces sp. NPDC048370 | reverse complement strand
CGACTGCGCGATCTGATCCGGCACGACCCCATGGGCGGACTCGTGGCGCACGCCGTGATGGACGTCCAGAACGGCGTGGCCGCCCAGCCACGCCGTTCGCCCGCCGCCCCGGTGGGCAGGTCCGCGCCGGAGCCCACAAGGGGCTTTCCGATGCAGCAGGCGCGCGACGGTTCCATGGCTCGCGTCGTGGCCCACTAGGCAGGCAGCTACGCAGTCAGCACCACCCGCACCACAGCTAGCAACCGCAACAGCGCCGCATCGCAGTCCCCAAGACCCGGTACGGGAGCCGCTGTATCGCGCGGGGCGATGCATCTGACGTCCGTACAACGAGGCAGGCGTCCGGTCATCGCCCCGCGCGGTCGCATGTGCGCCGCACATCCGCTGTTTCCCAGCGGCGGCATGCCCAATGGCAGATGCCCTCCATCTGCGCTCTGCGAGTACGTGGCCGGCAGGAAAGCGCCAATCAGGAACGATTGTCCGCGGGCATTCGGCGTCGCATTTCTGGCCAATGTCAATGTCAGTAACGTCGCCGTTGATGTCATGAGCGGAGGTCCACAGGCGTGGCGGATTTCGTAGGCCGTTGGCAGGAGCTGGCGACGTGGGAGCTAGAGCTGCAGAAGGTGGCGGCAAGGGGTGGAGGAGCGGCCCGGTCGGTGCGAGATGCTCCGTGGGCGGCGCCGGGTGGGCAAGGCGCGACTGGTCTAGCGGTTTGCGGAGCGATCCGGGGCCCATCCTTGTTCTACGCGGCGGAGAGGCCGCCCGAACCCGCAGTGAAGGCGGGTCGGGCGGCCTTTTGCAGTGCCTCAGACCTTCATGGTTCAGATCCAGCCGTAAGTACTGATCCTGTTTCGCCGTAGACAGGCCGCTGCCAAGCTGGGTCGCTGGGCAGGTAGCCCGTTGTCATGGGGGAGAGTGCGGTGGCGCAGAAGAGCGACAAGCCCTACTACCGGGCAGGGCACTGGGTGAGGCCGTCCGCTGCGAAGCAGGTGAAGAGGCCCGCGACGGGCGTCGTGGTGGTCGCCGTGCTGTTGGCCATTGCCACCTGGAACACGGTGTTCGGTGACGACAACGAGACGTCTTCCCCGGGTCCGCAGCAGACGCCCCCGACCGCGTCAGCCACTCCCTGAGGCACCCCGGCCGCGTTCGGTTCTTCTGGAGATCCTTCCGATCCACCCTTGCAACAGGGCGGGCTCCCGTTTCGGTTGGGGGACGGCGGGAGAAGCGGCGTCCTCGTCCGTGTTGTCTGTCAGCAACCGCATCCACACGGTTTGCCATTCAGTGACCTGAGCCTCCGGCACACCGCAGGCGGACAGGTAGGCGGCCGTGGTGCGCCAGGACTTGGGCAGGGTGTCGCGGTTCAGCAGCCGACTGACGGTGCCGGCCGAGATGAGCCCACCCGAACGTCGGCTGACCATCTGGTGGGTGAGGCCACTTGTCACTCGAACGTCTGCCAACGTCTTGAAGAAGCCCTGAACGGTGAGAATACCCAAGGGGCTTGGCCAGGAACGCGCTGCCGGGTACTCGCCGCCGACAAGGGCCTGGGGCGCAGTGGCCGGTAGGTACGCGGAGTTGCGGCCGAGAGCGAGCTGCGCCCCGGTGTTCCTGTCTCTTGCCTGCGGAGTGGGGCGCCCCTTGGCCGCCAACCTGTTGCGTACGTGGCGGTACAGGGACCCGAACTCCAACAGTTCAGGACCGTTGGGAATGCCGGTTCGAAGTACGTCCAGGAGTTCGCCGGTGAAGGCGGTGAACGGCTCGCCGGGTGGAGCAAGCGCGGTGCGCGTTTCTGCCGCAGCGGCAAGGAGGAACGTCCCCTCGACGGACGCCTGATCGGCCAGATCTCCTGTGCCCATCGACCCCAGGGCCAGACCGCTGTAGCAGCAGTCGAGGACGACGACACATCGCTCCGCCCGCCCGGTCAGGAGCGCCTGCCGCAGCCACCGGTAGGACAGTCCGGTCTCCACCCGCTGCTGTCTGGACTGTGGCATGGCCAGATAGAGATCGCCCTCAGGGTCGACCAGTCCGTGCCCGGCGAAGTAGATGAGCACGGTGTCGCGCGCTTCCTCGGCTGCCGCCCGCACCGCTGTCATGGTCATCTCGGCGGTCCGGGGGTTGGCGATGACGGCGCAGTGTTCCGACGGCAAGCCCCACGAGGACGGCTCGGTCAGCGCCGCTGCCAAGGAAGTCAGGTTGTTGGACACCGCCGGCAGCTGCTCAAGATGGTCGTAGCGACTCGTACCGATCAGCACGGCGCGGGTCGCGCCAGGGTCGGGTAGAACGCTCACGTCTCAGGCGCCTCGTCCGCGGCAGGGCCTTCGAGGGCTTGGATGGCACGGTTGATCTCGTCCTCGCTGCACTGCGTAAGAACGATCACCGTGTCACCCCGCCTGATCTCGATCCGCGGATCCTGGGGCCTCGTCCGCTTCCAAGCGGCCAGTGCTACGACGAAGGAGGCGGCGCTCCAGCCGTTGTCGGTGACCAGCTGAATGACATCCAGCAAGCCGCCCATCTGCCCTGGCGCGGGACGCTGTTCCTGGAGGGAGAGTGAAGACGATCTGCGGATGTCTGCGTCGGTTCGAAGCCACTGGTGCAGCGATCGCAGCTCGTCATCCTCTGCCGACACCCGTACGTCAACCCGCATGATCTCCCCCTGTCGTCGCAAACCGGCGCTCTCGTGCTCCTCGTCTCCATCGTCTGACAGCGGGACCCTCCTCGTGTGCGCTTGGCGCAATACCGCCCATAGTTGGGGAGGAATGTGCGGCTACACCTCTGCTGCAGGGCGCTGAGACAGGAGGGCGGTCGGGGTGGGTCAGGTGGAGTTCAGGGCTGCTAGGAAGTCGAGTTTGGTTTCCAGTTGGGACAGGTCTCGGCCCGTGAGTTGTTCGATTCGAGTGATGCGGTGGCGCAACGAGTTGACGTGGAGGTGGAGTTGGGCTGCGCACGTGGTCCAGGACGCGTTGCAGGCCAGGAATGTGGCCAGGGTGGTCAGTAGGTCGGTGCGGTGGCGGGCGTCGTGGTCGCGGAGGGGGCCCAGGAGGCGGGTGGCGAAGGCCTGGCGGGTTTCGGCCGGGATGAGGGGGAGGAGCGACAGGATGTGGTGGGTGAGGTCGTCGGGGCCTCGCACGGTCACCCGCTCAGGGCCGTCATGGGCGACCCGTAGCGCCGTACGGGCCTCGTCGAGTGCCCGTTGGGCGTTGCCCGGCTCCGTCACCGGAGAGCTGACGCCGATGGAGACGCTGTCCGTCGGGGCCAGCCAGTGTGTGAGCGTCGAGGCGAGTTTGCGTTGCAGGGTCGGCACGTCGAGGGAGTGTTCGGGGGTCAGGGCCAGGAGAACGGCCTGGTCGGCGTCGGTGGTGGAGGCGATGTCCTGAGGCGTGACCCGCACCGGGCCGTCCTCCTGGATCAGGGCCTCCTCCAGGAGGACGCGGAGGGCCGGGGCGGGGATGGGGCGACCTTCCTGCCAGGTGCCCCCGGCCACCACGAACTGGCAGCGCGGCCAGGTGTCGACCTGGCTCACGACGCCCTGCGCCGTGCTGCGCAGCCGGACCGGGATCTCCTCCGGTGGGACGCGACGGCGCATCAGGTCGAGGAGGCGTTCGGCCAGGTCGTGGAGTGCCGCCTTCGCCTGCTCGTGCGCGGAGCGTGCATCCGCGACCAGTTCGACGATCCGGTCGAGGAGTTCCACCTCGCTCGCCGGCCAGCCCGACGTGTCCGCCTCCACGACGACCAGCCAGTCGCCCAACTCGGCTGCCGGATTCGATGTGGAAGAGGAAGGTATGGGTGTGAGGGAGTAGTGGCTTCCCCCTCGCGTGAACCTGTGGGGAGGTCTCTCGGCGGCTCGGCGCGCCGCCAGGTATCTCGCGGCCAGTGCCGACGCCGTCCTGCCGCGCAGCGGTGGGTGGACCCCCGCGATGTGACGTCCCGTCGCGGACAGGACGCGCAGGTCTAGGCCGAGGCTGTGCCGCAGGAGCTCCAGTACGGAGTCCGGGGAGTCCGGGGCGGCCTCGTCCGTGAGGAGCCGGCGGTGGCGCTCGACCACGGCGGCGAGGCCGCCGACGTCCTGGTGGTGCAGGCCGCGAAGACGGCGCAGGACGTACTCGGTGATCGTGGCGAACGACGTCTCCGGCCGTACGGCGAACAGGGGGAGGCCGTGGCGCCGGCATGCGCGTACGAGGTCGTCAGGGACGAGGCCGTGCTCGACCTCGCCGGCGGCGAGGGCCGCTACGCCCGCTCGGGCCAGGACGCGTACGAACGACTCGGCGTCTCCGTCCTCGTGCCACCAGGCGAGCCCGGTGAGGACGAGTTCGCCGCCGGTGAGGAAGCGGCCCGGGTCGGCCAGGTCGATGGTCGGGACCGCCGAGACGGCTCGGTCGAGCACGGTGTCGTCGGAGGCGGAGGCGGAGGCGGAGGCGGAGGCAGAGGCGAAGGCGGAGGCAGAGGCGAAGGCGGAGTCGGCGTCGGAGCCGGCATCGGCGTCGGCGTCCGGGCACACGACCAGACGCAGCCCGAGCTCGTCGACGTCCAGGAGTTCGCGTAGCCGCATGATCGTCAGCTTCTCATGAAGCCGCGCGGTTCAACAGTGCAGTTCAGGGGCTTGCGGCGGTGGGAAAGCACCGTTGTCCACAAGCGGCCGCGAAGCCCGTTCTGAGTGATCGGTGACTGCCTCGGGCCCGTCGCCGCGCTGTCTACTTCTGCGCGTGCCGCGTGCCGCGCACGGGGGTCGCGGCACCGATCACGGCTCCACGTACATCCGCAGCATCCCGAGCATCCGGGAAATCACGAGCATCCCGAACACCAGCGAAAGGCGGTCCGATCATGGCTGGCATCCCCTCCGGTACCCCTACCGGCATCCCCACCGACGTCACCCAAGGCGCCCGGACCAAGGGCGGCATCGGTGAGTCGACGCTCCGCCCCGACGGCACCCTCAAGGTCACCGGTGAGTTCGCGTACTCCTCGGACATGTGGCACGAGGACATGCTCTGGGGCCAGACCCTCCGCTCGACCGTCGCGCACGCCGAGATCGTCTCCATCGACATCTCCGAGGCGCTCGCGATGTCCGGCGTGTACGCCGTGCTCACGTACGACGACCTGCCGGCCCCGATGAAGTACTACGGCATGGAGTTCAACGACACCCCGGTCCTGGCCCACGGCAAGGTCCGGCACCACGGTGAGCCGGTCGCGCTCGTGGCCGCCGACCATCCCGAGACCGCGCGCCGAGCCGCCGCGAAGATCAGGATCGAGTACAAGGAACTGCCCGTCGTCACCGACGAGGCCTCCGCCCTCGCCCCCGACGCCGTACGGGTCCACGAGAACCGCCGCGACCACCACGCCGGTCACGTCCCGCACCCGAACATCGTGCACCGCCAGCCGATCATCCGCGGCGACGCGGAGGCGGCCCGCGAGCGCGCCGACGTGATCGTCGAGGGCGAGTACACCTTCGGCATGCAGGACCAGGCCTTCCTCGGCCCGGAGTCCGGCCTCGCCGTGCCGTCCGAGGACGGTGGTGTCGACCTGTACGTCGCCACCCAGTGGCTGCACTCGGACCTCAAGCAGATCGCCCCCGTCCTCGGCCTGCCCGAGGAGAAGGTCCGTATGACGATGGCGGGCGTCGGTGGCGCGTTCGGTGGCCGTGAGGACATCTCGATGCAGATCCTCGCCTCCGTACTCGCGCTGCGCACGGGCAAGCCGGTGAAGATGGTCTACAACCGCTACGAGTCCTTCTTCGGCCACGTCCACCGGCACCCGGCGAAGCTCTGGTACGAGCACGGTGCCACCAGGGACGGCAAGTTGACGCACATGCGGTGCAGGATCGTCCTCGACGGCGGCGCCTACGCGTCGTCCACCGCCTCCGTCGTCGGCAACGCCGCGTCCCTGTCCGTCGGCCCGTACGTCGTCGACGACGTCGAGATCGAGGCGATCGGCCTCTACACGAACAACCCGCCGTGCGGCGCGATGCGCGGTTTCGGCGCGGTGCAGGCGTGCTTCGCGTACGAGGCGCAGATGGACAAGCTGGCGGCGAAGCTGGGCATGGACCCGGTGGAGCTGCGCCGGATCAACGCCATGGAGCAGGGCACGATCATGCCGACCGGCCAGGTCGTGGACTCGCCCGCCCCGGTCGCCGAGCTGCTGCGGATGGTCAAGGAGCGTCCGCTGCCGCCCGAGCACCAGTGGGCGGTCGCCGACGGCGACGCCGACGTACGCGCGCTCCCGGGCGGTCTGTCGAACACCACCCACGGCGAGGGCGTCGTACGGGGCGTCGGGTACGCGGTCGGCGTCAAGAACGTCGGCTTCTCCGAGGGCTTCGACGACTACTCGACCGCGAAGGTACGGCTGCAGGTCATCAACGGCGAGCCCGTCGCGATGGTCCACACGGCCATGGCGGAGGTCGGCCAGGGCGGTGTCACCATCCACGCCCAGATCGCCCGCACCGAGCTCGGCGTCCAGCAGGTCACCATCCACCCCGCCGACACCCAGGTGGGGTCGGCCGGTTCGACCTCGGCGGCCCGCCAGACGTACATGACAGGTGGTTCCGTCAAGAACTCCTGCGGGCTCGTCCGGGAGCGGGTCATGGAGATCGGCCGGCGCAAGTTCGGCTCGCACCAGCCGGCGTGGGCCGCCGCCGACCTGCTCCTGGAGGGCGGCAAGGTCGTCACCGGCCGAGGCGAGGTCCTGGCCACCCTCGCGGACGTCCTGGAGGACGAGGTCGTGGAGATCGAGGCCGAGTGGCGGCACCGCCCCACCGAGCCCTTCGACCTGGTCACCGGCCAGGGCGACGGCCACGTCCAGTACTCGTTCGCCGCGCACCGCGCGGTGGTGGAGGTCGACACGGAGCTCGGCCTGGTCAAGGTCGTCGAACTGGCCGTCGCCCAGGACGTCGGCAAGGCGCTCAACCCGCTGTCCGTCGTCGGCCAGATCCAGGGCGGCACCGTCCAGGGCCTGGGCGTCGCCGTGATGGAGGAGATCATCGTGGACCCGAAGACGGCGAAGGTGAAGAACCCTTCCTTCACGGACTACCTGCTCCCGACGATCCTCGACACGCCCACGATCCCGGTCGACTACCTCGAACTCGCCGACCCGAACGCCCCGTACGGAGTCCGGGGCATCGGCGAGGCCCCGACCCTGTCCTCCACCCCGGCCGTCCTCGCGGCGATCCGGAACGCGACGGGCCTGGAGCTCAACAAGACACCGGTCAGGCCGGAGCACCTGATCCGGGGGCTCGCGAGCTAGGGCCTTTCGTTTGGATCAGGCCGGATCAGGGAGCGGGGTCTGGTGCGTGCGATCGCAAGGCGGAGGAGGGAGTCAACGCGGAGCGTTGGCGACCGACGACAACGCGGCGAGCGCGCGTGCCAGGGCCCGCGAGCCCGGCATGATCCAAACGAAAGGCCCTAGTTGTCGAAGTACGGTTCCCAACCGTTCCACGTGTCCGTGTCCGCGTCAGCGTGGGCGACTGCCGATGGGTGATGGCGCCTCGGGCTGCGGGACTGGGTACGGACGAGGGTCCGGGGGTGGGTTCCGGGGTCGGTTCCGGGGTGGTTCAGGTCGTTCCAGGTCCAGGGGGAGCGTCCGCTCGAACCCGGCGTACGGCTGATCGGCGAATCTCCGGCCACCTCTCGTCAGTCACCCAGACCGGGCCCCCGGTTGGGCCCTGGGCGGTGGTGGTCCGGGGGCGACTGCTGGGGCTGGGGCTGGGGCTGGGTGGGGGCGGGCCTGCTCGGCCTGCGGGTCTGGGGGATGCCCACCTGCCACTGGTGCCCGGGGCGCGGCTCTTGGGGGGCCGGTGCCGGCGCAGGCTGCTTCGGGATCTCGGGCGCGGCCTCCCGCTGGGGCGTCGTGGGCGTGAGAGTGGGCGTGAGGGTGGGTGCGGACCCGGGTGTGGGTGAGGGCGTGGTGGCGGACTCCGCTGCCGTCTCCGGGCCCGGCCGCTTCCAGCGGTCCGGGACGTCGGGCCTTCGCCGTACGGCGTTGGCGTCCCCGGCCTGTTCCGCCGCCGCGGCGCGCGCCCGGAGCGCGCTCTGCCGGGCGATGGGGGAGAAGCCGGGCGCGGCGTTGCCGGTCTCGGCCGGCAGTGCGCGGGCGCCCATCCGGTTCAGTTCTCCCTGCAGGCCGAGCTCAGGGGGGAACACCTCGCGCGGAAGCTGCCAGGAGGCTGCTCCGTCCACGTCCACGCGGTGTTCCCGGCCGTTCTCGGTACGGAACGTGAGCCCGTAGCCGATGTACTGGTCGTCCTTGTCGAACATCAGGTCGCCGCTGACCGCCCCGCCGTTGTCCCGGACGTTGTCGGCCAGTTCCTGTACGGCGGGCGGGAGCGGGTTGGTGCGGCCGAGACTGGAGACGAACCCGTCGCCTTCGAGGGCTCCCGGCTCATTGGTCCCCCTGAGCACGTAGGGGAGCCGGAACGAAGCCTGCCCGTTCCCGTCCCGGACCGTTTCGATGGCACCCACGTCCGCTTCGATGAAGGTCAGACGGTCCTCGAAGTCCTTGCGCATCTGCGGGTACTGCACCTGGTGCATCAACGCGCCCGGTGGTCGTCCGCCGATGATGGTCACCTTCGCGTCAGGGTTGCTCGTCAGGATGATCTCCGCGTTGGCGACCCCCGTGCCGCCCGAACCGGCGACGATCCAGAACTCGGCGTCCCCCGCGTCGAAGCGGTTCTCGGCGACCTCGTCACCCATCAGCGCCCGCCCGGGTGCGGCCTCCCGAGCGGCCTCCCACTGCTCGGTGGCTTCGAGGGCGGTGAAGCAGCTGTGCATGCGCGCGGTGGGGGCGCCTTCTGCAAGACCTTCGAAGAGGGCTTCCCGTAGCTGGGGGGAGTTCAGCTCATGGAGGACCGTCGCGGCGCCGGATCCGTTCCGTTCGCCTGCGGTGAGCCGCTCGCGAAGTTCGTGTACTCCGGCGACACCCTGCTCCTCGAGCGTGTGGAGCCGCTCGCTGATCAGCCGTACGGCCTCGCTGCGGCTCTCCACGCCAGGCACGTCGGCGGTGTCGCGAACGATCCCGGGGACCACCTCAGGCGTCAGGCCGGTCGCGATGCGGGGAGTTCCGTCGACAGCCACCCACAGAGGGGCTCCATCGCGTTCGTTGCGGTCCCGATCGAACGGCCGTACCTCGGCCCAAAGGTCACCGCTCTCGCTGATCCTCAGCAGTGCGCGGCCGTTCACCACGTCTCCCTGGGTGGCCAGTTGGTCCTCCCAGAGCCGTACCGCGTCGATGGAGATCCGGTCGCCGGGCTTCCTGACGGCCTGGTACGGATCGACGCCCATCCACTGCGCCAGGTCCCTGTCCTGGTCCGCCGACTGCACGATCCCGTCACCGGGGTCCAGGTGCCACCGGCCCACGCCGTCCACGAGCAGGGCGCTCGGGTCCAGCCCGGTCAGGCTCGCGCCACCGCCGATCACGACCTGGCGGGGCGGGAACTGCTGGGCCGCGTTCTGGTTCTCCAGCGCCTGGACGGTCCGGTCACTCACCTGCGCGCGGTACTCCGCCCACTGCTGGGCGGCCGTTTCCAACTGCTCGCGGGGGAGCGGCACCCCGTTCTGGTCGTAGCCCGGCATGGGCATGGTCACCTCGCGACGCCCGATGAACGCCTCGACCTGCCGCTGCGCGACGAGCGCCGCCTCCCGGGAGGCTTGGAGGGCGGCGGCGTCGGTGGGGGCGAGTTGTTCTATGGGGCGGGCGAGCTCGCGGAGGAGATCCTTGGCCTCGACGGACAGGTGGCCCCTCGAGGCGAAGTGCCGGGCCCGTGCCGCTTCGCCTTCGGACTCGTGCGCCTCAAGATCGTTCATCGGCGCGATCGGCCGGAGGCCGCATTGATCAAGGTAGGCGGACATCTCCGCACGTGCCGCAGTCCGCTGCTGCTCCGGAAGCGTCGCGTCAGCGGCGAGGCCGGCAAGCCAGTTCAGTTCGCCGATGCGTCCGTGGTCCTGACTGGACAGCTCGGGCCGCTCGCCGATCTCTGCCCCTTGTTCCAGAAGGCTCTGGCGTACGGGCGCCATTCCTTGGCTGGACCGGTCTCGTACGGCGATCAGTTCACCGAGCTCGTGGGCGAGGATCCGGGGTAGATGCTCCTGGGGGAGTCGGTCGGACATGTGCAGGCTGTAGTGGTTCGACGTCGTGTTCGTCGCCGTCTCGGCGATGGTGCCCGTCACCATCGGAACGGCATCGATCAGGATGTTCGCCGACTGCCCTTGGATGTCCTTGAGGACGAAGATTTCCCGCCCGCGGACCTGTTTCCTGTCCAGCGAAGCGAACCGTTCGCCCAAGACTGCGGCTGCCACTGTCGCCAGCTCACTCGCGGCGGCGTCCACCAGCGCTGCCTGACGGGCACTCCACTCCAACCCGTCGGCCCGTTCGGAATCCGATGGCAGTACGTCCGCCGGCAACCGGGGATCGGCCGACCTGTCCATGCGATGCTCCCCCGTACTCTTCCTCTACGCATTCAACGAACAGCCCGTAGAATCATGCCATGTTGACTGCGCGTTCGTCGTTCGAAGCACATCTGTACATGGATCTGCATCACTGTCCGTCGTGCGGTTCTGGCGACTTCGATCGCCGGCATCGGCTGGAGCAGCAGGGTGATGACTTCGTGGCGGTGTACGAGGGTGCTTGCGGGCAGTGTGGGACGAATCGGCGTTTCGAGTTCCGGATGGCCGAGGAAGTTCCCCCGCCGCCACCCGCTTTCGGTGGGGCTCAGCCGTCGCAGATCATCGACCCCGGGGAATTCGAGGAGGTCGCGTTCCGTATTTCTGAGTCTGCCGGCATCCAGCTTCTCAACACTCCGAAGTCCGAGCGCTACAAGCTGCGTGATGCGGTGGCATATGCGGTTTCGGCGTTCGAGGAGATGCTGAAGTTCTTGCCCCCGGGAGAGGACGCCATTCCCGCCAGTGCGTTCACCTCTGAGGTGGGCAAGGCCCGCTACCGTCGTGAACCGCGTAACTTCGGTCGCAGGATGCTGGAGATGAACGTTCAGCAAGCCCGCGAGGTCCTCGCCGACGTCGACAGGGCCGGCCGTCCCCCTCATGACTCGAATTGAGCCTGGCGCCGTACGCTCGGTCCGCACTCGATTGTTGCTGCTTAGTGGTCGGCTCCGGAAGTCCTTCGGGCGTTGACTCTGACGTCGGCTTCGTCCCGTACTCGGGGTAACTGTCGAGTGTTGATGGCACGCTGGAAGCCCCCTGGCGATCTGAGGCTCTCCGAAACCTGCCCGTCGGACTCCTCAGCTGTGGGCCGCTCGCGTCCGTGGGTTCGGGTCAGTGATGCGGTGTCGTCCGGCTGCGGTAGGAGTGCGCAGCGATGAGAAGGCCAATTCCCCAGACCAAGAACTGTGGGATCCCGTAGGCAACGATCCACCGGCTGAAGATGCCGGGGGCGTTCCATTGAATGACGGTCAGGATGGCGGCCCAGACGGTGTAGAGAAGCAGGAGAGCCGCGACCGTGAAGGCCGTGGAGGCCAGTATCCGTGGCGGGACCCTGCGTCCGGCCACAAGCGGCACCCAACTCGGGAACACAAGCCCCCACGGCCGGACCAGGCTCAACGCCAGGACGCCAGCCATCACGGCCATCCCACTGAGCACGAACAGGTAGGGACCGCCGCCGACGGCGTACCAGTCGCGAAACTTGTTCTTGTCGACCCACAGCGGAATGCCGAGTGCCCACACCAAGTGCAACGGGATGAAGCCTACAGTCGCGGAGAACGCAGAGGCGTACGCGGCCCTCACGGCCCGCCGTGAGGGCCGCGGAATATCGGCTACTGCGGGTTCGGGGCGTAGAACGGCGGCCTTGGACATGAACGGACCCTCCTGGAACAGGCAATGAATAACGCGCTCACGTCGCACTGTTCCAGAGGCCCGCCGACCACCACATCCGCGCTCAGGTTGACGACCACTCATGCCCGAGAGCGACTCCGGCGTGGGCTTCCTCCCCCACGGAGGGGAGACCATCGGCAGGCCTGTTCGCAGTTGTCCCAGGCATCTGGCCGCCGTCTTGATTGCGCGGCGTGTCGCGTGGGCTGGTCTCGTCCGAGGCGTCAGGCTGCGGTTCGCCGTGATCTACTTCTCTTGATTGGCCTGTCTGCCATGCCTGTTGCCGCCCGCCCGATATCTCCGACGGCCGCCGAGCAGCACAGGTTGAAGAAGGCGGCCTGGGGCCACAAGACACCCCACCAGCTACGGCAACGCGCTCACATCGTGCTGCTGGCGGCGCATGGGCGCTCGAATGCCGCCATCGCCGCAGAAATGGGCGTGCACCCGGACACCGTCCGCCGCTGGCGCGGCCGGTGCGCCGACCAGCGACTACCAGGTCTGGCCGACCGCAAGCGATCCGGCCGGCCTCGCTCCTTCACTGCCTTGCAGCGAGCTGAGGCCAAGGTGCTGGCCTGCCAGCTCCCCGCCGAGACCGGAGTACCGCTGTCGCGCTGGTCATGCTCGGAACTGGCGGCCGAACTGACCGCGCGCGGGATCACCGGCACCATCTCGGCGTCCACCGTGCGCCGCTGGCTGCACCGGGACGCACTCAAGCCCTGGCAGCACCGCTCGTGGATCTTCATCACCGACCCGCGCTTCCGCGACAAGGCTGAGCGCGGCCCGATACCGGCGCGATCCGGGCAACTTCGATCGCGACATCCTGGAGATGAATGTCCGGCAAGCGCGCGCCGTGCTCGACGACATCGACGAAGTCAGCCGGCCCCCGCACACCCCCCAATAGCCGAAAGCGGCGAGGCCCCTGTGCCCCGCCGCTCTCTCCGTATCAACCGATCCGTAACAGCTGATTCGTGACAACCGATCCGTGACAACCGGTCAGCGCCTCGCGCCCGGGTCGTACTTGGCCAAGGAGGCCTGGACCGAGGGGGCGTAGGGGCCTTCCCACCAGGGGATCGTTTCCACCAGGACCGGCTTCGTGCCCGAGGCCAGGACCAGGGCTCGGCCGGGGGGCATGGAGCCGAGGTCCGAGACGTGGAGGACGCGTTCGCGGCGGACGGACTCGTTGACCGTGCGGTTGCCCGACCATGAGCCGTGTTCCGACTCTCGGGTCGTGGAGTAGTCGCGGTGTTCGTACTCGCCCGCCAGGTCCGAGAGGTCGCCCAGGAAGCGGGTGTCCGAGACGCCGCCGCCGTACACGCGGATGTTCGCGGCCGACCACAGCTTCTCCATGCCGCGGTCGCCCCACACCTCGACCCCCTGCGCCCAGGACTGCAGGATCGTCATGAGGATGATGCCGCGCGAGCCGTAGTGCGAGTACAGGTCGGGCAGGGCCCGCCAGCGGCAGACGTTCGCCGCCTCGTCCAGGACGCCGACCAGGGGCTGCGGGAGGCGGCCGCCGCGCTGGGTGGTCGCGTACTCCTCGGCCGCCTCGACCGTCGCCACCGTCAGGGCCGTCACCAGGGGGCCCGCCGAGTCCGTGCCCTCGCGGGAGAGGGAGTACAGGGTGCTGGGGCTGCGGACGAACTCGTGCGGGTTGAACTGCGGGCGGGTGTCGTCCGGGCCGAGCGGGGTGACCCACTTGTTGATCTCGGGGTTGATCAGGCAGGACGCCATCTGCTGGGCCACGCCGTAGATGCCGCTGCGCTGCTTGTCGGGCGCGGTGATGACGCCGTTCAGGGCGTCGGCCGGCATCGTGTGGCCCGCGCCGCGCAGGATGCGCTCCGGGGTGTCGTCCTTGGGGTTGGAGAGCCAGGTGTAGATCTGGGTGACGGGGGCGTTTCCGGTGGCCGCGGCGAGGAGCAGGTTGGCGAGCAGGTCCTGGCCGGCCGGGTCGAAGAACGCGTCCGTCGAGGCGTTCGGGTCGCGCGAGCCCGACGCGAAGTGGTCGGCGAGCTTGCGGGCCTTGGCGACGTCCGTGACGTACGAGAGCGGGTTCCACCACCACGCCGGCGGCTCCGTCGCCACCTGCTGCGGGTCGAACACCCAGACCTGGCCGACGGCCTGGCGCGGGCCGCGCGTGGCGTCGACGATGTCCCGCTTGTTGGACGTCACGAGGACCGCGCCCGGGCCGTCGAGGATCGCCGGGATGGCGCGCCGCGTGGTCTTACCCGTACGCGGACCCCAGATGTCGACGTGCATGTCCTCGAAGGAACCGAAGAGCGGCTGCTTGCCCTTGACCGAACGGCCGATGAAGACGCCGGGGACGCGGCTCATCACGCCCAGGCGCTCGGCGATGGCCGCCGCGCCCTTCATCGTGAGCTTGCCCAGCTGCTCGCCCTTGGCCAGGTGGTGGGCGGCCGCGTCGACGTCCGGCTTCTTCTTCGCGCGCTGGCGCAGGCGGTAGCCCGCCAGGATCAGGATGCCCAGCAGGACCGCTTCGCCCGCCGCCACCGCGCTCGCCGCGCTGCCCGGCCACTCGTAGTCGCCCTTCGCGAGGGCCACCGCGAACGAGAAGGGGTTGCCGGGCGGAGTCGGCGCGTCGTCGAAGGACGCGCCGAGGTGTGCGGCGCCCCACGCGCCGCACAGCACGACCAGGACGACGGCGACGAGACCGGCTATCTCGTACGTCCAGTCGTTCTCCGCGCGCGGTTTCTTCTTCTGCTCAGCGGACATCTCTCTCAGACCTTCCTTGGGTCACGCAGGTCACGCAGGTCACGCATGCTCGTTGCCGTTGGCCTCGCCCGGGTCGGTGCCGGCCGGGATCGGAACCCGGTACACGCCCGTGATCTTGTCCTGGACGTCCCAGGTGCTGAACTCGACGTTCTTGCCGGGGCGCGGAGCGTGCAGGATCTTCTTGCCCTTCGGGTCCCAGACGAGCCCGACGTGCTCCGAGCCCCTGGGGCCGGGCCGGAAGAAGATCACGTCGCCGGGCTGAGCCTCGCTGAGGTCGACCTTGTACGCGGCGAGCTTCTTCTCCTGCTCGTACGTCACGACCCCGATGTTGATCTTGCCGCCGCTCGCCTGGTAGTACGCCCACTGCGTGAGGCTGGAGCAGTCGAACGATACGGGGTTGTCGCCCTGGAGGCGCGGCGCGCCCCACACGTACGGGAGGCCGACGCCCCGCTGCGCCCAGCCGAGCGCCGCGCGGACCACCGGGTTGTCGGAGTCGGGCAGGACGCCCGTGATGCCCGCGTTGTCGGGCGCGACCGGGGTGCCGCCGCTGCCCTCGGCGCAGTTGGCGTAGTCGGCGTCCCGCCCGTCGCCGTTGTCGCCGCCCGGCACACTGCCGTAGTCGGGGTTGGCGGTGATCTTGCCGTTCAGCCAGTCCTGGGGGTCGACCATGCCGGGGCCGTTGTCCTGGCCGCCGACGAACGGGTTGTCGACGCCGGGGACCCGGACCTCCCAGTGCAGGTGCGGTCCGCTGGTGTTGCCGGTCATGCCGACGGCACCGATCTGGTCACCGCGCTTGACCTGGTCGCCGACCTTGACGTCGAACCGGGACTGGTGGGCGTACTGCGTGATGACGCCGTTCGCGTGCTGGATGTGGGTCTCGTTGCCGTACGCGCCGCCGGAGCCGGCCTTCACGATCTTGCCGTCGGCCGGGGCGTAGATCCCCGTCCCGACGGAGGCCCTGAGGTCGAGGCCGGTGTGGTAGCCGAGGCTCCACATGCCGCCGCTCTGCTTGTACTTGGCGCCGAGCGTGTACGTGCCGTCCTTCAGCGGCCACTGCCAGTCCTTGCCGGTCGCGGGGCCGGTCGGGTCGTCGGGCTTGGCGGGAGCGAGAGGCGCGGCGGCGAGAGAGAGCGGGACGACGTCGGAGCCGCCCTGGGCGTCCTGGAGGCGGTACGAGGCGGCCATCGCCTGCGTGGTCGTCCCGCCGTCACCCGGCAGCGGCGGCGTGGACCAGGAGCGGGCCGGGGACGTCGAGATGCTGAGGGCCGTGTTCGGGTCGGCGTTGTTGCCGACGGGCTCCGGGATGTCCGACTGCTGGCCGAGCGTCGGGAAGGCGGGGTTCTTGTCGACCGTCGTCTTGAGGTGCGCGTACCACTTCTTGATCAGGTCCTGGTCGCCGGTCAGGGGGCCGCGGTAGCGGGCGGCCTGCGTCAGGACGACACGCATGTAGATCGTGTTGCTCGGGCGGGAACCCGAGTAGCGCATCAGCGCCTTCCAGGCGTTGGTCTCCGCCTTCATGGCGTGCAGGAAGTTGGCGGCGGCGAAGGCCGCGTCGTCGACGTTGTAGAGGTCCTTCACGCCGTCGCCGTTGCCGTCGGCGCCGTAGTCGTGCCAGGCCGGCTTGCCGAACTGGAGGATGCCCATGTACCCGGCGCTGTTCTTGCCGCCGGGCGCCGCGGACGGGTCCTGCCCGTACTTGGTCTCCTGGTACATCTGTCCGGCGATGAGCGTCCAGTCGAGCCCGTCGTAGCGGGCGGCCGCACGCATGGCGGCGAGGATCATCTTCGGGGGTATCTCGTGCCGGGCCGTCTCGCTCGGCATGTACATCTTGCCCGCAGGCATGATCGGCGAAGTGGCGGCCGCGTCACCGGTGTTGCCGGCCTGCGCGTTGTCGCTGTAGTCACCGCAGGCCGCCTGCGCCCCACCGCCGCCGAGTCCGCCGACCAGTCCGCCGATCATGACGAGGACGACGAAGCCGACGCCGCCGATCGGCAGCGCCCCGCCGGCCCCGAGGAGCAGCAACCACTTGAGGTTGCTCTTCTTCTGTTCGCCGGGGCCCTGTCCGCCGCCGCCTCCGCGCGCGGTCTGGGCGGCGTCCTTGGCGGCCTTCGCGGCCTTGGCGACCTTGGCGGCCTTGGCGGCGGCCGCGAGAACGGCAGGAGCAACCATCGGTGCCTACCCTCCCGCCTGGTCGGACGCGCCCACGTCGCCGAGTCCGAAGATCGAGACCGAGGACACCCGCCACGTGCCGCCGCTGTCGCCGCGGACCGTCACGAGCCAGGAGTTGGTCTCCGTGCCGGAGTTACGGCCGTCCTCGCTCCGGGTCGCCGTGACCTCGACCAGGCTGGAGAGCGTACGGCCCCCACCGCGGACGAGATCGTCGGCGACCATCGCGTCGCGGAGCACCTTCGCCGTGCCGCGCGAGGCGCACTTGGCGGCCACGCAGGTGTCCCAGGCCTTGCCGGTGGGCAGGGCCGTGTCCTGCTTCAGCTGGGGGTCGTTGGTGGTGAGCGCGAGCAGGGGCGTGGCCCATGCGGAGCTCTTGTCGGTGTGCGTGTACGTGTTGATGCCGGCCATGTAGTCGGTCATCAACTTGTGCGCCTCGGCGGCCTCGGCCTGCGAGAGGATGGGCGCGACCGCGCCCGCGCCGGACGCGTTGCCGTTCGAGGGCTTGCCGTCCGTGCCGGCCGTGCCGCCGCCGGAACTCCCCTCGGGGGCCGTGCTGGTGGACGGGTTCCCGGACGCGTCGTCCGAGGTGTCGTCGTCCCCGTCGAAGACGGTCAGCACCACGAGGGCGCCGACCATCAGGAGCCCCAATATCGCCAGGGCGAGTGCCGCAGTTCGCTTGTTCTCGGCGGGTGACTCCACCGTCCCGGGCCTCCCTCAGTCAGGTTGCCGAGACACGGTAGGGGGAGAGAGGTGCTGGGGACCGCATGTTTTCCCCGGCGAGGAAAGTGGGGGAATGGGTGAGGAAAGAAGGGGAATCGGGGGCGGGTCGGGCAGGTGGGGAGGGGTGTGGCGAAGTGGTGCAGGCCTGGGTGAAGGATCATCACGGACTCTTCAGGACCGACTCTTCAGGGGGCGGTCCCTCCGGACCCCCGGCTCCGGACCCCCGGCTCCGGGCTCCCGGCTCCGGACCACGGCTCCGGACTCCGTACTCAGACCAGCGGGTCCTGGCTCGCGTCGTACGGCTCCACGGGCAGGGGATCGAAGGGGTAGGCCGTGTGCCCGTCCTTGGGCGAACACGCGGCGAACGGCCCCATGTCCGGGTCCAGGAGCACCCGCAGGTGCGGGTCCGCGTGGTGCAGCCACCAGGTGGACATGCCGGTGCCGGGCTCCTGCCGCAGGTACTCCCACGCCAGCCAGAGAGCGGTCAGCCGCGCACCGGCCTCGGGGTGCGCCCACCAGCGGGGACACCAGGTGGCGGACGAGCCGTTGATGCGGCGGCGCAGCATCTGGGAGAGGTACTCGGTGACGAAGACGAAGACGTCCGCGTAGAGGAACTCGGGCTCACCGCCCTCCTCCGTCACCTCCGCCGACGTCTGGGAGTACTCCGCTTGCTGGACCGCATGCTGCTGGGGCGGCTGCGGGGGCTGCGCGGGCTGCGAGACCGGCGCAGCGGGCTGGTTGAGCATCGGGAAGGCGGCCAGCAGCTGGGCCGTGGCATCGCCGCGGTGACGCAGTTCGGCGAGGACCATGCCGCTCAGCTCGGCCTGGGCGTTCGTATCGGCCATCGGGTCCCCGGTCGCGCGAGCGCCGAGCAGGCGGGCCTTCCACAGGTGCAGTTGATGGCTGTGGTGCGCTTCCTCGTGGGAGGACCGGGCTCCGGCCAGGAAGAACGTCAGGTTCCGGTGCATGGACTCCCAGGCCTGGGAGTCCGCGAGGAGGACCACCTGCTGTGCCGTGGCCTGGGCCAGGAGGGTGTGGTCGGTGTCGCTGGTCATGAGGTCTCCGAAGACTCGGGCGGTGCCCAGAGGTTGAGCGTCAGGGCGGAGCCGCCGGGCCTGGTCGTGGTCCGGGTCGCGGGGTGGATCGACTGGTGCAGCACGACCCACGGCCGCCCCACCTCGTCCTCGGCCGGCTTCCAGTGCGCCAGCGCGTGAGGACTGCGGTGCTCGAGCCGGTAGGACCCGTCCGCCCAGTACGAGCGGTCCGGGGGCTCGGGGAAGTCCGGCGCGTTCCACGACCCCGACCAGGTGGGGGTGCCCAGGACGGATTCGACGGCCTTCACGTGGAGCGGCCAGTCCTGTGTGGCGCGGGTCAGGACCGCGTCGTTCTCGGTCGGATCGCCTGCCCTTGTGCGCCACGCGTCATGGACCACCCTCCGGACCCGGAAGAGGGTGTCCATCTCGATGGTGAGATGTGCGCCCGTACGGGTCCGTACGGGGACGCTTCCGCGTTCGTGAACGGGGACGTCGTACTCCCAGCCGTACCCCTCGAACAGCCTGTGGAATTCCGGCCCCCCGAGCTGCGGCAGCCCCTGCCACAGCCCGGGCCAGTCGACCGCCAACTCGTCCTTCAGCTCGGCGACCAGGTCCTGAGGGGTTCGCCCCGTGTCTGTCGGCATCGTTCGTGTCCCTGTCAGGTGAGGAAGATGCCGAGGAGCAGCAGCGCCACCACCACGCCGCCCATGATGTAGCGGGCCTTGGGGTCCTCGCTCTCCCAGAGCTCGTGGACGACCGCCCAGCCTGTGAGGCGGGCGGCGCGGCCCTCGTGGAGGCTGGCGGCGGAGGACGCGTCGGGGCGGTCCTCGTCCGCCGGGCCGCCGACGGCGTCCGGGTCGTCCGGGTCGAGGTCGCCGGTGATGCCCTGCTGCTCCTGGGCCACCATCACCAGGCCCTCGAGGAGTTCCGGCATCGTGTTCGGGGTGAGGGGGTACGCGACGGTGCCGAACTCGGTCTGGAGGACGAGGCGCGACTGCCAGGGGTTGCCGGGTTCGTAGCCGTCGATCCAGGCGTGCTGGGCGTCGTACGACGGCACAGCGGGCGCGGCCGGCGCGACGGGCGCGACGGGCGCCGCCGGCTCGGCCGGCGTGGCCGGTGTGACGGGTGCGTACTGCTGGGGCGGCGCCGCTGCCGCCTGGGCGGCAGGTGCGGGGTGCTGAGGTCCTGCGGTCTGGTCGCTCAACTCTCGTCCTTGGAAGGTCGGGGACGCTTCGGCGCGCCCGGCGGCGCGTGGCCAACCCCCGCATTGTGCCGAGCCCGCCCGAGGGCCGGGTCTTCTTGAGTCCCGGGGGCACGTCACCACTCCCGTCCGGATTCCTCGACTTTCCTCGGCCGCGTGCCTCCTTTTCCTCGATGGGGAAAACGAGGCGTTGTTGTCCCCTCCGTTTGCCACACTGCCCTCCGCACCTGAGCTCACCAGGGCCCGCCGCGCCCGATCGGCGGCCGGGATCACACGCGGGGGGAGATCGAGCCGATGACGGACCACAACAGCCCTGCCGGCGGCAACGGCGGGAATCAACCACCCGTGCAGCCCGAGCAGTTCGGGCCGCCGAACATGGCCGCCGGGCAGCAGCAGCCGCCGCAGCCGCAACAGCAGCAGCAGCCTCAGCAGGCCCAGCAGGTGCCGCCGCAGGCGCCCGGGCCGTACGGCTACCCGGCCCCGGCTGCCCAGGGCCCCGCGCCCGCCCAGCAGCCGCCGATGGCTTCCGAGGCCGCGCGTGCCCAGGTGGCCGCCGCCTGGACGCGGCGTGCCCCGCAGGCCGCCGTGCCGCCGGGCGAAGCCGCCGTACCGACTCTTCCGCCGCGCCAGAGCACTGCCCCGGGCGCTGCGGGTTCGAGCAAGAAGGACCGGCGCGAGCAGGCGAAGGCCGAGCGGAAGGCCGCGTACGAGGCGAAGAAGGCCCAGCGGGAGAGCCGTAAACGCGGCGGAGCCCCGGCGGCCGCGCCCGCGCCGGTCGGAGTCTCGGCCACGCACGCCCCCACCGGTACCGCCTCCACCGGCACCGCCCCCGCGCGCCCCTCCGCCGGTTCCTCCTTCGACGTCCCCCGGCCCGGTGGCCGGCTGCCGGCGACGGGCCGCGGTACCCACGTCGCCCTCCGCGCCACCCTGCTCTTCACCACCTGCGCCTTCGCGCTCGGTTCGTGCGGGGTCGTCGGCCTGGCGATCGGCAAGTCCTCCACCGCGCCGACGGCCGCGCTCGACAAGAAGGACGTCCAGAAGTACCGGCTCACCGAGTTCCCGACCCGGTCCGCCGCGACCTTCGCGGAGAAGTACGCGACGCTCTGTCTGACGTACGACGCCAAGACGGCCGACCAGCGGCGCGAGGAGCTCGCCCGCTACACGACCGCAGGCGTGGACCGCGAGTGCGGCTGGAACGGTCAGGGCACGCAGACCGTCACGGGCGCCGCCTGGGACGGCAGCATCGAGGACCTGCCCGAGTACGGGAAGAACGGCCGCTACCTCGGCGTCCAGGTCACGCTCTCGACCGGGCGCGTCACCACCGTCTCCGTACCGGTGTACGTGGCGAACACCGTCTCCGGCTCGGGGCTGCGGGTCGTCGGCAACGTCGGCGAGATGCCGCTGCCCGGCCGGGGCACCGCACCCGAGGTCGACCGTGACTCCGAGATCGTCGACGACGCCCTCTCGGACCAGCTCAAGGAGAAGGTCCTCCAGGGCTACTTCATCGCCTGGGGTGCCTCCGACACCACCTCGATGTCCCGCTTCACGACCACCGACGCCACTGCAGCCGCCACCTCCGGGCTCGCCGGCGCGCTGTCGGCGCCCCAGGTCGAGACGGTCGAGGCGCTCGCCCCGGCCGGTACGGACGACAACGAGACGATCACGTACAAGTACGGGCAGTCCGTGCCGGTACGGGTCACGGTCGTCTGGGGCGGGGCCCGTGCCGAGGGCGGTACCGGTGAGGCAGCCACGACCGAGGTCAAGCGCTCGTACCGGGTGACGGTCGTGAACACCGCTCAGGGCTGGTTCATCAAGGACGTCCGTGGCGCCGTCCTCGACCCGGCGGGCGGACGCGGCGACGGCGAGGAGCCGAGCGCCACCCCGTCCCCGGGTGCAACCGGTACCGGTACGCCGCCGCCCGCCACGGGCGCGGCCAAGCCGCCCACGAACAAACCCGCCACGAAGCCGTCCGGCAAGTCCTGACGGAGGCCCGGCGGTTCCGGGTCCCTGTCCGTCTTCGCCTTCCCGGCTTTTCTTCTCACCACCCCCAGATCGAAAGGACACTTCATGTACCTGGCAGCGACCACGCTGGAGGGCATGTTCGGCGAGATCCAGGACATCCTCCGCACCATCGGAACGATGGTCGCGGTGATCGCCCTGCTCATCCTCGGCATCCGCATGCTGATGTCGATGAAGCGCGGTGACGGTATGCGCGAGGCCTTCCAGGGCTTCGGCATGATCGCGCTCGCCGCTCTGATCATCGGTGGCGCGACCGGCCTCGCCGGCGTCCTGATCAGCCTCGGCGGTCAGATCGGTGGCGGTGGCGGCGGCAACTGAGCCACGCGGCCGGGACCGTGGCGTCCCGGCCCTCGGAGAGGCCGAGGCCGTCGAGAGAGAGGGGGAGTGACCGATGGCGCAGAACGTACAGGGCGAGCCGGAGCCGATGGTCGCGTACGACCACACGGATCTGCTCAACCGGCCCAAGCGCATCTGGAACTGGGGCAACATCCCGCTTCCCGGCCTGCTGCTGCCCGCGCTCGGCGCGGCCTTCGGCTTCGGTGTGGTGTGGATGGTGGCCCTGCTCTCCCTCTCCGCCTTCGTGCCCTTCCTGGGCATGTCGATGCTGACGTCGGTGCTCTACTTCGGGCCGCCCTTCGGCGTCTACTTCATCTGGGGCCGGCCGCTCCCCTCCGCCCTGACCCTCAGCCAGCAGCTGGTGGTCTGGGCCGACTACTGGTGGCAGCCGAAGCGGCTGCAGGGCCTGGCCGCGGACCGTGAGCCGGAGGAGCTGCACTGGCAGGTCATCCTCTGGCAGCCGGGTTCGCGGCGCTGGCAGCAGAGTTACGAGCAGGCGCTCGCCGAGGCGGCGGCGCACGGTTCGTCGTACGCCGGTACGGGCCCGGTGATCCCCGCGCCCGGCACGGCTGCCCACGGGTCCCTGGCGAACACCGCCGTACCTTCCTCCGAGACTGCGGGATGACTCCTCCATGTTCATGATGATCCTTCTGGGCGGGGCGGTCGCCTTCTTCGTGATCGCCATGATCATGGCCGCCAGCTCCTCCAAGGCCAAGGCCGCAGGCGGCAACCAGGGCGGCGGGAAGCAGGGCTCCGGCTCACGCGGCTCCGGCTCCGGCAACCGCGGGCGGTCGCAGAGCGACCGCGAGCAGGCCCGCCGCGAAGAGATGCGGCTGCCGTACCGCTACGCCGACGACATGATCTTCGTCCACGGCGACTCGGTGTGGACCGGCATCGTCCTGCCGACCTCCATCGACGAGTACCTCAACGCCACCGAGCTCCAGGCCATGGCCGAGGCCCCGGCCCGTGCGCTGCTCAACCTCGCGCGCGGTGACCGGAACGTCGAGTGCCACTACCGCAAGGTGTACCGGCCGATCACCGCCGTCGGCTGGGCCGAGGAGCTCAACGCCGTCGCCTGGGACCCGACCGAGAACTACAAGGCGTACAACTTCCGCAAGGCCGAGTACCAGGAGCGCATCGGTGCGATGCGCGAGCGGAACATCCTGCTGGTCAAGCTGGGTTCGCTGAAGCGCGGTTCCAACGACGGCAGTGGAGTGCTGCCCGGCGGCGACGACCCGGTCGAGGAGCTGGCGCTGTCCCGTGCCCTGACCGGTGCGGCGGACAAGGCGGCGGCCGGCGCGACCGGTGTCCACGGTGAGTACCTGTCGCCGGGTCTGCTGGCCCAGTGGACGCAGGTCGCGCGTGAGGTGCACGAGAGCCTGGAGAGCCTCGGCGGTACGCCGCTGGCCCGCGAGGAGCTGGTCTGGCTGATCCGCAAGCCGCTCCACGGCGACCTGCCGGTGCCGCCCGAGCCGGTGCTCGGCTCGCGGTCGTGGGGGCCGGACCAGTTCGACCTGGTGGTCGACTTCTCCGGCGAGAACCGTAAGACGCACATCGTGCTGCACCAGTACGACGAGGTCACGGGCGAGAAGCACACCAGCTACACGACGACGCTCGTCGCCGCCAACTGGCCGACGGAGACCCGCTTCCGCCAGTCCACGGCGTGGGCGCGGTACGCGTCGCAGAACGTGGAGTTCCCCGTCGAGATCGACATGCGCTTCACCCTCATCCCGTACATGAGGTTCAAGGACCGCGCCGGAAAGATCAGCGGCAACCTCGTCGACGAGATGAACGACATGGCCAACTCGGGCCGTTCGCCCGACACCCGGCTCGCCAACCAGGTCACCCGCGCCCAGCACCTCGTCGACGACATCGAGGAGCACAAGATGCCGGGGATGGAGGCGCAGATCCGTTTCACCGTCTCTGCGTCCGACCCGGCGGAGCTGGAGCGGCGGCGCCGCATCCTGGAGATGCAGTTCAAGCAGGACCTGAAGGTGACGCTGCTGCGTCCGACGCGCCAGCAGTGGCGGCTGCTCCAGTCGCAGCTGCCGGGCAACGCGCCGAAGCTGCCGATCGCGCCGTACCTGCGGCTGCAGGAGGTGGAGCAGCTCGGCGCCGGGCTGCCGACGGCCGGCACGGAGCTGGGCGACAACCCCGAGCAGCGCTCGGGCAAGAAGCTCGGCTGGGTGGGCAACCTGGTCGGCTGGGCGGGCAAGATGCCGGTCCACTACTCGCTGCACGTCGGCCCCGCCCGTAACGACGGCGGTGGCCTCGCCATCGTCGGCGCGTCCGGTGGTGGAAAGTCCTCGCTGGCGCTGCAGAAGTTCTACGAGGAGTCCGAGTCGGGCGTCCGCTGCCTGGTCATCGACCCGAAGACGGACTTCGCGCAGCTCTGCTACTACCTCGGCTACGGCGCCCAGGTGAACGACCCCGAGTTCGCGGCGGACGCGGAGCGGGGTGTGCTGGGGACGCCGGAGAGCCGGTTCCAGCCGGTGAACCCGGAGTTCTGGGCGGAGACGGAGGTCGTCGACCTCCTCAAGGGCCAGGCCGGTGTGCTGGACCCGTGGGTGATCGCCCGCGACGTGCCGTCGGGCCGGCTGCTGGCCGAGTCGATGCTCCGGGGCTTCCTCGGCGACGAGGACTACCAGCGCGTACGACTGCCCGTCATCGAGGCGATGGCGACGGTCGTCGGTTGGTACAACTCGGCGATGCGGCAGGCGACGGAGCAGGGCCTGAGCGCCCGCGACGCCGAACAGCGGGTGCCGAGGCCGACGCTGTGGAGCGTCGTCGACGAGGTGGTACGGGCGTACGACCACGCGCTCGCGACGAACGACCGCGAGGCGGCCAAGGACCTGAAGCTCGCGCAGATGCTGCTCACGGAGCTGCGGACGCTGCCGTACGCGCGACTGGCGTTCGCGGAGACGCCGCAGACCCTGTCGGCGATGCGCAAGCGCCGTACGGTCATCACGCTGCGAGGCTTCCAGTCGCCGGCGGCCTCCGACCCGCGCAACTGGAACCCGGCCGAGCGGCTCGCGGCGACGGCGCTGATGGCGGTCGTGGAGCTGGGCAGCCAGATGCTCGACGTCGGGTACGAGAAGAACCCGGTGACGGGCGAGATCGGTCTGCGCCCGAAGGCGCTGTTCGTCGACGAGGCGTACGTCGTCACGGCGACGGAGAGCGGCCGGGACCTGATGCGACGGGCGCTGAAGCAGGGCCGTTCGTACCTGGCGGTGACGGTACTGATCACCCAGCAGGCCATCGACCTGGTCCAGATCGAGGACTCCGAGGCCCGGAGCGGTGGCGCGAACCAGATCCACACGGTGTTCGCGTTCAAGCAGAAGTCCGCGCAGGAGGCGTCCCTGGTGGCGCCGCTCCTCGGCCGCCCGGAGTCGGACGCGAAGGTGGTGGCCGCCCTCCAGGAGCTGCGTACCGGTGTCTGCCTCCAGCGGGACGCGGACAAGCGGGTGGGGACGGTGGCGGTGGACCTGGTCTTCAAGGAGATCCTCGCGGCCACGGACACCAACGGCACGACCCGCCCGTCGCGCCAGGGCGTGAACCCTCCGCTGAGCGTCTGGGACTGGACGTTCCTGCAGGAGGCGAACGACCCGTCGCCGACCCCGTCCCAGGCCACGGCCACGGTCTGACCAACCCGGCCCACCCCCGAACCGACCCAAGGAGAAACCCTCATGCGCCTGACCAAGACCGTCGCAGCCGGAGCCGTCGCGCTGAGTGCGCTCGTGACCCTGACGGGGTGCGGCGGCAACGACAACCCCACGGACGACCTGGGGCTCCCGGAGGCGAGCGACATGACCTCGCTTCAGAAGGTCGTCGAGGACCGGGGAGTGTCCTGCACCGAGCTCCAGACAACATCGAGCGGCGCGGTCGAGGAGATGGAGAAAGAGGCGAAGGACCCTGCCTGGTCCATCAAGGAACGCGGGATCTGCAAGGGGGCGCCCGGCGAGTGGATCGTTCTGCTGTCCATCGACGACATGTCGAAGTTCCAGACGGCCCTCAGCCAAGCACAGGCGAAGGGGCAGGGGGACGCTTTCCTGGTCGGAAAGAACTTCGCGATCGCGCCTCAGGAGGAAGACACCGTGGCGGCGCTGATGCAGGGCGGTCTGCTCATGATGTCCTGCGACCCCAAGCATCGTGAGGGCATCCCCAGCGGATCCAAGGTCCACGAGGCCCAGGTCAAGCCCTGCTTCCTGACTGACCGCATCTCCTAGCAGCGGATCTGCACCCGTCTCCATGTCGTGAATCTCCGGAAGGAAACCGATACCCGTGCGTCGTAGGGCCACGTCACGTGGAGCCATCGCCGATGCTCCTTCACTGCGCCATCGGGTGCGCGGGGCCGGGCGGATCGTCAGGACTGGCCTCTTCCTGGTCATGGCGCTGTTCGCGCTGACCATGGCCGCGCCCGGCACCGCGCACGCGGACTTCACATGCCAGTTCACGGGCGACGACGACTATGAGATGGACTCGCCGGGTGCCAACGGCGAGGGGATCTTCCCCGCGGTCAACCAGTGGACCGACGGCACGCAAGCCAAGAGTCTCAGTGAGAACACCGGCATGGTCACCGGAGCGGTGAACATGCCGAAGGATCCTGAGAAGTACACGATGTACGAGCTCAACGGCGTGCGGGGGCTGAACTGGTCAGGGACGCAGCGGGGAATCGAGGATGCCTCTCAGACGGACTCGCGATGGGATGCCAGCGGCGCCGACAATTGCTCGATCATGGACATGGTCAACAACGGGATCGCGAACATGGTCTTCGACGGGACCAAGCTCCTGACCCGTGTGGCCATCTCCATCAAGGAGGCCGCGTCCAACCCGAGTCCCCTCAGCGGCCTGTACGAGGGGCGCGACACCGTCGTGAACACCCTCAAGCAGAACGTGTTCATTCCTGCCGTACCCGTCATGGTCATGCTCACCGGCCTCTGGGTGTTCACCAAGTGGCGCCAACAACAGATGCGCGAGGTCTGGTCGGGTGTCGGCTGGGCTTCGCTCACGACCATCGCCGTAGTGGCCCTGCTGACGGGCAGCAATTACGACAAGGTCATCAGAGAAGCCGACTCGAGTATCGCCCAAGCCAATGCGTTCCTCACCGAAGCGGCGCTCAGCGGAGCAGGCGGAACCATGGAGCCTCCCTGCGATCTGCCGGCCGGTGAGAAGCCCAATCGAGGTCTCCGCACGTCGAGCTGCGCGATGTACGACACCCTGGCCTTCAGGCCGTGGGCACTCGGCCAGTTCGGTTCAGGCGGGACCAACTGCATCTTCAGGAAGGACGGGGGCGAGGTTGTCAATGGCGAATGCAAGCCCGCCGACCCCGGAGAAGACTGCTACTGGGGCTTGGGTGCCCGCTGTGAGGACGTGCGGGTGCGTCAGTTGGTCTCCCAGTCCATGACGAACAAGGATGTGTTCCCCGAGAAGAACCGGGGGGACATCAACAAATACAAGGGCGAGTGGTACGACGTTCGGCAGGACATGGCTGGTGGGGAGGGTGCGAATGACGCGAAGAAGAACCAGGCCATCTACCCCGTGGCATTCGAGGAATGGGCAGGGAAGAACGCCGGCAGTCGCGTCGGCATCGCCTTCTACTCCCTCATAGCCGCCCTGATCGTCGGCCTAATGGTCATCGTGCTCAGCGCGCTCACCCTGCTGTGGCATGCCGTCACACTCATCTTGATCATCCTGCTGCCGTTGATCGCGACGCTCGGTATCCACCCGTCCCAGCAGAAGCTGCTCAAGGGCTGGCTGCAGACGTTCATCCACAGCTTCGTACTGCGGGCCGGCTTCGGAATCATCCTGACCGTGCTGTTGGTGCTCTACCAGATGATCCTGCCCGCCCGGATCTCCCTGGGTATGCAGCTCCTGATGCTCCTCCTCGTCACGGTCGCCGTCGTGATGATGCTGAAGAAGCTCATCGCCGGGAACTTCAGCCCGCAGATAGCCGGCGCCGCCGACCTCGGCATCGGGGACATGCCGGGTGCGGTCACCGGGAAGGCCGGCTCGATGATCGGGGCGGCCGGAAGCACTGTGAAGTCCACGACGGGGCGGGTCGCCTCCGCTGCAGGCGCCGAGGCTACGCGCAACTTCGACAAGAAGGTGCTCGGGGGACGGCTGCAGAAGGGTGGCTGGATCGGGGACTCCAAGCGCCAGCAGCGGAAGGACGGCATCGAGGCGCGCGAGGCCTCGCGGAGGCAGCAACGCCCCGACGCCAACCCTTCGCAGCAGGGGCAGGGAGAGGCCGCACCTTCCGGAGAAGGCGCACCGCAGCAGCAGGCCCCCCGCCGCACCGGCCGCGTCAGCCAGGGCAGTACCCCTCCGGCCGCAGCCACGGCGCCCACCGCCACACCCGCTCCGGCGCCCGCCCCCGTGCCGCAGCAGCCCGAGGCGCCCCGCCCCCCGCGGGTTCAGCCGCCGCAGCAGCCCGTGGTGCAGCCGCCCGCGCAGACGCAGCCGCCGCAGTTGCCGCCGCAGCAGCCGCCGCGTGACGGCAACCGGATGCCCCGATAGGAGGACCGTTCATGTCACGATTCGACTCGGTCGCCGGGGCTCTGCGCCGGCTCGTCCGGCAGGAGAAGAGCGACGCGTGGGCTGTGAAGCTCCTGCCCCGCGTCGTCCTCGGGATCGCGGGCGCGTACACGCTCTTCATCCTGGCCTCCTCCAGCATGAGCTCGTTGATCACGATCAGCGCGCTGATCGTTCTCGGGCTGGTCGTGTTCCTGTTGCGCCGCCGCGGTCAGTTGCTGCTTGCGGTCGGGTCGACGGTCGTGACCGCCGCGTTCGCCGGGTACCTGGCGGCCGTGGGGGACATCGCACGAGGTACTTCGTCCGGACTGCTCAGCGGGCAGGCCGTGTTCGGGTACTGGGCGCTCGCCGGGATGGCGCTGCTCGGGGCATGGGTGGTCAAGGAGCATCCCGGGCGGCGCGGGGTCACCGTCGTGTTCGCCGATGTCGTGATCCTGCTGGTGGCCGCGGTGGGCACGGTCGTCCCCGCGGCCGCCGTGCCGCTCGGTTTCGCGGGCATCGTCGCCGTGCTCATGTTGCGAGGTGGTGGCGGCGCGGCCGCCGGCCGTCTGGTGCGCCGCGTGCTGCGACGGTCCACGCCCGACGCCAAGGCGAAGAGCAAGCGGGCCTGATGCCGGGTCAAGGAGTTTTGGAGCAACTCGGTTACGGTTTGGAACAGCTTTGCGGTCGCCATTTGCACTGCTCTAGAGTCCCCAGGTATCAAAAATTGCCACGGGGGGCACTTTCATGGTCACAACCGCTCGCAGGACCCTTCCCTCACCAGCCATATCCACCGGAGCCGGCGCCGGCACCGCTTCCCTGCCCTGCCACCGCCGACCGGATATTTTCCGCCATCCCCTTCTGGAGAACCCGCCCGTCGCCGCCGCCGAGCTGCCCCTGCAGGGTCGGCGCGTCCAGGCGCTCGCGCACGCGGCGCGGCAGCTCTGCGCCTCCTGCCCGCTCCGGCAGGAGTGCCTGCGGGACGCCGTCCTCCGCCCGGATCCGGGCGGGTACCTCGCCGGGACCACCGAGCAGGACCGGCGGCTCATCCGCCGTCGGCTCGGCATCGGTACGCCGCAGGGGGACCTGACCACACCCGTCGACCTCCGGCACCGTGCCGCCGAACTGGCCGCCGTACTCGACGCTTTCGCGCCACTGCACGCGACCGCACTGCACGCGACCGGTCACGCGACCGCACTGCACGCGACCGGTCACGCGACCGCACAGCACGGCGCCGGTCACGCTGCCGCACAGCACGCGGCCGGTCATGTGGCCGGTCAGTCGGCGCGGCCCGCGCGCTGGCCCGCCCGTTCAGGTCCCCGGCCCGTGATTCCACCCCAGAAGACACACCACGTAGCAGAGGTATCCATGGCGGTTCCGGCAGGCGAACGGATCACCTTCGCTCTCGACGATCCCGTTCTCGCCGTGCGGAAGGGCGTCCTCGCGCCGCTGCTGCACGCCGCGCTCCCCGCCGTCGAAGCCACCGAGCAGCTCGCCGGGATGCTGGCACACGTGCCGTCCGCCGGGCTGACGCCCGAGCTCGCCGAGGCCTGCCGGCGCGCGCGTGGCTGCCTGGAGACCTGGCGCGCCGAGAACGGCGAGGACGCGTCCCGGCTTCCGGCGGACACCGGGCTCGTCGGCTCGGTCAGCGTCGAGCTGGCGACCAGCGACCCGATCACCGCCCTGCGTCAGGACCTTTTCGAGCCACTGCTGCGCCGGGTCTCGGAGTCGATCGTCCGTATCGAGGCGGTCATGTCGGTCCTCGACGGACCGGACCGTACCGACGGGACGACTCCGACGGACCTGCGGGTCGCCCTGCGCGAACTCGCCGTCCGCATCGAGGCGTACGAGGCTGTCGCGCCCGCCACCACCGCCGTCCCGCGCCTGCGCGCCGTGGACAGCGGGGACGCGGTCGTACGTCCCTTCCTGCCCACCACGAGCCTGCGCCAGGCCGTGGACCGGGCGGTCGCGTCGTTCCCCGGCCCGTTCACGGCCCGCGACGTCCTGCTCGCGCTGCCTCCTGAGGTCTTCCAGGAGTCGGCCAAGTCGATCAGCAACGTTCTCTCCGCCCTGGTGAAGTCCGGGCGGCTGCGGCGCGTGTCCCGGGGTACGTACACCATGGATCCCGAGCACCCCCTTGCCGCGCACTCCTGAAAGGACCCCAGTCGTGCAGCCCACGCCCCCGGCGGCCGAAGTCCGCATCTTCTCTCCCAACGCGGGCCTGATCGACGGAGTTCCCGTCACCGCGCCTCCGTACGGCGACATACAGGAGGTCGTCATCTCGATCCTCCAGCAGCGCGCCCAGCAGTTCGGCGCCCCGGCCGCCGCCTCCATCACCGACGACCGGTACGGCGGCGCGATCCGTCTGCTCATCCACCCGGACGGCACCACGGAAGCCCTGGACTAGGGCCTGTCCGTACGGGCAGGGCTCAGCCCCGTCTTCGCCCCCGCCCCGCACAGCGGCAGCACCGTGAGGCCCGACCGGGCGGGTGTCGCGCGGACCGCTGCCCAGCAGGCGACGCCCGTCGACTCGACGAAGAGGCCACGTCGGGCCAGGTCGACCTGGGCGGAGTGGAGTTGGTCCTCCGTCACGGTCAGGAAGGTGCCGCCCGTCGCCCGTACCGCCCGGAGGATCTGGGCGGCGCGCGGTGGGTTCGGGATCGCGATGCCCTCCGCGAGGGTGGGGCGTGCGGGGGCCGGCTCCAGGAGGGCGTCGGCGCCCGCTTCGAAGGCCCGCGCCAGCGGAGCCACCGCCTCCGCCTGGACGGCGATCAGCGCGGGGCGCGTGTCGATCAGGCCGTGACCGTACAGCTCCTCGACGGCCAGGGCCGCGCCCAGGAGGAGCGTGCCGTTGCCGACCGGGACGACGAGCGTGTCCGGGAGGCGGCCGCCGAGGTCCTCCCAGAGTTCGTACACGTACGTCTTCGTCCCGTGCAGGAAGTGCGGGTTGTACACGTGCGAGGCGTAGAAGGTGCCCGGCTCGTCGGCGGCCGCGCGGGCCGCCCGCGCCGTCGCCTCGCGGTCGCCGGGCACGACGGTCAGCCGTGCTCCGTGCGCCCGGATCTGCTCCAGCTTCTTGGCGGACGTGCCCTGCGGTACGTAGACGACGCAGTCGAGGCCCGCCCGCGCGCAGTACGCGGCGATCGCCGTGCCCGCGTTGCCGCTGCTGTCGGCGAGGACGCGGTCCGGAGCGAGCCGGCGCGCGAGCTCGGCGAGCATGACCGCGCCCCGGTCCTTGAAGGACAACGTCGGCATGAGGAAGTCCAGTTTGGCCGAAACGTCCTCGGTCAGCGGGATCAGGGGCGTGCGGCCTTCCCCGAGGGTCACCTCCGGGGCGCCCGTCGCCAGGGGCAGCGCTTCCTTGTAACGCCACAATGAATTCACGCGTGACGCAAGGGACGTGAGTGAAACGGGGGCGCTCGTGAATTCGAGGTCCCACGGGCCCCGGCACCGCGGACAGCACCAGGTGAGGGCGTCGGCGGGGGCGTGAATCCGGCATCGGGGGCACACGTAGGCCGTCATGGGCGCCAGCATGGCAGCTGTGTGGCACACGTGTTACGGGGCGCTCAGGACTCTTGTGTGATTCCTATGGATCCGTCAATCTTTCGCTCGGCGGCCGGATGTACGAAGCGGCTTGGACACTTCACGTCGCTTTGTCATGCGCCTGCCATACCCCCACAGCAGCGCACCACCTATGAGGAGGATCCCTCACATGTCAGTGATGCGTGACTCGCGGCGCAGACTCGCCGCGGCCAGCGCCATAGCCGTCGCCGCCCTGGCTCTCGGCACCGCCGCCACCTTCCCGGCCACCGCGGCCGAGGCGGCTCCCGAAGGCGTGATCCAGAACGCCGGAGCCCCCGGCACGATCGCGGGCAGCTACATCGTCACCCTGAAGGAGTCCGCCCCGGCGGAGACCTCGAAGGGCCGGGCGGTCGCGGCCAAGCACGGCGCGACGATCAAGAAGACGTACACCGCGGCGCTCAACGGCTACAACGTCGAGCTCTCCGAGGCGCAGGCGAAGAAGCTCGCCGGCGACCCGTCGGTCGCCTCCGTCGTGCAGAACCGCGTCTTCACGGTCGACGGCACGCAGCCCTCCCCGCCGTCCTGGGGCCTGGACCGCATCGACCAGCGGGCCCTCCCGCTGAACCAGAGCTACACCTACCCGGACAGCGCGGGCCAGGGCGTGACGGCGTACATCATCGACACCGGTGTCCGCATCTCGCACAGCGACTTCGGCGGCCGGGCGTTCAACGGCTACGACGCCATCGACAACGACAACGTGGCCCAGGACGGCCACGGCCACGGCACGCACGTCGCCGGCACCGTCGCGGGATCCTCCTACGGTGTCGCCAAGAAGGCCAAGATCGTCGGCGTCCGCGTGCTCAACAACCAGGGCTCCGGCACGACCGCCCAGGTCGTCGCCGGCATCGACTGGGTCACGCAGAACGCCGTGAAGCCGGCCGTCGCCAACATGAGCCTCGGCGGTGGCGTCGACACCGCCCTCGACACGGCCGTGCGCAACTCGATCGCCTCCGGCGTCACCTACGCCGTGGCGGCGGGCAACGACAACTCCAACGCCTCCAACTACTCGCCGGCGCGGGTCTCCGAGGCCATCACGGTCGGCTCCACGACCAACACCGACGCCCGCTCCAGCTTCTCCAACTACGGCAGCGTGCTGGACATCTTCGCCCCGGGCTCGTCGATCACCTCGTCCTGGAACACGAACGACACCGCCACCAACACCATCTCCGGTACGTCGATGGCCACCCCGCACGTCGCGGGCGCCGCCGCCGTCTACCTCGCCGACAACCCGTCGGCCACGCCGGCCCAGGTGTCGACGGCCCTGACCGGCGCCGCCACCCCGAACGTGGTCGGCAACCCCGGCAGCGGCTCGCCGAACCGCCTGCTCTTCGTCGGTGGCGGCGGCACCACCCCGCCGCCCGGCAAGAAGTTCGAGAACACCGCGGACTTCGCCATCAACGACAACTCGACCGTCGAGTCCCCGGTCACCGTCAGCGGCGTCACGGGCAACGCCCCCGCCGCCCTGCAGGTGCCCGTGAACATCGTCCACACGTACATCGGTGACCTCCAGGTCCAGCTGATCGCCCCCGACGGCTCGGCGTACACGCTGAAGGGCTTCGGCACCGGCGGCAGCTCCGACAACATCAACACCACGTACACCGTCAACGCCTCCTCGGAGGTCGCGAACGGCACGTGGAAGCTGCGGGTCACGGACAACGCGAACATCGACACCGGAAAGATCGACTCCTGGGCGCTTCAGTTCCCGTGAGCACGGACAGGGACTGACAAGGACTGACCAGGGATGACTACTGGGGGCGGTCGCCGGCTTCGGCGACCGCCCTCTCGTGCGTGTCAGGGGCAGTCGAGCGGAGGGCGGTCGAGCAGCCCGTACATGGTCTCCCTGGGAAGACCCGGATTCGCGGCCGCCTCCTTGGACAGCTCCTCGTCTTCGAGGAGTTGAAGAAGCCGCTTCGGCGGGAGGGCGGGGTTGCGGGCCGCCCCGGCACGCACGCGTGCGTCCGGATCCCGTGTGAGCGCGTCCAGGAGCGTCGGGTCCGTCTTCGGGTCCAGGGTGGCCAGCAGGCGTACGGCGGGGTCCTCGGCGGTCCCGAAGCGCGCCCCGAGCCCGGCGACAGGGAAGCGCGGCAGGCCGAGCAGCCGGTCGCGGTTCTTCCCTCCGTACTCCAGATAGCAGCGCAGGAGCAGCTCGGCGGGGGCCTCGGGGTGGTGCTGCGCGAGGATGATCCGTACACCCGGGTCCTCGTCGGCGGCGAGGAGCGCGACGAGCTCGGTCGGCAGCTTCGGGTTGTACGCGACGCGGCGGCGCAACAGGGGATGCGCCGAGCGGGCGAGCGCGAGCGGCGCCCGGTACGGATCCTGGCCCACCTGGGCGACCTCGTGCGGCTCGACGACGTAGTCGATGGCGGCCCGTTCGGCCTCGGTCAGTTCGGGGCGTACGGAGACGGCGGTACGGACGCCGGGGTCCGGGTCGCGCGCGAGGAGGTCCACCAGTTCGTGCGGGAGGTCCTTCCGCCGGGCGACCTCCCGCCGGGCCTCGGGGTCGCCGACGCGGGCCACGTGCGCCACGACGTCCGGCGGGGTGCTGTAGTTGTGCGCCAGACACCACAGGTCGTCGTCCTCGCGCTCCTTCAGCAGCTCGTCGACGACGGCCCGGGAGAGGCGGCAGTTGACGAGGATGTGGTTGCGGGCGTGCGAACGAGTCTTGGGCATGGCGCGCAGTCGCCGTTCCATCTCCGCCGCGTCGTCCTCCTCCGCCCGCCGGGCCCGCGTCCGCGCGGCGGCGGCCCGCACGTCGGGGTCGGGGTCGGCGAGCAGGGCCGCTCGGCGTTCCTCGGTCAAGGCCGACCACATCTCGGTCCCGTGCACGCGGATCTCGGCGACCGGGTGGGTGGCGTGCGCGAGGCTCGTGCTGTACGGCACCTGGCGGGAGGCGAAGAGCTCCTGGAGTTCCTCCCCGTTGTACGTCGTGAGCATCCGGTCGATCACGTGGTCCGGCAGGTACCGCGGCCAGACCTCGTACCCCGGCCCCGAGGCCAGGAGTCCGCGGACGAGCCAGTGCTCGTCGTCGACGAGCCGTCCCCGCACCTCCCCGGGCACGTGCGGGTTGCGCGCGAGAGCTCCACGCGCGCGTGGAGCCGGGTGCGCGACGATCGCGTCCACGACCTCCGGGGGCAGCTCCCGGCGCCACCGGCAGAGGGCCGACCAGACCGCCTCGTAGGGCGGTCCGAGCAGCCGCAGGAGGAGGTCGACAGGGGCAGCCGGATTGAGGGCGAGGCCCTCCAGGGCCGCCGGTGTCCCGATCGTCGTGGATGTCACCCGTATACCGTCCCCGCCCCTTGACCACGTACGATGCGCGCGCCCGATCGCACGTTCGTACCACCCCGCCTCTACAGGAGCACCGTACTCGTGGAGCCCTCCCAGCCGCCCCAGGATTCCCAGCCGCCCCGTCAGGGCTGGCCCGCCCCCGGGGTCCCGCCGGCTCCCGGGCCGTACACCTCCGGCACCTACGGCCCGTACGGGCCCTACGGGCCCGGTGCCGCGGGTCCTGGCGCCGGTCCTGGTCCCGGCCCCTACGGGATGCCGCAGCAGGGCACCACGAACGGGATGGCGATCGCGTCCCTGGTCTCCGGCATCGTCTGCTGCCTCCCGCCCCTGGGCCTGATCTTCGGCCTGATCGCCCTGCCGCAGATCAGGAAGAGGAACCAGACGGGCAAGGGCCTCGCCGTCACCGGCATCGTCCTGTCCTCCCTCAGCTGCCTCCTCATAGTCGTCGGTCTCGTCTCCGGCGCCTTCGGCGACGTGTGGCGCGGCTTCCAGAAGGGCATGGACGAGGCGGCGCGGTCGGATTCCGCGTTCTCCCTGCGTACGGGCCAGTGCTACAACGTCGACGGCGAACTGGAGGCGGAGACCTCCGAGGTCGAGGTCGTCGACTGCGCGAAGCCGCACGAGGGCGAGGTCACCGGCGGCTTCAAGCTCACCGGCTTCTCCAAGTGGCCGGGCGAGACGTCCATCGACGACATCGCCGCGAAGCGCTGCGGCGACATCGGCAACGCGTACGCGCTCGACAGCTGGGCCTTCCCCGAGTCGGTCTACGACTTCTACTACATGCCGAGCCCCGAGAGTTGGCGTCTCGGCGACCGCGCCGTGACCTGCTCGTTCGTCATCGACGGCGGCGACCCGATGAAGGGCTCGCTGCGCGCCGACAAGACCACCCTCGACGCCCACCAGCTCCACTTCCTCACCACCATGAACCGGATCGACGACGCCCTGGGCGAGGAACCTGAGGACGACGCGGAGGAGGACCTGGCCGCCAACAAGGCCTGGGCGGGGAAGGTCCACGACGCCGTCACCGCCGCGAGCCGGGGCCTGAAGGACCACTCCTGGCCGGCCGCCTCCACGACCGACGTGCGGGGGCTCGTCAAGGAGCTGGACGCCTCCGCGAAGCAGTGGGACAAGCTGGCGAAGTCGGCCGACGCGGACGCCTTCTGGGAGCTCTACGACCAGGCCTACGCCGAGACCTCCTGGCACTCGGAGCCGAAGGTGCGGGCGACCCTGAAGCTGGCGGCGACCGCGCCGGTGTCCGAGTCCGATTCCTCCGCCTGAGCGGTGCCCGAGCGCTGAGCGGTGCCCGCGCGCGCGACGGGGCCGGGGCTCCTTCCTGGAGTCCCGGCCCCGTCGTCGTACCGGTGGGCGGGCCGCCGGAGCGGGCCGCCCGACAGCCTCTAGCGGCGGCCGAGGACGCGGTCGACGGCCGTGATCAGCTCACCGTCGGGGGTGTCCCCGTCCAGCGACCAGAACATTGCGCCGCCGAGCCCCTTCGCCCGGACGTACGCCGACTTGGTGCCCAGCACCCACGGGTCGTCGTACGTCCACAGGGTCGTGCCGTCGAAGAGCCAGGCGTGGCCGTTGCGCCAGTCGCGGTGCACCTTGTACGTGCCCGAGTCCGCGAGCTTCCGCAGCGCCTTGTAGTCCTCGTAGCCGTTCGCCCAGGTGGCGGGTGCGGGGCCGGTCGCGGGCCTGCCGAGTCCGTTGCCGCCGCCCGTGACGCCCGTCCAGCCCTGGCCGTAGAACGGCATGCCCACGACGAGCTTGCGGGCGGGCGCGCCGCGCCGCAGCCAGTCGTTCACGGTCTGGTCGACGCTGAAGTCGCCGGCCTTGGCGAAGAGCGCGGACTGCTGGGCCGTCGTGGACTCCCAGGAGCCGTGGAAGTCGTAGCCCTGGAGGTTCACGAAGTCGAGGTCCCGCATGATCCGGGGGACTTCGAAGCCCGCGTCGATCTTGGCGGGCGCGGTGGGGACGAAGGCGGTCAGTTCGTAGTGCGTGCGCTTGCCGCCGCGCTGCTGCTCCTGTTGCCGCGACGTGGCGTACGCGTCGAGCTGCGTGCGGAACTCCCGTACGAGCGCGGTGAAGTTCTGCTTGTCCTCGGGGCGGAACACGGTGTCGACGTCGCCGGCCGAGCCGGGCCACTCCCAGTCGAGGTCGATGCCGTCGAAGAGACCCGCGGCGGCTCCCGCGCCGCCACGGGCGCCGTCGGTGGGCAGGTTGCCCTTGATGTAGAGGTCGATGCAGGAGGCGACGAAGGCCTTGCGGGAGGCGGGTGTGCGGGCCGCGTCGGAGAAGTGGGTCGACCAGCTCCAACCGCCCAGCGAGATCAGGACCTTGAGCCCGGGGTGCTTCGCCTTGAGCTCGCGCAGCTGGTTGAAGTTGCCTGCGAGGGGCTGGTCGGCGGTGTCGGCGACGCCGTCCACGGAGCCCGCCGCGTCGAGCGGACGCACGTAGTCGGCCCACGCGTCGGCCTCGCCGGGCGTGTTGCCGGTGAAGCACTTTCCGTCCGGACTCACGTTGCCGAAGGCGTAGTTGATGTGGGTGAGTTTGGCCGCCGTGCCACTGGTCTCCAGGTCCTTGACCTGGAAGTTCCGTCCGTAGACGCCCCATTGGGTGAAATAGCCGACCCGCTTGTACGCCGCGCTGTGCGACGTGCGGTCGTCGTCGCCGCGCGACGGCGCGGGGTCGGCGCCCGCGGCGGGGGCGAGGCCGGCCACGAGGCCGAGGGAGAGGGCGGCGATCGTCAGCCGGGCAAGGGTTGTTCGACGCATGAGGCTCGTTTCCTGTGCGTGTGCCGGAAGGGAGCGGTGCTCAGCGGTGCGCACAGGAAGTTATTGGTCTGGACCATTTACGTCAAGATGTTGGGCGGCTATACCTGCGGTAAGCGCAGGCGTAAAGGCAAATCATCACTTCGAGTGAAACCTTGGCCCATGCTTGCGGGTGGACACCGAGGGTTGTCAGTCTGTAGCTGTCCGTCAACCTGAGGGGAGTGTCCTGTGACGTTCGGTGAGCAGCCCGCCTATTTGCGCGTGGCGAGCGATCTCCGGAAGAAGATCGCCAACGGCTCGCTTCCGCCGCATACCCGTCTCCCGTCGCAGGCGCGTATCCGCGAGGAGTACGGAGTCTCGGACACCGTGGCCCTGGAGGCCCGCAAGGTGCTGATGGCCGAGGGGCTCGTCGAGGGCCGCTCGGGTTCGGGGACGTACGTCCGGGAGCGGCCGGTGCCGCGCCGGATCGCCCGCTCCGGATACCGGCCGCCGTCCGGAGCCAACCCCTTCCGGCAGGAGCAGGCGGCCGACGGGGCGCGCGGCACATGGGAGTCCAGCAGCGAGCAGGACCACGCGAGCGCCGCGGTGGCCGCCCGGCTCGGCATCGAGCCCGGGGAGCGGGTGATGCGCACGCGGTACGTGTACCGGGACGCGGGCGAGCCGATGATGCTCTCCACCTCCTGGGAGCCCCTCTCGGTCACCGGGCGGACGCCCGTGATGCTGCCCGAGGAGGGGCCGCTCGGCGGCTGCGGGGTCGTGGAGCGGATGGCGGCGATCGACGTGGTCGTGGACAACGTGGTGGAGGAGGTCGGCGCCCGCCCGGGGCTCGCGGAGGAGCTCCTCGCGCTCGGTGGCGTCCCGGGGCACGTGGTGATGGTCGTGGAGCGGACGTACTACGCCTCGGGGCGGGCCGTGGAGACGGCCGACGTCGTGGTCCCGGCCGACCGCTACCGCATCGCCTACCACCTGCCGGTGCGGTGACGGGGTCTTGTCGGAGGCGCGGGGGTGCGGGGGCGCGGAGGCGTGGTGACCCGGGAGGCGGGGGCGCGGGGGCGTGGTGACCCGGGAGGCGGGGGTGCGGGGGGGTGCGGTGACCCGGGAGGTGGGGGAGTCGTCGTGACCGCTGGGCGGACGGGGTCGTCCGTCGCGCGTTTCCCGGAGTTTACGAGGCGTCAACTCCCGTAACCCCGAGGCAACCGTGCGCTGTCCCGCGCCGTCACGCCCCGCTCCTACCTTCCTCGTCCGTACCCGCAATCCGGTCGGACGACAGGAACCCTCACATGACCGATACGGTCACCCCAGCCGAGTCCCCGGCGGCCGAGGCACCGCCCCGCCGCAGTTACGCCAAGCTGGCCGCCGACGAGAGCCGCGAGGACTACTCGCTCCGCTACGCGCCGCACTCCTTCCGGCGCTGGTCCCCGTCGATGGTGGCCGGCACGGCGCTCGGCGGCATCGCGTATCTCGCGGACTTCGCCATCGGTGCCTCGATCGTCTTCACCTACGGCTTCACGAGCGGCTTCGCCTCGATCCTCACCGCGGCGGCGATCATCTTCCTCACCGGCATCCCCATCGCCAAGGCGTGCGCGACGTACGGCCTGGACATGGACCTGGTGACCCGCGGCGCCGGCTTCGGCTACTTCGGCTCCACCCTCACCTCCCTCATCTACGCCTCCTTCACCTTCATCTTCTTCGCGCTCGAAGGCTCGATCATGGCCCAGGCCATGCATCAGGCCGTGGGTCTTCCGGTCGAGATCGGCTATCTGGTCACGACCCTCATCGTGATCCCGATCGTCTTCCGGGGCATGGGCGCCCTCGCCAAGGTGCAGGCGTGGACCCAGCCGATCTGGCTCGTCGGCATGGTGCTGCCCTTCGTCGTGCTCGCCTTCGAGGCCCCGGACGCCTGGGGGGCCTTCGGCTCCTTCGGCGGTACGGAAGGCGCGGGCTCGGGCTTCTCGTGGATCGGCTTCGGCCTCGGCACGGGCGTCGCTCTCTCCCTCATCGCCCAGATCGGCGAGCAGGCCGACTATCTGCGCTTCATGCCCGCGAAGACCGAGGCCAACAAGCGGCGCTGGAACCTGGCCGTGCTCGCCGCAGGGCCCGGCTGGGTCATCATCGGCGCGGCGAAGCAGCTCGGCGGCGCCTTCCTCGCCTTCGTCGCCCTGGAAGCCGTCGGCAAGACCCACGCCCTGGAGCCGATCGCCCCGCAGATCGAGGCGCTCAAGCCGTGGCTCGGCACGTTCGCCCTGCCCGCCGCGGCGATCTTCGTGGTCGTCTCGCAGATCAAGATCAATGTGACCAACGCCTACAGCGGCTCGCTGTCCTGGTCGAACTTCTTCTCCCGCGTCACCCACCGGCACCCCGGTCGGGTCTGGTACATCTTCCTCAACCTCGCCATCGCCCTGACGCTGATGGAGATGAACATGTTCGCGGCGCTGGGCAAGCTGCTCGGCTTCTACTCGAACGTCGGCATCGCGTGGATCGCCGCCGTCGCCGCCGACCTGGTCATCAACAAGCGGGCCGGCTGGAGCCCGCCGTACATCGAGTTCAAGCGGGCGTACCTCTACTCCGTGAACCCGGCCGGTTTCGGGTCCATGGTGATCGCCTCGACCGTCTCGATCCTCGCCTTCTTCGGTCTCTTCGGTCCGTACGCGCAGGCCTTCTCCACCTTCATCGCCGCCGGTCTCGCGCTGGTCCTCTGCCCGCTGATCGCCTGGGCCACCAAGGGCCGCTACTACCTGGCCCGTCCCAATCCGGTCAACGGACCGGGTGTCGACGTCCAGGACGTGACGGCCACGCACACCTGCTCCGTCTGCGAGACGGCGTACGAGCTTCCGGACATCGCCGACTGTCCCGTGCAGTCCGGGCCGATCTGCTCGCTGTGCTGCTCGCTCGACGCCGAGTGCGGCGACGTCTGCCGCAAGGACCCCGAGGCCGCCGGACCGGTGCTGATGCCCGTGCCGACCGTCCCGCAGGCCGCCCCCAGGGCCTGATCTTCGGCCTCCCTCCGTCGGTTCCCGGCCGGATCCGTACCTCTTTGTGAAAACCCGTATCCGCTGTGTAAAGGTCAGGCGTAAGGTCGGGCATATGCGGATTGCCATTTCGGGGAGATCCAAAGAGAGGTCCGGACCGGCGGAGGGAGTAACCCGATGACCGACAGCGGCCCTGTCCTGCCCTGGTTGGTCATACGGCAGGACGACAACGGCAACCGCTATCGGGTCGGGCGGTACGCAACGGAGGACGAGGCGCAGAAGGTGGCCGACAGCCTCGACGACCGGGGGCACAAGCAGCTCTACTGGGTGGAACGCATCGGCCAACCTGCGGTCTGACCCGCACCGCCCCGCGCTCCGACCCGCGCGGGTTACGCTCCGGCACATGACAGAGAGCACGTCCGACCACGTGGCCGACCACGTGGTCGTGGTCGCCGGAGCCCTGTACGACCGGGGGCGCCTGCTGGCCGCGCGCCGCAGCGCCCCCGCCGAGCTCGCGGGCCGCTGGGAGCTCCCCGGCGGCAAGCTGGAGCCGGGGGAGAGCCCCGAGGAAGCCCTGGTCCGCGAATTGCGCGAGGAACTCGGCGTGGAAACCGCGCCCGGCGAGCGCATCCCCGGCGAGTGGCCGCTGAAGCCCGGATACGTCCTCCAGGTGTGGACGGCCCGCCTGCTTTCCGGCGAACCCCGCCCGCTGGAGGACCACGACGAGCTGCGCTGGCTGGCCCGCCACGAGCTGGACTCCGTCGACTGGCTCGACCAGGACCGGCCCGCCGTCGCCGAGGCCGGCCTGCGCTGGCCGTCCGGCGCAGCCGACGGAGCGCGCGGCTGAGGTTCTACGCCGTTCGTGCCACCGTGCGCCCACTGAGCCCCTCCCCGCGATATCCCGCCCCGAATATCGGGTATGTGCTGATTAACCCCCCGAAAAAGGACGTGGGCCTTCCTTCTGGTGATGGGCTGGGGAAGTGATCGGGCGTGATCGACACCGAGGGCGACTGCGTCGAGTGGAAATTCCCGGCGGAGGCCAATGCCGTGCGCACGGCACGCCACGCGGTGCGCGACACGCTCCGGAGCTGGCAGATCGACTCGGTGGTCGGTGATGTCACCGTCCTGCTGGTCAGCGAGCTGGTGACCAACTCCCTGCGGTACGCCTCCGGCCCGATCGGGGTCCGGCTCGCCCACCTCCGGCCCGGCGCGGACGACACCGCCCACCGCCCCGCCTTGCTCGTGGAAGTCTCCGATCCGCTTCCGGATGCGCCCACCGAACGCGCCGCCGGCCCCGACGACGAGGGCGGTCGCGGACTCCAGCTCGTGGCTTGTTCCGCGCAGCGCTGGGGCATCCGCAAGGGCAGATCGGGCAAGACAGTGTGGTTCGAGCTGGCCCTGCCGGGTTAAGAGAGGGTTGGGACAACGATCACCATGGTCTCGGCCGGAAATGAACGAGACCACCCTGTGATCGTGAACGTCGTGCCGTCGGGGGCCGTAGTGCTGAATACTGCGGGCATGGCCGGTCCGGTGCGGTGAGCTGGAGGGGACGGTCGCGTGAGCGAGATACCTGAGACGGCGAGCGGCGTCGTGTGGCAGAGCAGCCCGCCCGGCTCGATCTATGACTACATCCGGGTCGCCTCCTTCTCGATAGGCCCCGACGGGCTCGTCGACCAGTGGAGCAGGCGGGCCGTCGACCTCTTCGGCGTGCCCGTCGAGCAAGCCGTCGGCAAGGACCCGGTCGAGGCCTTCATGCCCGCCGACCTGCGAGAGCGTGGTCGGCGCAGGGTCGCGGAGATCCTCGACGGCAGGGAGTGGACGGGCCTCGTCCCGTTCCGGATACCCGGGCCGAACCGGCGAGACGGAATCGCCGAGATGTACGTCATGCCGAGCCGGACGCCGACCGGTGAGCGGGCCGCGCTCTGCATCGTCGTGGACGTGCGGGCGCTTCGGCACATCGAGACCGACCTCGCCGCCTCGCAGGCGATTTTCGGCCAATCGCCCTTCGGCTTTCTTCTCTTCGGCACCGACCTCACCGTGCAGCGGGCCAACCGGCGCTTCGCCACGGTCTTCGGCGGCTCGGCCGACGACCACCGGGGCCGTACCGTCCACGACTACCTCTCGCGCCCCGAGGCCGATCGCATGACCGCCGCGCTCCAGCGGGTCCTGGAGACGGGCGAGTCCGTCACCGAGCTGCAGATCGTCGGCGCCCCGCCCGGCTCCACCGACCGGCGCCACTGGTCGATCAACCTCTACCGCGTGCACAGCGGCTCCGGCCGGGCCGTCGGCGTCGCCGGTCTCGGCATCGACGTGACCCGCAGACACAACGCGGCCCGCGAGGCGGCCAGCGCCCGCCGCAACCTCGCCCTCCTCAACGAGGCAGGGGCCCGCATCGGCAACTCCCTCGACCTGGAGGCCACCGCCCGCGAGCTGCTCGACGTGGCCGTCCCCGGCTTCTGCGACCTCGCCTCCGTCGACCTCTACCAGGGCCTGCTGACCGGGGACGAGGCCCCGCCCGGACGCTGGGGCAGCTCCCACGACGTCGGCTACGGGGCGGGCAGCGCCGAACTGCGCCGGGTCGCCTTCGCCAGCGCCGTCTCCGACACCCCGCTCCGGACCCCCGAGGTCACCGCCGGCTCCGACGCCGACGAGGGCTGTTGCGGCACAGGGCCCGTCGAGGTCGGATCCGTCCACCGCTACCCGTTCAACTCGCCCTGCGCCGGGGCGCTCCGCACCGGCCGCGTACGAGCGATCCCGGGCGGCGACGGCAGTCTCGTCCAGTCCACCCTCGTGGTGCCGATGGTCGCCCACGACACCGTCGTCGGCCTCGTGCAGTTCTCCCGGACCAAGGGCAGTGAGCCCTTCGGGGAGCGGGACCGGGCCCTCGCCGTCGAACTGGCCGCCCGCGCGGCGGTCTGCATCGACAACGCCCGGCTCTACCGCCGCGAACACGAGCGGGCCCTGATCCTGCAGCGCAGCCTGCTCCCGCCCGGCGACCCCGAGGCCGCCGGCCTCGACATCGCCTGCCGCTACCTCCCCGGCACCACCGCCACCGAGGTCGGCGGCGACTGGTTCGACGTCATCGAACTCCCCGGCCACCGCACCGCCCTGGTCATCGGCGACGTCATGGGCCGCGGTCTGCGCGCCGCCGTCGCCATGGGCGAACTGCGCACCGCCGTCCGCACCCTGGCCCAGCTCGACCTGGAACCCGCCGAGGTCCTCTCCCACCTCGACGAGATCGCCCGCGGCCTCGGCGCCCCCGCGGGCGCCCAGCAGAGCGCCCGCGCCCACAAGGCCAGAGGCCCGGAACTCTCCGAGGTCTACCTCGCCACCTGCGTCTACGCCGTCTACGACCCGGTCACCCGGCGCTGCACCTTCGCCAACGCAGGCCACCTTCCGCCGGTCCTCGTGGAACCGGGCGAGAAGGCCCTGCTGCTCGACGTGCCCCCGGGGATGCCGCTCGGCGTCGGCGGCGAGCCCTTCGAGGAGGTCGAGGTCGAGCTGCCCGAGGGCGCCCTGCTCGCCCTCTACACCGACGGCCTCGTCGAGTCCCGCGACCATCCCCTCGACGAGGGACTGACCGCTTTCCGGGGCGCGCTCACGGACACCGTCCTGCCGCTCGAAGACGTCTGCGACCGCGTGCTGACCACCCTCCACACCGGGCACGGCGAGGACGACATCGCCCTCCTGATGGCCCGTATCCAGGGACTGCCGTCCGAGGCGGTGGGGGACTGGCGGCTGCCGAGAGAACCCCGCTCGGTCGGCCGGGCCCGCGAACTGGCCCGCGCCCAGCTCAACGCCTGGGACCTCGACGCACTCGTGGACACCGTCGAACTGCTCGTCAGCGAGCTGGTCACCAACGCGCTGCGCTACGGCGAGGGCGAGATCAGGCTCCGGCTGCTGCGCGACCGCACCCTCGTGTGCGAGGTCTGGGACTCCGGGCTCGTCCAGCCGAGACGCCGCCGCGCCCGCGACACCGACGAGGGCGGGCGCGGACTGCAACTGGTCGGACTCCTCAGCGCCGCCTGGGGCTCGCGCCGCACCCCCCGGGGCAAGACCGTCTGGTTCGAACTGCCCCTGCCGGACGGCGACGGAGCGGCGGAGCCCACGGTGGAGCAGCTCCTGAGCATGTTCTGACCAGCGCCGCAGCTTCCCGCGGGCGCGGTCGAACAGCCACCGTGCCCGCGAGCCCCGCCCGGGCGGCGGGCCGGCCGCTACCTCTTGAGCGCGGCGAGCCGCGCCTCGATCTCCGCGCTGTCGCCGAGCGTGTCCAACTGCTCGAACTGGGCGTCCAGCGAGGAGGCGGCCAGCTCCTGCTTGCCCATGGCCTTCGCCTCCTCGCGCCTGACCTTGTCCTCGAAGCGGTTCAGCTCGCTCGTCGGGTCCAGCACGTCGATGTTCTTCACGGCGTCCATCATCGTGTTCTGCGCCTGCGCGGTCCTGGCGCGGGCCACCAGCTCGTCGCGCTTCGACCGGAGCTCGCCCAGCTTGCCCTTCATCTGGTCGAGTCCGCTCTTGAGCTTCTCCACGACCTCGGTCTGCGCCGCGATCGTCGGCTCGGCCGTGCCGGCCTCCTTCTCCGACTGGAGCTGACGCCCCAGCGCGACCTTCGCCAGCTGGTCGAACCGGTCCGCCTCCGCCGTCTGCCCGGCGGCCCGCAGCTCGTCCCCCTTCCTGCTCGCGGCCCGTGCCTTCTCGCCCCACTCCTTCGCCGCGCCCACGTCCTCCTGATGGTCCTGCTCCATCAGCCGCAGATTGCCGATCGTCGTCGCGACCGCCTGCTCGGCCTCCGAGATGTTGTTGCTGTAGTCGCGGATCAGCTGGTCCAGCATCTTCTGCGGATCCTCGGCCTGGTCCAGCAGGGCGTTGATGTTGGCCTTCGCCAGCTGGGTGACACGGCCCAGGACGGTCTGCTTGCTCATGGTCCTTCTCCTTGAACACGAGGGAACTGAAAGGGTCAGAAACGGCCGCCGCCGCCCAGCCGGCCGCGGGTTCCTCCGCCACCGAAACTTCCGGGTCCCCCACCGAACCCGCCCCCGCCGAAACCTCCACCGAACCCCCCGCCATGGCTGCCGCCTCCCCTTCCGCCGCCGAACAGTCCGCCGAGGATGATGCCGCCGAGCACCGCACCGCCGAGCCCGCCGCCGCCACCTCCTACCCCTGTTACACCGCCCAGGCCGTTCGGGTTCCCATACGTACGGACGTCCTGCTCGGCGAGTTCCTGCGCGAGCCGGGCCAGCGCGTCGGCCTGCTGGGCCTCGGCGAGCGCGGACTGCGGGTCGTCGGCGGCCGCGAGGGCGTTGGCCTTCTCCAGCCGCCGCTGGGCCTCGGCCAGTCGGGTCCTGGCCTCGCTGCCGACGGCGCCGCGGTGGGTCGTGACGTAGTCGGCGGCCGCCCCGATCGCGGAGCGGGCGGTCAGCATCGCCTGGTCGAGGAGCGCGCGGGCGCGCCGCGTGCCCGACTCGCGCTCCCGTGCGCCGGTCAGCGCCTCGTCGAGCGCCGCGTCGGCCTCCTCGACCCGGCGCAGCGCGTCGAGCGGGTCGTAGCGGCCCGCGTCGACCGTCCGCCGTACGTCGGCGAGGACCGCGTCCGCCCGGGCGATGCGGCCCTGGAGGTCGGCGGTGGAGACGCCCTCGGCCGTGCCCTGGAGCAGGCCGCGCGCGTCGGCGAGGTCCGCCTCGGTCTCGGAGAGCGCGGTCGGCAGCTTGCCCACGGCCTCGGCCAGCTCCTGCGCCCGGCGGTCCACGGCCTCGCTCAGCCGGGCCGCCTGGTCGACCGCCCCCTCGGCCGCCCGGATGTGGACCGCCGCCGCGCCGTTGTCGCCCGCGTCCACGGCCTGCCGGGCCTGGTTCAGATGGGTCGTCGCGAACACCAGCCGGTCCTTGGCCTGTTCCGCGTCGCCGGCGACCGGCGAGGCGGCCGACTCGGCGTACCGCTCCCGCATCGCGGCGAGCGCCGCCTCCGCCGTACCGACCCGCCCGGTCTGCTCGCGGAACGCGGCCTCCGCGTGGGCGAGCGCCTCGGGGGCGTTGTGTTCCAGAGCCCGGAGCTGGTCGAAGGCCTCGGACTCGGCGTCGAGCCGGGTGTTCGCCTCGTCGCAGCGCCGGAGGATCTCGTCCAGCATCGACCGGCGGGTCGCGTCGTCCTCGGGGAAGGCGTCGTCGAGCTTCTGCCGCAGCCGGAACGCGGCCGTCAGCTCCTCCTTCGCGAACGCCACCGCGTCGGTGAAGGGACGGGCCGCCTCCTCGCCGAACTGGGCGGTCGCGAAGCCGAGTTCCTCCTGGCTCGTACGGACGGCGTCGTCGGTGTCGACGAGCGCCTGCCGCGCCTGCGCGTCCAGTTCGTTCAGCGAGGGGGGCGCGGGCTCCTTCGGAGCGCCCCAGCCCGGCCCGGCCTGTGGCTTCGTGGTGCCGCCCGGGCGGGTGCCGCGTCGGCGCCGGGTCCAGGCGTACGCCGCGACGGCGCCCGCCCCGCCGACGAGGACGACGGGGAGGACGAGGTCCGTCCCGGACGCGCTCCCGTCCGCGGCGCCGCCGGGGTCGGCGGGGCCGGGGGTGATCGTGGGCGTGGGCACGGGCTGTCCCGCGAGCACGGCGCCGTAGCCGTTCGCCGCGCCGATCGCGGCGCCCGCCCAGTCGTTCTGCCGCAGCGCGGGCTCGATCGCGGTCCGCGCGACGTCGTCGAGCTGGGTGGTGGTGAACCGGGAGTCGGGGTCGGCCGAGTAGCCGTACTGCCGGTCGTGCGTGGCCACCGCGAGCAGGACGTCGTCGACGCCGAGTCCGTTGCGGACGGCGGTGGCGTCGGCCCAGCTCTGGCCCGAGCGCCCGGAGAAGTCCCGTACGTACACGACGAAGAGCTGCACCCGCCGGTCGTCGTAGAGCTGGTCGAGGGCCTGGGTGACCGCGGTCCTGCGGTCGCCCAGCGCACCCACCTTGTCGGTGATCTGCCCGTCTCGGGAGAGCACGACGGGGTCGTCGGCCCGGGCGCCGTGAACGGCCGGCACGACCAGCCACCACGCCGCCACCAACATCGCGAGAAGGGCTCGGGTGGCTGTTCGCGTCACAGGGGGAGGTTATGTCCCGGTACGTCCGCTCGCGACCGGGGCTGAAACCATTCTCCACAGCCCTGCGTCACTGTCTGTAGCCGCCGCTACGGTGGTGCTCACGTAAGGAACACGATCTTGGGGGCTCGGGTGGACGGTCGCGTACGACGTTGGTGGCGGCGGGGGCGCTGGGTCGCGCTCGGCCTGGTCCTGCTCCTGGTCCTGCCCACGGCGGGCAGCGCGGTGGCGCTGCGCCTCAACTACGCGGGCGACCTTCGGGAAGGGACCAAGACCCGCGGCAAGGACGCGATCTGGCTGGGCCACGCCTGGGTGGACGGCCGGAAGAAGGACGCCGACCTCGCCGCCTTCGCCGCCCGCATCAAGGGGACGGGGATACGGGACCTGTACGTGCACGCGGGCCCGCTGGAGCACGACGGCACCCTGCCCGCCGCCAAGTACCCGCGCGCCAAGTGGTTGATCGACGGCGTCCACCGGACGATGCCCGGCATACGCGTGCACGCCTGGCTCGGCGACATCCTGGCCAACGAGGGCCCTGACGGCCCCGAAGGGCTGCGCCTGGAGGTCGCGGCCTCACGGGCCGCCGTCGTCGGCTCGGCCCGGCAGATCCTCGACGCCGGCTTCGACGGGGTCCACTTCGACCTGGAGCCCCTGCTCTCGGACGACGCGAACTATCTGTCCCTCCTCGACGACCTCGGCGAGCTGACCAGGGCCCGCAAGGCCCCGCTCTCCGTCGCCGCGCACCAGATCGACCCCCTGCCCGCGCTGCACTCGGTGAACGGCGCGGTCAGCGGCAGCGAGAAGTGGTGGTCGCAGGAGTTCTTCGGACAGGTCGCGCGCCGGGTGGACCAGATAGCCGTCATGTCGTACGACACCTGGATGCCGCTGGAGGGCATGTACGGCGGGTACGTCGCCCAGCAGACGAGCCTCGCCCTGGAGGTCACGCCCGAGACCACCGACCTGCTCATGGGGCTGCCGTTCTTCCACGAGGACGACCTCGGGCACCACGATTCGGCCGAGACCGTCGCGGCCGCGATCCGTGGCACCCGGCTCGGCCTGGGCCGCACGGACCACGACCGCGAGCGGTTCGGGGTCGCGCTCTACGTCGACTTCGCCGCGAAGGAGGAGGACTGGGCGTCCTACCGCCGCGACTGGCACTGACGGCCCGCCGGGGACGGGCCCGGGCCCGCTCGGCCCAGGCCCACCGGCCCAAGCCCGGTGGCCTACGCCCCCCGTCGCCGGATCTTGTTCCCCAGCCATACCAGGGGGTCGTACGAGCGGTCCACGACCCGCTCCTTCAGCGGGATCAGCGCGTTGTCGGTGATCTTGATGTCCTCCGGGCACACCTCCGTGCAGCACTTCGTGATGTTGCAGTAGCCGAGCCCGTGCTCCTCCTGCGCCGTGCGCTTCCGGTCGAGGCCGGTCTCGGCGGCCCCGTCCAGCGGGTGCATGTCCAGCTCCGCGACCCGCATCAGGAAGCGCGGCCCGGCGAACGCCGTCTTGTTCTCCTCGTGGTCACGCACCACATGACAGGTGTCCTGGCACAGGAAGCACTCGATGCACTTGCGGAACTCCTGCGAGCGCTCCACATCCATCTGCCGCATCCGGTACTCGCCCGGAGCCAGACCCTCCGGTGGCACGAAGGCCGGGATCTCCCGCGCCTTCGCGTAGTTGAAGGACACGTCCGTCACCAGGTCACGCACCACCGGAAAGGCCCGCAGCGGGGTGATCGTGAGCGTCTCCGAGCGGTCGAAGGTCGACATCCGGGTCATGCACAACAGCCGTGGCCGCCCGTTGATCTCGGCGGAGCACGAACCGCACTTGCCCGCCTTGCAGTTCCACCGCACGGCGAGATCCGGGGCCTGGGTGGCCTGCAGGCGGTGGACGATGTCGAGGACCACCTCGCCGTCGTTCACCTCGACCGTGAAGTCCGTCAGCTCCCCGCCGTCGGTGTCGCCCCGCCACACCCTGAAGTGCGCGTCATAGGTACTCACTCGTACAGCTCCTCCTCGGCGAGGTACTTGACCAGCTCCTCCTTCTCGAACAGCGCGAGGAGGTCCGGACGGATGGGTTCCGTACGCGTCCGTTCGAGCGCGATGCCGGCGTCCGTCGAGCGAGCCGGGTGGCAGAGCAGGTTGACCGGCCGCCACCCCCGCTCCATCGACGGGTAGTCCTCCCGGGTGTGCCCGCCCCGGCTCTCGGTCCGCTCCAGCGCCGCGCGGGCCACGCACTCGCTCACCAGCAGCATGTTCCGCAGGTCGAGCGCCAGGTGCCAGCCCGGGTTGAACTGCCGGTGCCCCTCGACCCCGGCCCGCCGCGCCCGGACGCGCAGCGCGGCGATCCGCTCCAGGGCCTCGGCCATCTCGCCCTCCCGCCGGATGATTCCGACGAGGTCGTTCATGGTCTGCTGGAGCTCCTGGTGGAGGGTGTACGGGTTCTCGGCGGAGGGTTCCTCCGCCGCGCCGAAGGGCGCGAGCGCCTCGGCCGCCGCCGCCTCGATCCCCGCCTCCGTGACCGACGAGCGCGGGACGGACGCCGCGTACTCCGCCGCGTGCCAGCCCGCCCGCCGCCCGAAGACCAGCAGGTCGGAGAGCGAGTTGCCGCCCAGCCGGTTGGAGCCGTGCATCCCGCCCGCGACCTCACCGGCCGCGAAGAGCCCCGGGACGCCGACCGTGGCCGCCGTGTCCGAGTCGACGGCGACGCCGCCCATCACGTAGTGGCAGGTAGGCCCGACCTCCATCGCCTCCGCCGTGATGTCGACGTCCGCCAGCTCCTTGAACTGGTGGTACATCGAGGGCAGTCGCCGCTTGATCACCTCGGCCGGCATCCGGGTCGACACGTCCAGGAACACCCCGCCGTGCGGCGAGCCGCGCCCCGCCTTCACCTCGGAGTTGATGGCCCGCGCCACCTCGTCGCGCGGCAACAGCTCGGGCGGGCGCCGGTTGTTGTCCGGGTCCTCGTACCAGCGGTCGCCCTCCTCCTCCGTCTGCGCGTACTTCTCCTTGAAGACGTCGGGGACGTAGTCGAACATGAACCGCTTGCCCTCGGAGTTGCGCAGCACACCGCCGTCGCCGCGCACCGACTCGGTGACCAGGATCCCCTTCACCGACGGCGGCCAGACCATCCCGGTCGGATGGAACTGCACGAACTCCATGTTCACCAGCGGCGCGCCCGCGAGCAGCGCGAGCGCGTGGCCGTCGCCCGTGTACTCCCAGGAGTTGGACGTCACCTTGAAGGACTTGCCGATCCCGCCGGTGGCCAGGACCACGGCCGACGCCTCCAGGACGAAGAAGCGGCCGGTCTCCCGCTCGTAGCAGAACACCCCCGCCACCCGCCCCGACTCGTCCCGCAGGACCTGGGTGACCGTGCACTCCTGGAAGACCTTCAGCCGGGACTCGTACTCCCCGGTCTCCCGGAAGTCCTCCTGCTGGAGGGCGACCGTCTTCTGCTGGAGCGTACGGATCAGCTCCAGGCCGGTCCGGTCGCCGACGTGCGCGAGGCGCGGGTACTCGTGGCCGCCGAAGTTGCGCTGGGAGATCCGGCCGTCCGGCGTACGGTCGAAGAGGGCGCCCCAGGTCTCCAGTTCCCAGACCCGGTCGGGCGCCTCGCGCGCGTGGAGCTCCGCCATCCGCCACTGGTTGAGGAACTTGCCGCCGCGCATGGTGTCGCGGAAGTGGACCTGCCAGTTGTCGTGGGGGTTGGCGTTGGCCATGGAGGCGGCGATTCCGCCCTCGGCCATCACCGTGTGGGCCTTGCCGAACAGGGACTTGCAGATGACGGCCGTCCGCGCGCCCCGCTCGCGCGCCTCGATCGCGGCCCGCAGCCCGGCGCCGCCCGCGCCGACCACGACCACGTCCCACTGCTGCCGCTCGACTCGCGTCATGTCAGAAGATCCTCGGGTCGTCGAAGGTGCCGGTGGCGAGCAGGTACACGTACAGGTCACAGACCGCGACGGAGATCAAGGACGCCCAGGCGAGCACCATGTGACGGGTGTTGAGCCGTCCGACCAGGCTCCACAGGCGGTACCGCACCGGGTGCCGGGAGAAGTGCTTCAGCCGCCCGCCGACGATGTGCCGGCAGGAGTGGCAGGAGAGGGTGTACGCCCAGATCAGCACGATGTTGATCAGGAAGATCACGGTCCCCAGACCCGCGTGGCCCCACTCGTACGAGGAGTCCCGGAAGGTCAGCACGGTGTCGTACGTGAGGATCGCGGCGACCGGCAGCGCCGTGTAGAAGAAGTACCGGTGGACGTTCTGCAGGATCAGCGGGAAGCGGGTCTCGCCGGTGTACGTCGTGTGCGGCTCGGCGACCGCGCAGGCCGGCGGAGAGGCCCAGAAGCCCCGGTAGTACGCCTTGCGGTAGTAGTAGCAGGTCAGCCGGAAGCCGAGCGGGAAGATCAGGATCAGCAGGGCGGGCGAGAGGCCCCACCAGCTGCCGAAGATCTCCCAGTTGGGGCCGCCCTTCATCGGGACGCAGTTCTCGGCGAGGCAGGGTGAGTAGAACGGCGAGACGTAGGGGGCCGCGTAGTAGTCGCTGTTGGCGAAGGCACGCCAGGTGGAGTACGCGACGAAGGCGAGCAGCCCGGCGGCGGTGGCGGCGGGCGCCAGCCACCAGCGGTCGGTCCTGAGGTGGCGCGGTGCGATGGCCGCACGGGAAGGGGAGTGCACGCCGGTGGCGCGCACCCCCCTTCCGGTGGACGGCGGTTCGGTTCCTGTGGCCAAGATCGGTCTCCTGGGTCCGGGATCGGTCCGGGATGTCCTAGCGCCGGGATCTCCTGGGCGGCCCGGGATCCCTTGAGCCCGAGATCCCTCAGCCCCGAGATCCCTAGGTCTGAGATCTCCTAGCTCCGGGATCCTCTAGGGCGCGTGCCGGTCGCGTGCTCCCAGGCCCTCGTCGTCCGAGTCCGTCCAGAGCCCGCTGTCGTAGGGGGTGTCGGGGATCGTCACGAGGTTCTCGGGGCGGCCGGGGGGTGGCGCCGCGGTGCCGCCCCGCTCCGCCGCGATGCTGCGTTCCAGCTGTCCGACCGTACGGACCAGGTCTTCGAGGCAGCGCTTGACGGCCGCCAAATCGTCCTGAAGGGACATGGATTGCCCTCACTTCCGCGAGTGCGGGTGGCGAACACGCGATGGGGAGAGAGTGTCGCGTGTCACATCCCGCTTGTGAAGCCATGTGTACGGGATTCCACTCGTCCGGAGAGCGGCGCCGCCCGGCGGTTGGGCCGCACGGGTGGGTTTGCCCCGTCCTGCCGCCGTGTCGCCGTGGCCGGATCCGATCCGTCCTTTTCAGTGTATGAGCAATAGGTGTGATCATCGCCAAATGCCATAAAACTGGACGAAGGGGTACAAGTCATGTCCCAGGTCGGCGCCCCTCGCGGGAGGACATGCTCCAGGAGCCCCCGCTCCCGCACGCTCCGCTCCGTCGCCACGCTCACCAGCGCCGTGCTCGCCATCTCCGTCCTGGCCGGATGCAGCTCCGCCGACGAGGCCGACGAGGCCCCGGCGGCCGCCCCGGACCACGCGCCCGCCGCGCGCGACCGGGTGAAGGACGGGGGCACGCTGAACTGGGCCGTGGACGCGATGCCCACCACGCTCAACGCCTTCCAGGCCGACGCCGACGGCGCCACCTCCCGCGTCGCGGGGGCCGTCCTGCCCGCGCTCTTCACCCTCGACGAGCGCGGCCGGCCCCAGCGCAACGCGGACTACCTGGAGTCCGCGCAGGTCGTCGAGACGGAGCCCAAGCAGGTCGTCCTCTACAAGCTCAACCAGCAGGCGGTGTGGAGCGACGGCCGCGAGATCGGTGCCCCCGACTTCGTCGCGCAGTGGCGTGCCCTGAGCGGCCGGGACACCGCGTACTGGACCGCCCGCAACTCCGGCTACGAGCGGATCGAGAAGATCGAGCGCGGCAAGAACGACCTGGAGGTACGGGTCACCTACGCCAAGCCGTACGCCGACTGGCAGTCCCTCTTCACCCCCCTGTACCCGAAGGAGGTGATGGGCACCCCGAACTCCTTCAACGACGGCGCGCGGACCACCCTGAAGTCGACCGCAGGACCGTTCCTGCTCAAGGCCTCGGACAGCAAGGCCGGCACGGTCACCCTCGTCAGGAACCCCCGCTGGTGGGGGCAGCCCGCCAAGCTCGACCAGCTCGTCCTGAAGGCCGTGGAGCGCGAGGACCGCGTCACCGCGCTCGCCGACGGCAACCTCGACCTGGCCGAGATCGACCGGGCGGCCGCCGACCGCATCGCCCTCGCGGTACGGGACGCCCGCTCGGGACAGGGTGGCCCGCAGGTCCTCTCCCACGGCCCGGGTGCCGCGATCACCCCGTCGGCGGCCCTGAAGTCCTGGGCGCTTGCGAACGGCTCCGACGAGGAGAAGGCGGAGGTCGTCCAGGCCGCCCGCGAGAAGAACCAGAAGGCCATCGAGCGGTACGCGGCCGAGCAGCGGGCGCTGGGGACCTTCGTGGTCCGCAAGTCGCTGGAGCCCGCGTACACCCAGCTCTCCCTGAACGGCGAGTCCGGTCCGCTGGCCGACGAGCGGGTACGGCGGGCGGTGGCCCGCGCGCTCGACCGTCAGGAACTGGCCGAATCCGTACTCAAGCCGCTGGGCCTTCCGGCTCGGCCGCCGGGCAGTCACCTGGCCATGGCGGGGCAGGCGGCGTACGCGGACAGCAGTGACGCGCTCGGCGACCAGGACACCCAGGAGGCGCGGGCCCTGCTCGCGGACGCCGGGTGGGTGCCGGGCGGCGCGGCGAAGAAGCCCGCGGGTACGAAGGCGGGCAGCGAGGCCGAGGCGAAGAAGACGGACGCGGAGAAGAAGGCGGACGCCGAGAAGAAGACGGACGCGGAGAAGAAGACGGACGCCGAGAAGAAGGCGGACGCCGAGAAGAAGTCGGACGGCGCGGCGAAGACCGACGCCGACAAGAAGACGTCCGACAAGGCCAAGAAGCCCGAGGCCGACGCCGCATCCGACGAGGGCCTCTACATCGTCGGCGACGACAAGCCCGGCGGCACCGCCGTCCGCGTCGACGACAAGGCGGGCGACCCCGTCCCCGCCATCGGCGCCGGCGGCCCGGAGAACGGCACCAACATCCTCGCCCCCGCCCCCGGCGCGGCCCTGCAGAACGTGGCCCTGCTGCGCCAGGCCGCCCTGCTCGACACCGGTACGAGCAGGGGCTCGGAGACCGAGGCCAAGGGCCAGAACCCGGCCCGCCCCGACGCGGGCGTCGCCGGTGCCTACGCCCCGCGCGGCACCGCCGCCCCCGCCGTGCCGGCGGCCGCGGGCCAGGCGCTCGGCAAGGACGGCAAGCCGCTCAGCCTGCGCTTCGTCCTCCCCTCGGGCCCCGGCTCGGAGTCGCTCCGCGCGGTCGGAGACAAGATCGTCCGGATGCTGGACGAGGTGGGGATCCGTACGGAGATCACCAAGGTCGCCGACGAGAGCTTCTTCAAGGACCACATCGCCGCAGGCGACTACGACCTGGCCCTCTACTCCTGGCCCGCGACCGCCTTCCCGGCGACCGACGCCCGGCCGATCTTCGCCAAGCCCGAGCCGGCCTCGGACGGCTCGCTCCTGGTCGAGCAGAACTACGCCCGGGTCGGAACGGACCGCATCGATCAACTGTTCGACCAGGCGGTGGCCACCCTCGACGAGGAGGAGGCCCGTGACCTGGTCCGCCAGGCCGACGCCCGGATCTGGGCCGCCGCCGGATCGATTCCCCTCTATCAGCGCCCCCAGCTGGTGGCGGCAAGGCCCGACCTCGCGAACGCGGGCGCCTGGGGCTTCGCGGCCCCGCGCTACCAGGACATCGGCTACAAGAAGCCGGAGTCGGTGAAGGGCGCGGAGAGCAACACGAAGAAGTAGGCGCACCGCCAGGAAGGACCGCCTGGACCCACCACCGCCACCCACCACCGCCACCCGCCACCCACGACGCACCACCAACAAACAGGCGAAACCGCAGGTGGCAACCTCAGAAGCCGCTCAAGTTCCTTGCCCGCCGGTGCCCCCGGCGGGCAGGATCGCGTCCGGCCCCTTGACCCGGCCGGTTCCGCACGCTCAGTGCCCCCACTCCCCCCACCAGCCGCACGCACCACTGCACCACCATGAGGTCCCCAAACCTCCTAGTAGACCCTCTCGAATCCGGGCGGGGAAGCCCTCTGTGCGGCGGCCCCGTACCATAGGACATAGCCGTGGCGCGTCCGCCCGGCGGGCGTAAGAGGAACTGACGCCGCATCCCACGATCCGAGAGAAGCGCAAGCACCCATGCCCACGCGCCACGACATCCGTAACGTCGCCATCGTCGCCCACGTCGACCATGGCAAGACGACCATCGTCGACGCCATGCTCAAGCAGGCCGGTGCCTTCGCCGCCCACCAGCAGCTCGACGACCGCATGATGGACTCGAACGACCTGGAGCGTGAGAAGGGCATCACGATCCTCGCCAAGAACACGGCGGTGAAGTATCACCCCAAGGACGGCGGGGCCCCGATCACGATCAACATCATCGACACCCCCGGCCACGCCGACTTCGGTGGCGAGGTCGAGCGCGGTCTCTCGATGGTGGACGCGGTCGTCCTCCTCGTGGACGCATCCGAGGGTCCGCTCCCGCAGACCCGCTTCGTGCTGCGCAAGGCCCTCCAGCAGCGCAAGCCCGTCATCCTCTGCATCAACAAGACGGACCGCCCGGACTCCCGGATCGACGAGGTCGTCAACGAGACCTACGACCTCTTCCTCGACCTGGACGCGGACGAGGACCAGATCGAGTTCCCGATCGTCTACGCCTGCGGCCGTGACGGCATCGCCTCGCTGACCAAGCCGGAGAACGGCACCGTCCCCGCGGACAGCGAGAACCTCGAGCCGTTCTTCTCCGCCATCCTGGAGCACGTCCCGGCCCCGGTGTACGACGAGGAGGCCCCGCTCCAGGCCCACGTCACCAACCTGGACGCCGACAACTTCCTCGGCCGTATCGCGCTCCTCCGCGTCGAGCAGGGCGAGCTGCGCAAGGGCCAGACGGTCGCGTGGATCAAGCGGGACGGCACGATCTCCAACGTCCGCATCACCGAGCTGATGATGACCGAGGCGCTCACCCGCAAGCCGGCCGAGGTCGCGGGCCCCGGTGACATCTGCGCCGTCGCCGGTATCCCGGACATCATGATCGGCGAGACCCTGGCCGACCCGGAGAACCCGATCGCGCTGCCGCTGATCACGGTCGACCAGCCCGCCATCTCCATGACCATCGGCACCAACACCTCGCCGCTCGTCGGCCGCGGTGGCACGGGCAAGGGCGCGGACGCCAAGTCCGCGGTCAAGCAGCGCAAGGTCACCGCCCGCCAGGTCAAGGACCGTCTGGACCGCGAGCTGATCGGTAACGTCTCGCTCCGCGTCCTCGACACCGAGCGTCCCGACGCCTGGGAGGTCCAGGGCCGTGGTGAGCTCGCGCTCGCCATCCTGGTCGAGCAGATGCGCCGCGAGGGCTTCGAGCTGACCATCGGCAAGCCCCAGGTCGTCACCAAGGAGGTCGACGGCAAGATCCACGAGCCCGTCGAGCGCCTCACGGTCGACGTCCCCGAGGAGCACATGGGCGCGGTCACGCAGCTCATGGGTGTCCGCAAGGGCCGCATGGACAACATGTCGAACCACGGCTCCGGCTGGGTCCGCATGGAGTTCGTCGTTCCGTCCCGTGGCCTCATCGGCTTCCGTACGGAGTTCCTGACCAACACCCGCGGCACGGGCATCGCGCACTCGATCCACGAGGGCCACGAGCCGTGGTTCGGCACGCTGACGACCCGTAACAACGGCTCCCTGGTCGCCGACCGCGCGGGTGCGGTCACCGCCTTCGCGATGACCAACCTCCAGGAGCGCGGTGTCCTGTTCACCGACCCCGGCACCGAGGTGTACGAGGGCATGATCGTCGGCGAGAACTCGCGCTCCGACGACATGGACGTGAACATCACCAAGGAGAAGAAGCTCACCAACATGCGCTCCGCCTCCGCCGACTCCTTCGAGGCGATCGTCCCGCCGCGCAAGCTCTCCCTGGAGCAGTCCCTGGAGTTCTGCCGCGACGACGAGTGCGTCGAGGTCACCCCGGAGGCCGTGCGTATCCGCAAGGTCGTCCTGGACCAGAACCAGCGCGGTCGCACCGCGTCGCGCGCCAAGAACAGCTGACGCCGAGAACAGCCGACGCACATCACAGGTGTGATCTCGGCCGCTGACGTCGGCTGACACCACCTCAGGTACGCCTCGGACGCACCTCAGGCACACCTCAGGCAAGAGGCCCGGACCCCCACGCTCACTGTGGGGGTCCGGGCCTTTCGTCAAATCCATTTCATGGGCGCGGTGTCCGGATATCGGCCGTCGCTCTCCGGAACGTGTGTTAACGGTCCGTTTCGCGGGTGTCTGTCTGTGATCGCTTTGTCCGGATTTCGGTCTCATGACCCCTGGTGATGTTGTCAAAACGAGACCACTTAAGTGTGGTTTACAGCCCGGGCGTACTTAATAGTTGGCTCCATTGAGCTCGGGTCAATGGGTCACGCACTGTGGGGAGTGCCGACTCACGAGCACACTCGGGGCACATGAGTGCAACGCCGTCAGGGGTGTCGGCGTACTCGGAAGTGCCCCACTTTGTAGTGACAAGTGGACTCATGAGGAGGAACCCATGCGCGGTGCCAAGAGCGCCAAGTGGGTAGTGGGCGCGACCATCGTGGCCCTGGCAGCGACCGCCTGTGGCGGGGGTAGTGGCAGTGACAACGCCTCGAAGGAGAAGGGCAAGCCCGAGGGCTATGTCTCGATCGACGTCGGTGAGCCTCAGAAGCCGCTGATCCCGGCCGACACCAATGAGTCGCTCGGTAGCTACGTCATCCAGTCGGTCTTCACCCAGCTGCTGGACTTCGACGCCCAGGGCAAGATCGTCTACACGAACGCCGAGTCGATCAAGACGACCGACTCGAAGACGTGGACCGTCAAGCTGAAGGCCGGCTGGAAGTTCCACGACGGCACCCCCGTCACGTCGAAGTCCTACGTCCAGGCGTGGAACTGGTACGCGAACATCGAGAACAAGCAGCAGAACGCCTTCTGGTTCGAGGACATCGCCGGCTACGGCGACGTGCACCCGGAGAAGGGCGCCCCGACGAAGAAGGAGATGTCGGGCCTGAAGGTCGTCGACGACACGACCTTCACCATCGAGCTCTCGAAGCCGGTCCCGTACTTCGAGTACAAGCTCGGGTACACGACCTGGGCCCCGCTGCCCGAGGTCTTCTACAAGGACCCCGCGGCCTTCGGCCAGAAGCCGGTCGGCAACGGTCCCTACATCTTCGAGAAGTGGGACCACAAGAAGCTCATCCAGGTCAAGGCCAACCCTGACTACCAGGGCCCGAACAAGGCCAAGAACAAGGGTGTCCTCTTCAAGAACTACGCGACCGTCGAGGCCGCGTACCAGGACCTCCTCTCCGGCAACCTGGACATGATCCGCCAGGTCGGCCCGAAGGACCTGCCGAAGTACAAGCAGGACCTCGGCGACCGCGCGATCGAGCAGCCGTACGCGGCCATCCAGAGCCTCGTCCCGACCTTCTACTCGAAGACCTTCAAGGGCATCAACCCGAAGGTCCTCCAGGGTCTGTCGATGGCGATCGACCGGGACACGATCACGAAGACCGTGCTCAACGGCACCCGCCAGCCGGCCACCAGCTTCATCCCGCAGGGTGTCGCCGGTAAGCAGGACCTCGGCAGCGACGTCTTCAAGTTCAACCCGGCGAAGGCCAAGCAGTTCGTCACCGAGGGCGGCGGCGTTCCGGACAACAAGATCTGGATCCAGTACAACGCCGACGGTGGCCACAAGGAGTGGATCACCGCGGTCTGCGAGTCGATCCGCAACTCCACCGGCGTCGAGTGCATCCCGGACGCGAAGCCGGACTTCCAGACCGACCTGGAAGCGCGTGACAACGACAAGGTCAAGTCGATGTACCGCGGTGGCTGGGTGGCCGACTACCCGGTGAACGCCAACTTCATGCGTGAGCTCTACGGCTCGACGGCCGAGGCGAACAACGGTCGCTTCTCGGACCCCGAGGTCGACGCCGCGTTCAAGAAGGGCGACAACGCGAAGTCCCTGGAAGAGTCGATCAAGTTCTACCAGGACGCCGAGAAGCTGGTTCTCACCAAGATGCCGGCCATCCCGCTGTGGGAGTACAAGATCAACGGTGGTTACTCCGAGGCTGTCGACAACGTGACCGTCGACTTCCACGGTGACTTCAACGTCTACGACGTCACCGTCAAGAAGTAACGAGCCCTACGGGCCCACCCCCACTCGGCCGTCACCCCGCCACCGCAACTGGCGGTAGGCCCCCGGGGCCGCTTCCCGCATCAAGGAAGCGGCCCCCGGGGCTGTAGGTATTCATAACGGAGGCAAACATGGGGCGTTATGTCGCGCGGCGACTGCTCCAGATGATCCCGGTCTTCCTCGGGTCAACCTTGCTGATCTTCTCCATGATGTACGTGCTGCCCGGCGATCCCGTGCGCGCGCTCGCCGGAGAACAGACCGTCGACCCGGCGCAGATCGCTCAGATGAAGAAGGATCTCGGGCTCGATCAGCACTTCCTGGTGCAGTACTGGAACTATCTCGTCAACCTGCTCCAGGGCGACTTCGGCACGCAGATCGCCAGTGGGCAACCGGTCGCGGACATCATCGCGGACGCGTTCCCCATCACGATCAGACTCACCCTGTTCGCCTTCACCTTCACCGCCCTCGTCGGTATCTCCCTCGGTGTCTTTGCCGGGCTGAAGGCCGACACGCTCCGGGACCGCGGTCTGCTGGTCCTGACGCTGCTCGTCATCTCCGTCCCCTCGTTCGTCCTCGGCTTCCTGGCGCAGTACTTCTTCGCCCACCAGCTCGGCTGGGTCGACCCCAACGTCAGCGCCCTGGCGGAGTGGAGCGAACTGATCCTTCCCGCCGTCGTGCTCGGTTCGCTGTCGCTGGCGTACGTCGCCCGCCTCACCCGTACCTCGATCGCCGAGAACCTGCGCTCCGACTACATGCGTACCGCGGTGGCCAAGGGCCTGCCGCGCCGCCGCATCGTCGGCGTCCACCTGATGCGCAACTCGATGATCCCCGTCGTCACCTTCCTGGGCACCGACCTCGGCGCCCTGATGGGCGGCGCGGTCGTCACCGAGGGCATCTTCAACGTCCAGGGTGTCGGCTACAACGTCTTCTCCGCGCTGAAGCACCGTGAGGGCTCCACCGTCGTGGGCATCGTGACCCTGATCGTGGTCGTCTATCTCGTCGCCAGCCTGCTCGTCGACCTGCTCTACGCGGTCCTGGACCCGAGGATCCGTTATGCCTGAGGCACTCAAGGAAGCCGTCGCCGAGCAGACTCCGGCCGGCGCGACCGCCGCCAAGCCGGTCGACAAGAAGGACAAGCCGCGCAGCCTCTGGTCGGACGCCTGGTACGACCTGCGGCGCAACCCGATCTTCCTGATCTCCGCCGTCATGATCGTGGTCCTGCTGACCATGGCCGTCTTCCCCGGCCTGTTCACCAGCGCCGACCCGCGCCACGCCGACCTCGCCAAGCACTACCTGCAGAAGCCCAATTGGGGCAGCTTCTTCAACGAGGACTGGTTCGGTTACGACATCCAGGGCCGGTCGATCTACGCGCGTGTCATCTACGGCGCCCGCGCCTCGATCGCCGTCGCCGTCGTCGTCACCCTCCTGGTCACCGTCCTCGGCACGGTCGTCGGCATGCTCGGCGGCTACTTCGGTGGCTGGGTCGACACGATCCTTTCCTGGATCACCAACGTCTTCCTGGGCGTTCCCTTCATCCTCGGCGCGATGGTCGTCCTGACCTCCTTCGAGGAGCGCAAGCTCTGGGTCGTCATCCTGGCCCTGGCCTTCCTCGGCTGGACGCAGATCGCCCGTGTCGCCCGCGGCTCGGTGATCACCATCAAGCAGGCGGACTACGTGATGGCGGCCAAGGCGCTCGGCGCCTCCACCACACGGATCCTGCTCCGGCACATCCTGCCGAACGCCATCGCCCCGGTCATCGTCGTCGCCACCATCGCGCTCGGCGGTTACATCTCGGCGGAGGCGACGCTCTCCTTCCTGGGTATCGGTCTCGCCGAGCCGACCGTCTCGTGGGGTGTCGACATCTCGTCCGGTCAGGAGCAGCTGCGTAACGCGGCCTTCGTCCTGATCATCCCGTCGGTCATGGTGTCGATCACCGTCCTGGCGTTCATCCTGCTCGGCGATGCGGTTCGCAGCGCCCTCGACCCCAAGCTGCGCTGAGGAGGGCGTACAACGTGAGCATCATCGACAAGACCGCGAGCGTCCCCGCCCCCCGCGGCGGCGACGAGCACACCGGGCCCCTGCTCGAAGTCCGTGACCTGCACGTGGAGTTCCACACCCGCGACGGTGTGGCCAAGGCGGTCAACGGAGTCAACTACAGCGTGAACGCGGGCGAGACGCTCGCCGTGCTCGGCGAGTCCGGGTCCGGCAAGTCCGTCACCGCGCAGGCCGTCATGGGCATCCTCGACATGCCGCCCGGCAAGATCCCCAAGGGTGAGATCTTCTTCCGCGGTCAGGACATGCTCAAGATGTCCTACGAGGAGCGCCGGAAGATCCGTGGCCAGAAGATCGCGATGATCTTCCAGGACGCGCTGTCCTCCCTCAACCCGGTCCTCTCCGTCGGCTACCAGCTCGGCGAGATGTTCCGGGTGCACCACGGCCTCTCCAAGAAGGAGGCCAAGGCCAAGGCCGTCGAGCTGATGGAGAAGGTCAAGATCCCGGCCGCCAAGGAGCGGGTCAACGACTATCCGCACCAGTTCTCCGGCGGTATGCGCCAGCGCATCATGATCGCGATGGCGCTCGCCCTGGAGCCGGACCTGATCATCGCGGACGAGCCCACCACGGCGCTCGACGTGACCGTCCAGGCCCAGGTCATGGACCTCCTCGCGGAGCTCCAGCGCGAGTACAACATGGGCCTGATCCTGATCACCCACGACCTCGGCGTCGTCGCCGACGTCGCGGACAAGATCGCGGTCATGTACGCGGGCCGGATCGTCGAGACCGCCCCCGTCCACGAGCTGTACAAGCGCCCGGCCCACCCGTACACCCGGGGTCTGCTCGACTCGATCCCGCGCCTGGACCAGAAGGGCCAGGAGCTGTACGCGATCAAGGGCCTGCCGCCCAACCTGCTCCGGGTGCCCACCGGCTGCGCCTTCAACCCGCGCTGCCCCAAGGCCGACGACATCTGCCGCACGGAGATCCCGGCGCTCGCGCCGGTCACCGAGCAGGACGGCACGGAGCTGCCCGGTCGCGGCAGCGCCTGCCACTTCTGGAAGGAGACGATCCATGGCTGAGCTCAGCAAGAAGGACGAGGCCGCGGACGCGACTCCGAACGTCACCGAGGTCGAGACGGTCGACGCCGCCACCGAGGCGGAGGCCATGGCCGCGATCGACGCGCCGGTCGAGCGCGGTGAGCCGATCCTGCAGGTGCGCAACCTGGTCAAGCACTTCCCGCTGACCCAGGGCATCCTGTTCAAGAAGCAGGTCGGCGCGGTCAAGGCCGTGGACGGGGTCTCCTTCGACCTCTACCAGGGCGAGACCCTCGGCATCGTCGGCGAGTCCGGCTGTGGCAAGTCCACGGTCGCCAAGCTGCTGATGACCCTGGAGCGGGCCACCGCCGGCGAGGTCTTCTACAAGGGCCAGGACATCACCAAGCTGTCCGGCCGCGCGCTGAAGGCCGTCCGCCGGAACATCCAGATGGTGTTCCAGGACCCGTACACCTCGCTGAACCCGCGTATGACGGTCGGCGACATCATCGGCGAGCCCTTCGACATCCACCCCGAGGTGGCCCCGAAGGGTGACCGGCGCCGCAGGGTGCAGGAGCTGCTCGATGTGGTCGGTCTGAACCCCGAGTACATCAACCGCTACCCGCACCAGTTCTCCGGCGGTCAGCGCCAGCGCATCGGCATCGCCCGAGGCCTCGCGCTCAACCCCGAGATCATCATCTGCGACGAGCCGGTCTCGGCCCTGGACGTCTCCGTCCAGGCGCAGGTCATCAACCTGATGGAGAAGCTGCAGGACGAGTTCAACCTCTCCTACGTCTTCATCGCCCACGACCTGTCGATCGTCCGGCACATCTCGGACCGGGTCGGCGTGATGTACCTCGGCAAGATGGCCGAGATCGGTACGGACACGCAGATCTACGACCACCCGACGCACCCCTACACCCAGGCGCTGCTGTCGGCGGTCCCGGTCCCGGACCCGGACGCCCGTGAAGGCCGCGAGCGGATCATCCTCACCGGTGACGTCCCCTCGCCGGCCAACCCGCCGTCGGGCTGCCGCTTCCGCACCCGGTGCTGGAAGGCGCAGGACAAGTGCTCCACGGAGATCCCGCTCCTGGCGATCCCCGAGCGTTTCCAGGGTGAGGACACCCCGGCCGCGCACGAGTCGGCGTGCCACTTCGCCGAGGAGAAGGACGTCATCCACGCGGCGTAGTTCTCCCGCTCCGCATCGAGGGCGCCCCGGCCGTGACGGCCGGGGCGCCCTCGCGCGTTCCCGTACGGGTGTCGCCCGACGGGTGTCGTTAAGGTGCATACCGCCCGCACTCGGGTGATATTGGGGCTCTCGGTACATACCAGGATCCTCGGGAGGAACCTCATGCGCGGAGCCACGCACGCCAAGTGGGCCGCAGTGGCCGTAGCCGTCGCCCTCACGGCCACGGCCTGCGGCGGCGGAGGCGATGGCGGAGGTGGTGGCGCGGACGGTGTCGTGAGCTCCTCGTGGGGCGACCCGCAGAACCCGCTGGAGCCGGCGAACACCAACGAGGTCCAGGGCGGCAAGGTCCTCTCCATGATCTTCCGGGGGCTCAAGCAGTACGACCCGAAGACCGGCGCGGCCACGGACATGCTCGCCGAGAAGATCGAGACCACCGACTCCACGAACTTCACCGTCACCGTCAAGGACGGCTGGACCTTCTCCAACGGGGAGGCGGTCACCGCCAACTCCTTCGTGGACGCGTGGAACTACGGCGCCCATCTGAAGAACAACCAGAAGAACTCCTCCTTCTTCGCCCAGATCGAGGGCTACGAGCAGGTCCACCCGGCGAAGGGCGAGCCGACCGCCGAGACCATGTCCGGCCTCAAGGTCGTCGACCCCAAGACCTTCACGGTCAAGCTCAACCAGGTCTTTTCCACCTGGCCCGACACCCTCGGCTACGCCGCCTTCTCCCCGCTCCCCAAGGCCTTCTTCGACGACCACGCCGCCTGGCTCAACCAGCCCGTCGGCAACGGCCCGTACACGGTCGACACGTACGCCAAGGGCTCCCAGATGGAGCTGAAGCGCTGGGACGGCTACCCCGGCGACGACAAGGCGCAGAACGGCGGTGTGACCCTCAAGGTCTACACCGACAACAACACCGCCTACACCGACCTGACGGCCGGCAACCTCGACCTCGTCGACGACGTGCCCGCCTCCCAGCTCAAGAACGTCCAGGCGGACCTCGGCGACCGGTACATCAACGAGCCGGCCGGCATCATCCAGACCCTCGGCTTCCCCTTCTACGACCCGGCGTGGAACAAGCCCGGCCAGGAGAAGCTCCGCCAGGGCCTCTCCATGGCGATCAACCGCCAGCAGATCACCGACACGATCTTCCAGAAGACCCGGACGCCCGCCGTCGACTGGACCTCCCCGGTCCTCGGCGAGGAGGGCGGCTTCAAGGACATCTGCGGCGAGTTCTGCAAGTACAACGCGGCAGACGCGAAGAGGCTGGTCGCCGAGGGCGGCGGCATCCCCGGCGGCACGATGAAGATCTCGTACAACGCCGACACCGGCTCCCACAAGGAGTGGGTGGACGCCGTCTGCAACTCCATCAACAACGCGCTGGGCAACAACCGGGCCTGCGTCGGCAACCCGATCGGCACCTTCGCCGACTACCGCAGCCAGGTCTCCACGCAGAAGATGCCCGGCCCCTTCCGGGCCGGCTGGCAGATGGACTACCCCCTCATCCAGAACTTCCTGCAGCCGCTGTACTACACGAACGCGTCCTCCAACGACGGCAAGTACACGGACCCCGAGTTCGACAAGCTCGTCGACCAGGCCAACGCCGAGACCGACATCGGCAAGGCCGTCTCGACCTTCCAGCAGGCCGAGGAGATCCTCCGCGACGACATGGGCGCGATCCCGCTCTGGTACCAGAACGGCAGTGCCGGCTACTCGGACCGCGTCTCCAACGTCCTGCTCAACCCCTTCAGCGTCCCGGTCTACGACCAGATCAAGGTCAACTGACGCAGCGCGTCGGCGTACGGCCCGGCCCGGCGTTCTCGCTCGCGCCGGGCCGTACGCCTACCCCACACCCCCGGAGCCCCTCATGGGTCGTTATGTGATCCGGCGTCTGCTGCAGATGATCCCGGTCTTCATCGGCGCCACCCTGCTGATCTTCCTGATGGTGAACGTGATGGGCGACCCCATCGCCGGCCTCTGCGGCGACCGCGCCTGCGATCCGGCGACCGCCGCCCAGCTGGAGAAGGAGTTCGGCCTCGACAAGCCCGTCTGGCAGCAATACCTGACCTACATGGGCAACCTCTTCACCGGCGACTTCGGGACGGCCTTCAACGGCCAGCCGGTCACCGAACTGATGGCCAGCGCCTTCCCCGTCACCATCCGGCTCACCATCGTCGCGATCCTCTTCGAGATCGTCATCGGCATCAGCCTCGGCGTCCTGACGGGCCTCAAGCGCGGCCGCCCCGTCGACACCACCGTGCTGCTGCTGACCCTGGTCGTCATCTCGATCCCGACCTTCGTCACCGGTCTGCTGCTCCAGCTCCTCCTCGGCGTGAAGTGGGGCTGGATCAAGCCCGCGGTCTCCTCCGACGCCACCTTCGACGAGCTGATCGTCCCCGGCCTCGTCCTGGCCTCCGTCTCCCTCGCCTACGTCACCCGGCTCACCCGGACCTCGATCGCGGAGAACAAGCGCGCCGACTACGTCCGTACCGCCGTCGCCAAGGGCCTGCCGCGCCGCCGGGTCATCACCCGCCACCTGCTGCGCAACAGCCTCATCCCCGTGGTGACCTTCATCGGAGCCGACATCGGCGCGCTGATGGGCGGCGCGATCGTCACGGAGCGGATCTTCAACATCCACGGCGTCGGCTACCAGCTCTACCAGGGCATCGTCCGGCAGAACACCCAGACCGTCGTCGGCTTCGTGACCGTTCTCGTCATCGTCTTCCTGCTCGCCAACCTCCTGGTCGACCTCCTGTACGCCGTCCTTGACCCGAGGATCCGCTATGCCTGAGCCCCTTGAGCCGTTCGACGACGGGCGCGCCATCGACCACACGGGGGCGGGTGGCGCCACGGACCTCGCCATGGAGGAGGGCGCCTCGCTGGAGAAGACCCCCGGCGGCCCCCTCGGCACGGGACCGGCCGGAAAGCCCCGCTCGCTCTGGTCCGACGCCTGGCACGACCTGCGCCGCAACCCGGTCTTCATCGTCTCGGGCCTGATCATCCTCTTCCTCGTGATCATCTCCATCTGGCCGTCCCTGATCGCAAGCGGAGACCCCCTCCAGTGCGACCTGTCCAAGGCGCAGGAGGGCTCCCAGCCCGGCCACCCCTTCGGCTTCAACGGCCAGGGCTGCGACGTGTACACCCGTACGGTCTACGGCGCCAGGACCTCCGTCGCCGTCGGTGTCCTCGCCACCCTCGGCGTCGCGATCCTCGGCTCCCTCCTCGGCGGCCTCGCGGGCTTCTTCGGCGGCGGCTGGGACGCGGTCCTCTCCCGGATCACCGACGTCTTCTTCGCCATCCCGGTCGTCCTCGGCGGCCTCGTCCTGCTCTCCGTCGTCACCAGCGCCACCATCTGGCCCGTCATCGGCTTCATGGTGCTGCTCGGCTGGCCGCAGATCTCCCGCATCGCCCGCGGCTCGGTCATCACCGCCAAGCAGAACGACTACGTGCAGGCGGCCCGGGCGCTCGGCGCCTCCAACTCCCGCATGCTGCTCCGCCACATCGCGCCCAACGCCGTCGCGCCGGTCATCGTCGTGGCGACCATCGCCCTCGGTACGTACATCTCGCTCGAAGCGACCCTGTCGTACCTCGGCGTCGGGCTGAAGCCCCCCACCGTCTCCTGGGGCATCGACATCTCCTCGGCCTCGCAGTACATCCGCAACGCCCCGCACATGCTGCTCTGGCCGGCCGGCGCGCTGGCGATCACCGTGCTCGCGTTCATCATGCTCGGCGACGCGGTGCGCGACGCCCTCGACCCGAAGCTGAGGTAGGCGCCCATGCTGCTCGAAGTGCGCGATCTGCACGTGGAGTTCCACACCAGGGACGGCGTGGCCAAGGCGGTCAACGGGGTCAGCTACTCGGTCGACGCGGGCGAGACCCTGGCCGTCCTGGGGGAGTCCGGCTCCGGCAAGTCCGTCACCGCCCAGGCCATCATGGGCATCCTCGACATTCCGCCGGGGAAGATCACCGACGGCGAGATCCTCTTCCAGGGCCGCGACCTGCTCACGCTCAAGGAGGAGGAGCGGCGCAAGGTCCGGGGCGCCAAGATGGCGATGATCTTCCAGGACGCCTTGTCCTCCCTCAACCCCGTGATCAGCGTCGGTGACCAGCTCGGCGAGATGTTCCAGGTCCACCAGGGGCTGTCCCGCAAGGACTCCCGGAACAAGGCGATCGAGCTGATGGACCGGGTCCGCATCCCGGCCGCCAAGGAGCGGGTCGGGCAGTATCCGCACCAGTTCTCCGGCGGCATGCGCCAGCGCATCATGATCGCGATGGCGCTCTCCCTCGAACCGGACCTGATCATCGCCGACGAGCCGACGACCGCCCTCGACGTCACCGTCCAGGCCCAGGTCATGGACCTCCTGGCCGAGCTCCAGCGCGAGCTCAACATGGGCCTCATCCTCATCACCCACGACCTCGGCGTCGTCGCCGACGTCGCCGACAAGATCGCCGTGATGTACGCGGGCCGGATCGTCGAGACCGCCCCCGTCCACGAGATCTACAAGGCCCCGGCCCACCCCTACACCCGGGGCCTGCTCGACTCGATCCCGCGCCTGGACCAGAAGGGCCAGGAGCTGTACGCGATCAAGGGCCTGCCCCCGAACCTGCTCGCCATCCCGCCCGGCTGCGCCTTCAACCCGCGCTGCCCGCTGGCCAGGGACGTCTGCCGCACCGACGAGCCGCCGTTGTACGAAGTGTCGGAGGAACGCCGCAGCGCGTGCCACTTCTGGCAGGAGGCCCTCCGTGGCTGAGTCGATCCTGCAGGTCAGGGACCTGTACAAGCACTACCCGCTCACCCGGGGCGTCGTCTTCAAGAAGCAGGTCGGCGCGGTCAAGGCCGTCGACGGCGTCGACTTCGACCTGGCGGCGGGGGAGACCCTCGGCATCGTCGGCGAGTCCGGCTGCGGCAAGTCGACCGTCGCGAAGATGCTGGTCAATTTGGAGCGCCCGACCTCCGGCGCGATCCGCTACAAGGGCGACGACATCACCACGCTGTCGCCGAAGGCGCTCCGCGCCGTTCGCCGCAACATCCAGATGGTCTTCCAGGACCCGTACACCTCGCTCAACCCCCGGATGACGGTCGGCGACATCATCGGGGAGCCGTACGAGATCCACCCCGAGGTCGCCCCCAAGGGGGACCGGCGCCGGAAGGTCCAGGACCTCCTGGACGTCGTCGGCCTCAACCCCGAGTACATCAACCGCTATCCGCACCAGTTCTCGGGCGGCCAGCGGCAGCGCATCGGCATCGCCCGCGGCCTCGCGCTCCAGCCGGAGATCATCGTCGCGGACGAGCCGGTCTCGGCCCTCGACGTCTCCGTCCAGGCCCAGGTCGTGAACCTCCTGGAGAAGCTCCAGAACGAGTTCAGCCTGTCGTACGTCTTCATCGCCCACGACCTCTCGATCGTGCGGCACATCTCCGACCGCGTCGGCGTCATGTACCTGGGCCGGATCGTCGAGATCGGCACCGACAGCCAGATCTACGACCACCCCACCCACCCGTACACCCAGGCGCTGTTGTCGGCGGTCCCGGTGCCCGACCCGGACGCGCGGGAGCACCGCGAGCGCATCATCCTCAGCGGCGACGTGCCCTCGCCGGCCAACATCCCCTCCGGCTGCCGCTTCCGCACCCGCTGCTGGAAGGCGCAGGAGCGCTGCGCGCTCGAAGTCCCGGAGCTGGCGGTCCCCGCGGTCTTCCGGCTCACGGACACCCCGGCCAAGCACGACTCGGCGTGCCACTTCGCGGAGGAGAAGCACGTGGTGCCGACGGAGGAGGAGTTGGGGAAGCCGCCGGGGGAGCCGGAGGGGCTGCGGAAGCCCGAGGAGCCGGGGGAGCCGGACCAGGGCATTTCCGGATGAAACAGCGTCAAATTCGTTAACGAGCAGGCAACTCGGCCGACCCGGATCCGATATACGAACGCGCCAAGCTCGACAGCGTACGGCCGTGCGGGTGCCGTAGGCCGGCCGGTGCGCGCCATGTCGCTCCGGCCGGCCGCCCCATCCCTTCCACATGCCGGTCGAATATGCGGAACCGCTTGTTTCGGCGCGTGGTAGCGGTGAGTATCGGCTCCGTGACTGTGACACGACCGGCACGTCTCACCGGCGCCGCGCTGTGTGGCGCGCTCGCGCTCGTCATCGTCGTCTGGCTGCTGCGGGACCTCGCGGCCTTCGGCTCACCCGCCGACCTCGGCTGGTACTGGGCCGGGGACCACGCCTTCCTCCTCCGGAGCAGGTCCGCCACCTCGCTGCTCGACCCGCTCCTGCTCGTCGTCTACGCGGCCACCGCGCTCGCCGCGCTCCGTTCCTCCCTTGCCGCGCCCGCGCTCGCCTCCGCCGGGATCGTCACGCTCGCGCTGCGGCTGCCCGGGCTGTGGGCCACCGGCGTCGACGCGCTCGTGACCACCCTCCTCACGCTCGGCCTCGCCGCGGGACTCGTCATCGCGGCGGCCGTGGGCCGCGACCCCGCCCCCGAGCCCCCGGCCCGCCCCCGTAGGGGCCCCGCCGTCGCGGCCGGGGCCCTGTGCGCCGTCGCCGGAGTCGCCTGGATCGCGTGGGAGGTGTACTGGGCGCGGGAGTTGCCGGTCGAGGCGACCGTCGACCGGTTCGCCGGTGGCCGCTCGCTCCTCCTGCCCGCGCTCGCGGCCCCGCCTGCCTGGCTGAACGTGATGCTCGCCGTCCTCTTCCTCGCGGCCGCGGGCGGCGCCTTCGCCCGCGCCGCGCACGCCCGGCCCCTCGGCCTCCTCGCGGGGCTGCTCCTGACGGGCTGGGGGGTGGCCGGGGTCGCCACCGCGTTACGGGCCGGGTGGGCCGCGCACCTCGCCGAGCTGGGCGACGACGGCCGGCTCGCCCTCGCCACCTCCGCGTACGGACTGCTCGCGGGGGCCGCCGTGCTCGTCCTGTCCTCCGTGCGCGGCGCGCCCCACCCCGTACCCCGCCGGCCGGTGGCCGCGCTGCCACCGGCCCCGCCGTACCCCCGCCCGCCGGGCTGGTGAGAGCCCCGCCCTTCGGGCGGACGACCATACTTTCCGGACACTCCCTAGGGCCGGTCCATGCCCAGCGCGCGCTTCAGGAAGTCCACCTGAAGCAGCAGCAGGTTCTCCGCCACCTGCTCCTGCGGGGTCATATGGGTCACGCCCGTCAGCGGCAGCACCTCATGGGGCCGCCCGGCCGCGAGCAGCGCCGAGGAGAGCCGGAGCGTATGGGCCACCACCACATTGTCGTCGGCCAGACCGTGGATGATCATCAGCGGTCGCGCAGGATTCTCCGGCGCCGAAAGACCGTCGTCGGTCACCAGCGAGTTCGCCGCGTACACCTCCGGGCTCTCCTGCGGCGTCCCGAGGTACCGCTCGGTGTAGTGGGTGTCGTAGAGCCGGAAGTCCGTCACCGGCGCGCCCGCGACCGCCGCGTGGAAGACGTCGGGCCGCCGCAGCACCCCGAGCGCGGCGAGATAACCGCCGTACGACCAGCCCCGGATCGCCACCCGGTCCAGATCGAGCGGGAAGTCCTTCGCCAGCGCGTGCAGCGCCTCGACCTGGTCGTCGAGGGTCGGCGTCAGATCGTTCTTGATCGCCTTCTCCCACTCGGGCGACCGGCCCGGCGTACCCCGCCCGTCCGCCACGATCACGGCGAAGCCCTGGTCGGCGAACCACTGCGAGGTCAGATGCGGATTGTGTGCGGCGACCACCCGCTGGCCGTGCGGACCGCCGTACGGATCCATCAGGACGGGAAGCGGCCCGTCCCCTTCCGCGTATCCGGAGGGGAGCAGCACGGCGCACGGAATCCGCCGTGCGCCCCCCTCGACGAGCCGCACACCCGCCGAAAGGACCGGCGCCTCCGCGTACGAGGCGACCACCGCCACCTGCTCGCCGTCCCGCAGCACCCGCGCCACGCTCCCCGGCGCGTCCGGCCGGGCCGAGACGAGGACCGTCACCCCGCCGCCGCGCGCCGCCGAGTGGACCCCCACCCCCTCCGAGACCCGCTCCACACCCCGCTCGCCGACCCGGTACACGTGGATCTCACCGGTCTCGGGCTCCGCCCGCTCCTCGCCCGCGGAGGCCGAGACCAGGACGTCGTCCTCCCCGATGTCCAGGACCGCGCGCAGCTGCAGCGCCGCCCCCGTCAACGCCCGGTCCCCGACCGCGAGCACCCGCGCGCCCCCCTCGTCGGCGATCCGCACGAGCCGCCCACCCGGGGCCCACGCCGGCACCCCCGGCAGCAGCTCGAGCCACACCGGGTCCTCGTCCGCGTGCACCGTCCGCGTCGCCCCGGTCGCCGGGTCCACCGCCAGATGCAGCTGCGTCCGCTGGTCACGCGCCTGCACGAGCAGCAGCGGAGCCCCGTCCGCCGACCAGTGCACCCGGGCCAGATACGGATACCGCTCCCGGTCCCACTCGACCTCGGTGCGCTCCCCGGCCAGATCCACCACGTACAGCCGCACCTCCGCGTTCGGCGTCCCCGCCGCCGGATACGGGACCACCTGCGGCTCCCGCTCCGGATGCGCGGGATCGGCGATCCACCACCGCCGCACCGGCCGGTCATGAGCACGCGCCACGAGCAGACGGTCCGAGTCCGGCGACCACCAGAACCCCCGCGACCTGCCCATCTCCTCCGCCGCGACGAACTCCGCGAGCCCGTACGTCGTGTGCGCGTCCTCCGGCTCCGCGAGCGCCCGGTCGCCCTCCCCGTCCGCGCCCGTCACCCGCAGCGCGCCGCCCACCACATAGGCGACGTGCCGCCCGTCCGGCGAGGGCCGGGGGTCGATCACCGGTCCTGGCGCCGGGAGTTCCCGCGCGGTGCCCGCCCGCAGCTCCGCCGCGAACAGCCGCCCCGAGAGTGCGAAAGCGGCCAACTCCACGGCCGCGTCCACCGCGTACGCCACGATCCCGCCCGAACCCTCGCGGCTCCGCTCCCGCCGCGCCTGCTCCTCCGCCGACAACTCCTCGGCCGCGCCCGCGAGGAGCGTCTCCGGGTCCGCCGCGAGCCGCTCCCGCGGCTCCTCGCCCCGGGCCAGGTCGAGGACCCACAGCCCGTGCGAGCGATCCGTACCGGAAGACGAGCGGACGAACACCACACGTTCACCGTCCGGGGAGACCGTGAACGTGCGGGGGACGCCCAGGGTGAAGCGCTGCGTCCGGGCGTACTGGCGGGGGAACGAGAGCGGATGCGACGGCAGTTGCGTGGAGGTCATGCGACCGAAACTAGCGCTGTGCGCCCCCTCTATGCCCCCGTACACCATCAATGCGGTGCCACACATAGTTATGATCCGTAGCGCTAGGTGGGTAGGGGACATCTGACATCTGGCACATGCTCGCCGACCTGACCGTCCGAATATCCGACCGAAGAAGTGTGGAGGTGAACCGCCGTGGCACTCTCGATTTCGGCGGTGGTGCTGCTGGCGATCGTCGTCTTCCTGCTGATCCGGAAATCCGGGCTGAAGGCTGGACATGCGGCGGTCTGCGCGCTCCTGGGGTTCTATCTCGCGAGCTCGTCCATCGCCCCGTCCATCAGCACGCTCACCACGAACGTGGCGGGCATGATCGGCGGCCTCAAGTTCTGAGCCCCGTGCTCGGTGATCCGCCGGGGTCCGCCGGGATCCGCCGAGATCCCCCGGGATCCGCCGTGATCCTCCGGACACACTGATCCCCGGCCCCGCCTCGTAGGGTGGGGCCATGACGGTTCTCCCAGCCCGTCGTCTGCTCCTGGTGCACGCGCACCCCGACGACGAGTCGATCAACAACGGCGCCACCATGGCCAGGTACGCGGCCGAGGGTGCCCAGGTCACGCTCGTGACCTGCACGCTCGGCGAGGAGGGCGAGGTCATTCCGCCCGCCCTCGCCCATCTCGCGCCCGACCGGGAGGACCGGCTCGGGCCCCATCGCGTCGGCGAGCTGGCCGACGCGATGAAGGAGCTGGGCGTCACCGACCACCGCTTCCTCGGCGGCCCCGGCCGCTTCCGCGACTCCGGGATGATGGGCGTCGAGCAGAACCGGCGCGAGAACGCCTTCTGGAACACGGACGTCGACACCGCCGCCGCGTACCTCGTCGAGATCGTCCGCGAGACCCGCCCGCAGGTCATGGTCACCTACGACCCCGACGGCGGCTACGGCCACCCCGACCACATCCAGGCCCACCGCGTCGCCATGCGCGCCGCCGAGCTGGCCGAGGACGCCGCGTACCGCCCCGACCTCGGCCCGGCCCACACGATCGCGAAGATCTACTGGAACCGCGTCCCGCGCCCGCTCGCCGAGGCCGCCTTCGCCCGGCTGCGCGCCGAGGAAGGGGGCGGATTCCCCGGCATCGCGGACATCGACGACGTACCGGGAGTCGTGGACGAGTCCCTGATCACCGCCGAGATCGACGGCGGGACGGCCTGGGCGGCCCGCAAGGCCGCCGCGATGCGCGCCCACGCCACCCAAATCGCCGTCGAGGGCCCCTTCTTCGCGCTCTCGAACGACCTGGCTCAGCCGATCCTCACCACGGAGCACTACCAGTTGGTCAGGGGCACGCCCGGCGCGCCGGAGGGCGCGCGCGAGACCGACCTCTTCGCGGGCGTCGAGACGGGCCCCGAGAAGACGGATCGCGTGAAGGACTCCGAGCGGGACGGGGGCGCGTGATGCGGATCGTCTGGTACGTCCTCCTTGTCGTGCTCGGAGCCCTCGTCGGCATCGCGGGCTCCATCGTCCAAAACGCCTGGTTCCCCGGCGGGTTGATCCTCGCCCTCCTCGCCACCGCCGCCGTCTTCTACGGCGGGCTGCGGGCCACCGACACCCAGCTCGGCGTCGTGGCCCCCGGGGCGGGCTGGCTCGTCGCCATCGTGCTGCTCAGCCTCGGACGCCCGGAAGGCGACGGGGTCTTCGGAGGCGGCGCGGCCGAGATGATCTTCCTGCTCGGCGGCATGGCGATCGCTGTGATCTGTGCCACGATGTCGCGGCTCGTCCGACCGGCCGCGTGAACAGCGTGACTTGGGGGGAGCTTCGGTGAAGGGGTGCCCGGACTTCGGCCGGATTGCCCCGTACTGGATCCCCTGCCGTCGGGTGCCTGTCGGCGACGGCCAGTATGGTGGTGCGCGCCGCCGAGCCGCCCGGGTACACGAGCACCAGCAAGAGCGGGCGGTGGAGCCAACCGGGAGAACCTGCTTTGAGTCGTGAAACTGGTCGAGAGACTGACAGTTCGTCCTCCGGCGCCCAGGGGCGCGGTGGAGCCGCGTACCCGTCGGGCACGCCGCCGTACGGATCCCGCCAGTATCCGTCGCTCCACCCCACGCAGGACGGGTCCGACGAGACGGCCGGTGCCGCAGGCGCGCCGCCCGCTCCTCCGCAGCCGGAGGAGCCGAAGACCGAGACCACGCTGACCACCCGCATCCGGATCAACATCCCGGGTTCGCGGCCGATCCCGCCCGTGGTCGTCCGCAAGCCGGTCGGCGACTCCGCCGCGGACTCCGCGCCCGCCCCGGCCCCCGAGGCGCCGGCACCGGCCCCCGCGCCGGAGCCTCCGGCCGCTCCGGAGCCGGCTCAGGCGGAGCCGCCCAAGGCCGAGGACAAGCCGACGAGCGACTGGTTCGCCCCGCGCAAGCCGGCCACGCCCGAGGCGCCCGCCGCCCCGGCTCCCTCCGCGCCTCCTGCCGCCCCGGCGGCGAAGTCGGGCCTGTCCCAGCTCTCCGAGCCGGGCCCGGGCCCCGCTGCCGGTCCTGGCGGGGCGCGTCCCGGCGCCTCCGGTCCCGGACGTACGCCTCCGCAGGGTGTACGGCCCCCGGCCACGGGCGCGACGCGCGGCTCCGGTTTCGCCGGTCCCGCGACGGGCGGCATCCCGAGGGTCGGCGGCGCGTCGATCTCGGCCACGCCCGCGTCCGGTACGCCGATGTTCCTCTCCACCCCGCCGCAGGACGAGGCCGCGTACGGCCCCGACGGCGACCCCTACGCCCAGGGCGCCCCGCAGGGCCCCGGCCCCGGAGCCCCGACGCGCCCGAACGGCCCCAACGGCCCCAACGGCCCGACCACGGGCCCGATGACCGGCAACAGCACGCTGGGCACCGGTCCTATGGGCGGCGGCACCATGGGCGGCGGCACCATGGGCGGCGGCACCATGGGTGGTGGCCCCGTCGCGGGCAACCCCCTGGCGGGCCTCGGCCCCATGGCCGGCAACCCGCTGGCGGTCGGTGACCCCTTCGGGGGAACACCGCGGATGTCCGACGACACCGCCGTCCTGACGCCCCAGGGCCCCGGCCCCGGCTCCCCGGCCGCCCCCGGCCAACCGCAGCCGCCCGGCGGCCATGTCTCCGGGGACACGCTCACCAGCGGCATCCCGGTCGTCCCCTCGGGCCCGGACCTGACGCCCCGCCTCCCGGACCGCGGCTTCTCGACCCCCGAGTACGTCGGCGGCGCCCCCGCCGAGCCGCGCCCCGCACCCTCGTCCCCCGCCCCCGCCGCCTCCCCGGCGCGCTCCTCCGCCCCGCAGAAGAAGGGCCGCTCCAAGCTGGTCCTCGTCGGTGCCGGCGTCTTCGGCCTGGCCGGCGTCGCCTATGGCGCGGGGCTGCTCCTCAACCACTCCGACGTCCCCAAGGGCACGACCGTCCTCGGCGTGGACATCGGCGGCGGTACGAAGGAGGAGGGGGTCAACAAGCTGGAGACCGCCCTCGGCAAGCGCGCCCACGCCCCGCTGAAGCTCAGCGTCGGCGGGAAGACGGTCGAGCTCTCCCCGGACAAGGCCGGTCTCGCCCTGGACAGCCAGGAGACCGTCCGCGCGGCGGCGGGCAGCGACTACAACCCCGTCTCCGTGATCGGCTCCCTCTTCGGCGGCGAGCGCGTCGCCCAGCCGAAGCTCCCGGTCGACGAGGAGAAGCTGGCCGTCGCCCTGCGGGACGTGGCCGGTGTCTCCGGCTCGGCCACCGAGGGCACGATCACGTTCGCTCCCAACAAGGTCACCGCCGTCGAGGGCAAGCCGGGCAAGGGCCTGGACGTCGGCCGTTCGATGATCTTCGTCAAGGACGCGTTCCGCGCCCAGGTGGAGACGGGCAAGGCCAAGACCGTCGAGCTGCCCGTCGTCACCCGCCAGCCTTCGATCACCAAGGCCGAGCTGGACCGGGCGATGAAGGAGTTCGCCCGGCCCGCGATGTCCGACGCGATCGTGATCAAGGCGGGTGCGAAGGAGATCAAGTTCGGCCCGGCGCGCTCGCTCCCGCAGATCCTCTCCATGAAGGCCGTCAACGGCCGCCTGGTCGAGGTCTACGACAAGAAGGCGATCGACAGGCTCCTCGACGGGGTCTTCGACGGCGTCATGATCACCAAGGCCGACGGCAAGAAGCACCAGGTCTCCGCCGACGACGTCGCCTTCGTCATGCGCGACGCGCTCCTCGGAAAAACGACGGCCGAGCGGACGAAGACGATCGACCTCACCGGCCAGGGCTGAGCACAGCGAGGAAGGGGCCCGTCCCACCGGTCACGACCGGCGGGACGGGCCCCTCGTCATACCCCCCGACGGGTCAGTCGCGGCGGTACTGCGCCGGCGAGCCCTTCGTCGCCGGGTCCTCGTACGAGCCCGCCTTCCCGCGGTCGACGTGGAAGGTGGTCAGCGTCGTGACGGGGGACGCCGGGTCGCGGCGGTCGCCGATCACCCGCATGTGGGCGCTGAAGCGCTCCGGGGTGACCTCGTAGACGTCGTAGCCGTAGCGGTTGCCCTCGAAGTACTTCAGGTGCGGGTTGGCCGCGCCCATGACCGGCCCGTTCGTGGCGTTCCAGCTCGCCGAGTACGCCCCCGAGGTCACCGAGTGCGCCGTGAACTCCGTACCGATGACGGGCGAAGAGACGTCGTCGAAGTCGGGCCGGATGTCGTCGACGAAGGCCGAGTGCCAGTCGCCCGTGATGACGACCAGGTCCTCCATGCCGGCGCTGTGCACATGGCCGAGGACCTCCTTGCGCTCGGCGAGGAAGCCGTCCCACTGGTCGGTGAACATGTACGAGCCGCCGGGACGGCCGCGCAGCTGGCTGAGCATGATCGAGTTGGCCCAGACGTGCCAGGTGTCGGGAGCGCCGTCGATGTTCTTCTTCAGCCAGCTCTTCTGCCCGGCGCCGAGGATCGTGCCGTCGGAGAGGTTCTGCGCGGAGCGGTACGAGCGCAGGTCGAGGACGCTCAGCTCCAGCAGGTTGCCCCAGCGGCGCACCCGGTGGATCTCCGGGTCCGGCAGCGCGGCCATGGTCCCGGCGCTGCCGTCGCGGTGCGGCATGTTCTCGTACCAGGCCTGGTACGCGGCCGCCCGCCGCTGCATGAACGGCGCGCCGCCGCCCGTACCGGAGTAGTCGTTGACGACCTCGTGGTCGTCCCAGGTCAGGAACCACGGGTGGGCCGCGTGCGCCTCGCGCAGGGAGGCGTCGCCCTTGTAGAGGGCGTGCCGGCGGCGGTAGTCGGCGACCGTGATGATCCCGGGGCCCTCGTGGTCGCGGACGTGGTCGGCGGGGACGCCGCCGACCTGACCGTGCTCGTAGATGTAGTCGCCGAGGTGGACGACGAAGTCGACGTTCTCGCGGGCGATGCCCCGGTGGGCCGCGTAGAAACCGTCGTGGAACGCCTGGCAGTTGGCGGCGGCGAAGCGGACCGACGCGATGTCGCCGACGGGCGCGGTCTTCGTACGGCCGATCCGGCTCCGCTTGCCCAGGGCCTTGAAGGCGTACCAGTAGTGGATGCCAGGACGCAGCCCGGAGACCGGGACGTGGACGCTGTGGCCGAGCGTCGCGGAGGCGGGCACGGAGCCGCTGGCGACGATGGTCCGCAGCTGCGGGTCGGTGGAGACGAACCACTCGACCTCGACGATCTCGCTCAGCTTCTGCTCGGCGGCCAGCGGCTCGGGGGCGAGCCGCGTCCACAGCACGACGCTGTTCGGCTGCGGGTCGCCGGAGGCGACGCCGAGGGTGAACGGCGCCGAGTCGTACTCGGCGCCGAGCGCCTGGGCGGCCTCCATGGCCTGCGCGGGCGAAAGACCGGCGGAGAGCGGCCAGACGAGGTTCAGGGCGCCGGCGGCTCCGGCGGCCTTGAGGAGATCGCGTCGGTTGAGCCTGGTCACTTGCTTCCCCCCGTGGCGTGCAGCGTGAGCGATATGGCGTCGGCGTACCCGTCGTTGGACGTACCGCCGCCGCTTCGGGTGAAGACGAGCAGCACGCGCGCGGAGCGGGCCGTGCGCGGCACGCGCGCGGTGGCGGTGCGCTCAAGGAGCGCGGTGCGGGACAGCCGCTCGGTGGCCGTCACCGGGCCGAGCACGGACAGGGCGACCGGGGTCCCCTGGGCGTTCCGGAACTCCACGGACAGCCGGGCGCCGTCCTCCTGCGTCGCGTAGCCGCCCAGCCAGCCGGCGAGCGTGTAGCTCACCCGCCCGGCGTCGATGTGCCGCCACCCCGTGGTGCCGTTCACCGGCAGGGCGATGTCCTGGACGAGCGCGGTACGGGGGCTGTTGCCGCCGGAGAAGAACCGGGTGCCACGGTTGGCGGGCCCGGGGTCGGCGGGCGCGGGGTAGCCGTTCCCCAGGCTGTACGCGATGAGCGCGGGCGCCCCCTCGGGCACCACCCAGCCGGTCACTGCGGCGACCGGGTCGGCGGACCCGCCGGGTCCGCTCTCCGCGTCGCCGTTGACTACGAGATTCACTCGAGCCTCCTCGATCAAGCGCTGTTCGTTTTCGAATGGCGCGTGTATCGCAGCAGTCGGGAGTGAATTCTTGAAGGCCGATCGGGGAACGGCGTCCGGGAGTTGTACAGACAACTCCCGGGTAGCTAGGGGAGCCAGGGGGATCCAGGGGGCCAGGGAACGCTAGAGGTGGCTCCTGAGCGCGGCACGGGCGAGGTCGGGTCCGGCTGGGGGCCTGGCGGCGGCGGACGTGGCTTCGGCGGGGGAGGGCTCACGGCAGGGCCCGCAGTGGTCCTCGTCGCCCGACGGCCGGAACAGGTACGGCTGTACGTGAAGCCCGCTCTCGCACTCGCGGAGCGCGGCTACCCAGGGCGGCGGAGGCGGCGGCGCGACGGGTGGCACCTCGCGGAGGATGTACCGCAGCAGCCCGCCGGGCCGGTGGATCGGACTGCCCCGGCCGGGCAGGCAACGGGCGACGGCGTCCCGTACGGACTCGGCCACGTGCCCCGCCTCCAGCCAGCGGGCCGCGAGGCCCGCCAACTCCGGCAGCATCGCGCGCGGGACGCGCAGCCGGGGATCGAGAGCGGGCAGCGAGTCGACGAGGCGGCGGGCTTCGGGGACGTCGGGGTCCTCGGGGGCCGCGGGAGCCTCGGGGTCCCTAGGGGCCTTAGGGCACCTAGGCGCCTCGGGCGGGGGAGGGTTGGAGGTGTTCCCTGCGGGAGTCTTCTCTGGATGACGGCCGACGGCCCGACCGGTCGGCTCACCGGCGGCCGGACGGGTGTCCGTCGGTGGCGAGTCGGCCGGAGGACCGGACCGCAGGACGGCCACCTCGGCGGCGCTGAGCGGCACGTTGGAGACGAGCTGCCGGGTGGCCCACCGCCCTCCGGGCCCCTGCTCGCGCCACTCGTGGAAATAGCCGGCGATCTTCAACTGCCCCTTGGCACGCAGGAAGCCGACCTTGCGGATGCCCGCCCGTTCGGCGGTCTTGGAGAGCGGCTCGTTGACGCCGTCGGGGAGGGAGAGCTGCCAGCACAGGAGCCGTACGGCGTCGGAACCGAGGTCCCGATGGCGAAGGATCTCGTTCGAGATCTGACTGAAGCACCGAGACGGCGGGATAGCATGACGAAGCATTCCGGGTGCTCCTTGTAGGCACTCGAAGTGAAGGCCCTCGACGCTGGCTGCAACCAGCTCGGGGGCCGCTTTTGTGCTCACCGTACAGCAGGATGAGTGACCGGACGGTCGCTTGCTGTGACGAAGCAGCGGGGGCAACGGCAGGGCGGAAAGCGCAGAATCGATTCGACCGGCACGTCTCCCCGCCGGGGTATGTACGTCCTGACGGCGGACCAGCTCCGCCCGCCGTCGCGCGAGACGCGCAGCGTCATCACCACTCGCCGCCGTACCGCTGCCGCTTGGCGCGCAGCCACTCCTGGATCTCCCGCGTCTCGCGGGGAGAGGCCGGCCGGAGGTCGTCGGCGCGGATCGTGGCCACGAAGTGCACGAACCGCACGCGCCGATGGGCTCCGTCCACGCCGATGACCTTGCCGGGGCCGTAGACGTCGGTTCCGGTATGGGCGACGAAGGCGCCGGGACCGTGGGGGGTTTGCATTGCTCGCGAGCCCTTTCGCTCTGTGTGGTGTTCCGGTCACACAGTGGCGTGGATCACGTTACGCTCGACAGGGGTTTACGCGTGACAACGCGACCAGCACGTCGGGGAGTTGGCGATGGCAATCGAGGACAATCCTGAGACCCGTCGAAAATACGGTGAAGAGCTGAAACGCCGAAGAGAAGCGGCGGGCCTCACCCAGGAGCAGTTGAGTGAGTTGGCGATCATCTCGCGCACTCACCTGGCCCACATGGAGGCGGGGCGCCGCCGCCCGGGCGAGGAGGACGCGCGGCGCTTGGACCGGGCCCTGAATCTGGGCGACGACTTCTTCGAACGGTTCCTGCCGGCGCTGGACGGCAAGAAGGTGGCCGAGCACTTCGCGGAGGCGCTGGAGTTCGAGGGCCAGGCGACGACGATCCGGGTGTACGGGCAGACGCTGGTCCCGGGCATCCTCCAGACGAGGGCGTACGCCGAGGACGTACTGAGTTCCGGGTCCGCGCCTAAGAGCGATGAGGAGCGTGACAAGCTCCTCGGCACACGGATCGAGCGAACGCGGATCCTTGAGAACTTCGACTCGCCGACGGTCTGGGCGATATTGGACGAGGCTGTCCTGCGCCGTGAGATCGGTGGTCCGGCGGTGATGTGCGAGGCACTCCGGCACATCGTCCGCCTCGGGGAGAACCACCGTGTCCGGGTGCATGTCCTGCCGTTCAGCTCGGGCTATCACGCCCTGCTGGAGGGCTTGGTCTCCCTGATGTGGTTCCAGGACCAGCCGCCGATCGCCTATGTCGAGGGCCTCAACAACGGTCGCGTGTGGGAAGAACCGGCCATGGTTCGGGCCTGTCAGCTGGACTACGATCACGCTCTGGGCGACGCGCTCTCCCATCGCGAGTCGCTGGCTCTGATCAGGTCTGTAGCGGAGGAATACGAACATGCAGCACGTAGCAACCAGCATCCGTGACGCCTCGGTCCTCCCCGCCTGGCGTAAGTCCTCCTACAGCGGCGGCGACAGCGGCGAGTGCCTCGAAGTCAGCGACGCCTGGCGGAAGTCCTCGTACAGCGGCGGCGAGAGCGGCGCGTGCCTCGAAGTGAACGACGCCGCTTGCCCCGCCCATGTCCCCGTCCGGGACAGCAAGAACCCCACCGGCCCCGCTCTCCTCTTCCCCGCCCCCGCGTGGGCGGCGTTCGTGGACGGGGTCAAGGGGTCACTGGGGCATCGCTGACACGGCGGCCTTGGCGATCGTCCTGGCCTCCGACTCGCAGGTTGCGGCAGGGTGGCGGTCGCCGCTGAGCAGGACCCAGACGACGAGGTTGCCGTCACGGACGTTCAGCGAGCAGTTCCGGTAGGGGTTGGGCAGGTCCCAGTAGGCCTCGTCCCCGACGTCGAGACTGTCCCGGCGGCCGGTGGACGCTTCCTGGTCGAACGCCTCGTTCTTGCGTTCCGTAGCGTTGCCGTCCGTGCCGACGGTCCGCCGCAGGGACCATCGGACGATCGCGTGCGGGGCGGCCGCGGCGGCCCAGTTCGCCGAGGGATCGCCCTCGTACCAGGAGCAGTTGGTCACCGGCGCAGGACCGTCCTGGACGGTGCTGTCCGCCTTCGCCAGCCGGTCCGGCAGAGGAAGCTGCCCGGCGGCGTCCGAGCAGACCGGTACCTTCGCGTACTTGTCGGGTGCGGCGGCGCCTGAACCGCCCTGGTTCTGGAGCAGCAGATACGTACCGACTCCGGCACCTGCCAGGGCGAGCGCACCCGCCGTGACCAGGGCCACCAGCCTGCCGCGCCTGCGCGCCGGCCGGGAGGGCGTGGGACGCGGTGGCCGGGCGGCGGCCGTGACGGTCCGGGCGTCCCGATCGACCTCGACCTCGACCTCGGGCTCGGGCTCGACCTCGGGTCCGACCTCGACCTCGGCCTCGGCCAGGGGCTCGGCCTCGGCCTCCGGTTCGATCTCGGCCTCCGGTTCGACCTCGACGTCAACCTCGGGCGGCGGGGGCGATGTGCGTTCGGCGCTGTCACCTTCGCCCAGTAGCTCGTCCAGGCGGTCCTTCTGGTCGGTGATCAGCCCGTGGACGGCGGGCGGCCACGGCCGGGCCGCGGGGCGGACCGGGCCGAGCAGGGCCCGGAGTTCGGCCGGGGTCGGGCGGGCGGCCGGGTCCTTGGCGAGGCACCGGGCCACGATCGCGCGCAGGTCTTCCGGGATCTCGCCCAGCTCGGGCTCGGTGTGGACGACGTTGTGGAGCGTCAGGAACATCGACGCGGCGGCGAAGGGCGCGCGGCCGGTCGCCGCGAGGGCGAGGACCGAACCGAGCGAGAACACGTCACTCGCCGGGGTGAGTTCCTTGCTCTCGGCCTGTTCGGGTGACATGAACGGGGGAGAGCCGATCACCCAGCCGGTCTGCGTCAGCGCCGTCGACCCCACCGGCTCCACCGCCCGCGCGATGCCGAAGTCGATGACGCGGACGCCGTCCTCGGCGAGCAGGACGTTCTCCGGCTTCAGGTCGCGGTGGATCAGGCCCACGCGGTGGATCTCCTCCAGGGCCGTCACAAGGCCCAGAGCCAGCCGGCGTACGGTCTCGGCGGGCAGCGGGCCCGTGGCGTTCACGGCGGCACCGAGCGACGGTCCGGGGACGAACACCGAGGCGAGCCACGGCAGCTCCGCGTCCGCGTCGGCGTCCATGACGGCGGCCGTATAGGCGCCGGAGACCTTGCGGGAGGCGGTGACCTCGCGGCGGAACCGGCTCCGGAAGCCGTCTTCGGCGGCGAACCGGTGGTGCACCTGCTTCACCGCCGCCAGACGGCCGTCAGGGGCCGCGCCGAGGAAGACGCGGCCCATGCCGCCGCTGCCGAGCTCGGTGAGGAGGCGGTACGGCCCGGCCTCCGCCGGTACGGATGCGTCAAGCGGCTTCATACCGGTTCCCCCACGGCTCCCTCTCGGATCTCACCCGAACGCGCGGTGATCCTATGGCCCTTGGCCGTCCGACGGGTGGTCAACTCCGGATCATGTCCGGTCGCGGCCGGGTGCCCGGTCAGCGCGTGGCGCGCAGGACGTGGACCATGCCCTGCCCCCTGTACGACAGTCCGACGTACGTGTGGGCCGGCAGCGGAGCCTGACGCGCGGGGTCGGCGGCCGGCCCGGTCCGGGGTTCTACGCGACGCCGGGGCCGGGCTCCTCCAGGAAGCGCAGCAGTACGGCGGCCTCCGCGCGGAGCCGCTCGGCGCGGTCGGCGTGGGCGGGGGCGGTCAGCTGCTCGGCGGCCTCCAGACGCTCGGTGGCCTCGGCGCGGACCATCTCCGCCACGGTGCCCTCGCTCAGCTCCTGCCGTACCGCCTCGGTCGCCCCGGCGCCGACCGGCGCGTTCTCCAGCGCCACGCCCTTGAGCGCGGCCTCGTCCAGCGGAACGGCCTCGGCGTTGTCCAGGGCGGCGAGCGTCGTGCGCAGGGCGCTCACGGCGGCCTTGTCGCGGGCGCGCATCGCTTGGGGCAGGGCTTGTTGCATACGGAGACGTAGAGACATGCCGCGACCCTACGGGGGCTCCCCGGGCCCCACAACGCGATAGTGGGCCGGTGGAGCCGTCAGCGACGCAAGCTCCGCTCCTGCGTCTCGATCAGCTCGTCCCAGTGGTCCCGCGTCCACTCGCAGGCCGCGTCGAGCGGGCCCAGGAGGCCGCGCCCGAGCGGGGTCAGGGCGTACTCGACATGGCGCTGGGTGCCCTCGTACTCCTCCCTCGCGACGAAGCCGTCCTGCTCCAGCCTGCGCAGCGACGCGGTCAGGGACTTGGCCGTGATGCCGCGCAGCGGGACCTTGAGCTCGGAGAACCGGCGCGGGCCCTCCTCCAGGCACCGGAGGATCAGCGTGGCCCACTTGTCGCCCACGCGGAACGGCACCAGCGGGGACGGGCAGACGGGGTCGAACATCTCGGGGTCCAGCGGGGTGCGCCCGGCTGCCTGGGGGGTCGTCATGATCCACACCGTAGGCAGGTATCCGATCGGAAACCAGCCCTCCTCCTACGCTCCTGGCCATGGAAACGAAGAGCAGCAGCAAGCGCAGGATCATCGTCTTCGGCGCGGGCGGCCGGGTCGGCAGGGCCGCCGTGGCCGAGGCCCGACTGCGGGGCCACGAGGTGACCGAGGCCGGGCGGGCCGACGGGGACGTGACGGACCCGGCGGCCGTGGCGCGGCTCGCGGACGGGCACGACGCGGCGATCGTCGCCGTGTACGACTCCGGGGCGCTCCCCGGCGCGTTCTTCCCCGCCGTCGCACACGCCCTCGCGGAAGGGCTCCCGAAGGCCGGGGTGACGCGGCTCGTGTCGGTCGGGCTGGCGTCCGTACTGCCCACCGCGTCCGGGGAGCTGCTCATGGACACCCCCGGGTACCCGCAGGAGTGGCGGGAGTTCTACGTCGGCCACGGCGCCGGCACCGAGGCCCTGCGGGTGGCGGCGGCCGTGACGGGGGCGCTGGACTGGGCGGTGCTGAGCCCGGCGGGCGACTTCGACCACGCGGGCGAGTCCACCGGCGGCTACGCGATCGCCCCGGCCGCCGCCGACAGCCGGATCACGGCGGCGGACTTCGCCCGCGCGCTGCTGGACGAGACCGAGAGGCCGACCCTGCACCGGGCGCACGTGGGGGTGACCTCCGCATGACCGAAGCGAGCCGGGTCGGCGAGACGACCCACGACAATCCGACTCCCTGGATCGCCGACCACATCCGCCGCTTCGAGGAGACCGGCGGAAACCCCCGCCCCGGCGTGAACGACCTCCTGCTGACCACCCGGGGCCGGAAGTCCGGCCTGCTGCGGCGCACCGCGCTCGCCTACGTCCGGGACGGGAACGGCGCGTACGTCCTCACCGCGTCCAACGCGGGCTCGGACCGGCACCCGGCCTGGTACCTGAACCTGCTGGCCACCCCGGAGGTCACCCTCCAGGTCGGCACGGCCACCCTCGCCGCGACGGCCCGCCCGGCCACCGCCGCCGAAGCGGCCCGGCTGTGGCCCGTGATCGTGTCGGCGATGCCCTCGTACGAGACGTACCGCACCGCCACGACCCGGGAGATCCCCCTCGTCCTGGTCACCCCGGACAGGCCCTAGGGCCTCGCGCCGCGCCTACCTGTCGGCGTGGTGGCGGCAGGACGAATCGTCGCAGGAGGGGGGTACCTCCCACCGGCTGCTGATGCGGTGCAGGAGGCCCTGATCCGCAGGCAGGGCGGGGAGCCGGCACAAGACTTCGGTGGGGGAGTAGATCGGGCGCGCGTCGTCCTCGATGTGCTCGGGGTCGGTGTAGTGGAACTCCTCCCGGCGCTCCCAGGGCGGGGTGATGTGCGGCCGGTGGTCGAGGGGGTTGTCGTCGGCGAAGGAGGGGTGGAGCCGCCACTGGGTGCCGAAGGCGCGGTTGTGGACCTCGCCGAGGTACCAGGCCGCGACCGCGACCAGGGGCGTGTCCTTCGCCTTGCGGGCCTGGGCGGGGCTGTCGAACGCGTCCCGGACGAGCGCTTCGAGCCGGGGGAGGGAATCCACGGTGAAGTCCCACGGCCCGCGGCCGGCGCGTTCCTTCGCCCAGGCGGGGAATCCGGCGCGCTGCTGTCCCAGCCACTTCTCCAGCACCGGGTTGTGGGCGCTGACGTGGTCTCGGGTCTTCTCTTCGCGCAGGTACTCGGCGTACTCGTCCTCGTCCATGTCGCGCGGGTCGGTCCACTCCATGCCCCGACACTAGGCGAACCATGTGTGCGCGGTGTAAAGATCCTGCGCAGCACGTAAGTTGTCGGTGCGCCGTCAGTAATTCCCGTGTGGCCAGGGAGAGTTGAGGCCCTAGGGTGGGCTGCTCCCGCAGCGGCGCCGAACTGACCACGGGGGCCCGTGGCGCCACGCGAGGAATCTGACTGACCTGGGGGCCCCCAGGGGGTTTTCGTGACCCGACACATACCTTCCCGGCGCCGCTGGTGGGCGCGGGCGGCGATCGCGCTGGCCTGTGCCGGCGCCGTCTCGCTGACCGGCCTGCCCGGCTGGGACCAGGCCGAGGCGAAGGCGAAGCCTCCGCTGAAGCAGGGAAAGCGCTGCGACGAGGAGTACAAGGACTTCTACGACTTCTCCGACGTCGTCGAAGGCGGCCTCCCGGCCGACGGATACATCCGGCCGGACGCGGACCGCGACGAGTACGACTACGTCAACGGGCAGCGGCAATGGGACGGCCTGCCCGCGCCCACCCCTGATGAGCTCGACGAGATCAGCGACAACCCGGACGACTACAAGAAGGGTGACAAGCGGCGGGTCTGGGCCTACTACAAGAAGGCGCAGAACACGGCCCAGTGGAAGGGGGTGCCGTTCGCGACGTACCGGGACGACTTCTACATCCCCAAGGGCGGCAACGACCCCCGCGGCAAGGCGTACATGGCCAAGCTCGTCTACGACTTCGGCCTGGTGGGTCCGGACTGGATCTGCGAGAAGGAGTTCGAGGTCATCGACCCGGACACCAAGGAACGCTACGTACGGCGTGCGGACGCCTACAACCAGCGCACCGGCGAGATCGTCGAGGGCAAGTCGAACGACAAGCCCGACCCCACGCAGCGCCCCAAGGACAAGGCGCTGCTGAAGGACCCGAACCACAAGGACAAGAAGATCTCCTACGCGTACGGGCGGGAGACCAAGGGCGGCGCGAAGAACCACGACACCGATCTGCGGAAGATCGCCCCGGACCGGGTCAAGAAGATCTCGTACAAGGCGGACGCGGTCGAGAAGGCCCCGAGCGGTACGTCGAACAGCCCGACACGCCGTGTCGATCCGTACATGAACGCCAAGCCCGGCACCAGCACCGGTTCCCGGGGCGGCGGCAACGACATGATCCAGAAGTCGCCGGAGAACCCGAAGCAGCTCGCCGACCGGCTTCAGCGCATCGGCCGGATCCCCGGCATCTCCCAGATGCCCACTCCGGGCGGCATCGACTTCTCCACCCTGGAACTCCAGTACGTCGGCACGCCCGTGAAGGGCAAGGGCCTGGACTACTCCTTCGGCGCGAAGGAAGACCCCGACAACGACACGGTCGGCTGGGGCGGCAGGGCGAACGCGCAGATGGCCTCGGACGCGTTCTTCACGTGGCTGGCTCTGACGCCGGACAAGTTCTGGGTGAACCTCAACCCGGACACCCCCGGCACGATCATGGACGACAAGTTCGCGGCCACGGACGCCGGCCGGGTGCTGCTGGAGGCCGACCTCCGGCTCAAGCACGACTTCTTCAAGGCGATGGACCCCAAGACGGCCCTCGGCAAGAACACCTGGGACAGCCTGTCCAAGGTCAACGGCTGGCCGTGCCTGACGTCGACGCGGAACTGGATCGAGCCGAAGCCGGCGCAGGTCCGCGAGCAGGACGGCGGGATCTACATCCTCGACGCGCCGCTCAAGCTCCAGTCCGAGTACGCCGACGTCAACACCCCCGGCCCCGGCGAGGGCAAGCCCTGCCAGGACTCGCTGACCAAGGCCGAGATCGAGCACAACGAGCGGGTGTTCCGCAGCACGATCGTGCCCGAGGTCGAGAAGTGGATCAACGAGGCGCCGCAGTACGCCGACCTGCGCCGGGTCTACAAGTCCCGGGTGGCGGCCGAGTTCGTCCGTCAGCAGGACGCCCAGCGGCCGACGGACTACCGCACCATCATCAACAGCAACAACGTGGAGCAGTGGCCGATCCGCGCCCCGCACCAGGACTGGAAGAAGACCGACGTCTTCAACAAGTACGTCAAGGTCTTCAAGGAGGGTGAGTTCAAGTACGAGCTCACCAAGGGCCAAGAGGTCTGGGTCATCAGCGTCGGCGGCGTGGACCTGTCCAAGCAGCCCAAGCGGAACGTCTCCCAGACCGAGTTCCGTCTCCAGAACCGCCACCTGCCGCGCCAGACCAAGACCTCGGTCAAGGCCCTCACCGACGACACCGAGCGGGAGCGGCTGCTCCTCCTCGGCGGGAACTCGAACGGTCAGAAGGACGACGGCGGCACCACCCCGCCGCCGGACCCGACCGACCCGCCGAACCCGACCGATCCGCCGTCGACCCCCACCCCGGACCCCACCACCCCGGGCCCCGGTGACGGTACGACGGCCCCGCCGTCGAACAAGCCGGACCCCGACGGCGACCTCGCCGACACCGGCTCCGACACCCCGATCGGCCTGATCACCGGCATCGCGGCGGCGATCGTCGCCCTCGGCGGTGGCCTGATGTGGTGGATGCGCCGACGCAAGGCCCTCGGCACGTAGCCTGAACAGGCCGTACGCGCCTCTTGTGCAGGAGGGCCCCGACCCATGCCTCGGCAGGGTCGGGGCCCTTCTGCGCTTCCGCGAGATCCAGCGCCTTTCGTTTGGATCAGGCCGGATCAGGACCTAGTTCAGCAGCGCCCGCGCCGCCTGGGCCCTGTTGCGGATCGAGGCCGCCGCGCTCGGTTCGACCGCGTCCACGACCGAGGCGTACGCCTCCATCTCCGCCGCCCCCGCCTGGAAATCGCCCCGCTGCACCAGCAGCTCCGCGTGCTCGTAGCGCAGCCGGGCCGGGTGGGAGGGGAGCATCAGGGAGAGTTCCACCGCCCACAGGGCGACGCTCGACCGCTCGGGGCGGGGCGCCGCCCAGGCGCGGATGTTGTTCAGGATGCGCAGGACGATGTCCAGCGGGTCCGTCGGGCGCAGCATCGAGGGTTCGAGGGGCTCGCCCGTCGCGCCCGCGACCAGCAGCTCCGCGTCCACACCGGTCATCGGCCGGCCGCCCGCGAAGGGGTCCGCGAAGACCTGGGCCGCCGGGTCGCCGAAGCCGATCACGAAGTGGCCCGGCAGGCCGAGGCCGTACACCGGGGCGCCCGCCCGCCGTGCCACCTCCATCCAGACGACGGACAGCAGGATCGGCAGCCCACGCCGTCGCCGCAGCACCTCGTGCAGCAGCGAGGACTCAAGACGCTGGTAGTCGGCCGGGACGCCCTGGAAGCCGTACCGGCCGCCGAGCAGCCGGGCCAGCGCGGTCACCCACTGCGCCGGGTCGTGCATGCCGTACGGCAGCTCTCCGGCCAGCCGGTCGAGCTCGATCTCCGCCGCGTCCAGGTCGGCCTCTCCCAGGCCGTCGTCCGCCACCGCCCCGATCAGCAGACAGAGCCGTGCGAGGTCCGGACGCCGCGTGCGGGCCTCCTCCGCGAATTCACGCCGCCAGTCGGTCACGCCGGTCACACCGTCCACCTCGCTCACGCCTCTGCCGGCCGGTAGTGGTGATAGTGGTGATGGACCGCGAAGCCCATCCCCTCGTACATCGCCCGCGCCCCGTCGTTTTCCTTCTCCACCTGCAGCCAGGCCGCCGACGCGCCCTCGTCGAGGGCCTGCCGGGCGAGCGCCGCCATCACGGCCGTGGCAAGGCCTTGGCGCCGGGACGAGGGGTCGACCTCCACCGCCATGAATCCGGCCCAGCGGCCGTCGACCACGCACCGGCCGATCGCCGCCGGTATGTCTCCCGTGCCCGGTACGGACGCGAACCACACACTCGGGCCGCTGGAGAGGACGCTCAGCACATGGGGTCCGACCACACCGAACCGGTTGTAGCGACCCAGCCACGCCTCGTCCACGCTCCGCGCGAGCCGGACCCGTGAGACGTCCGCGTCCAGGTCGGCGACGGGGGCGAGGCCCCCGACCCGTACCTCCGCCGTGACCTCCGACCGCCAGCCGTGCCGCTCGAGGTCCGCGCAGAGGAGCTCCTGCGTGCCCTCGGCGCCCGTCGCCGTCTGGACGTACGGGGGCAGGTCCCGCTTCTCGTACCAGTCGCGCACGCGCGCGAGGGCGTCCTCCGGCGGAAGCCCGGGGTCGCCGAGCGGCAGCACCGAGTTCGCCCGCCGCGTGAACCCGGCCGAGGCCCGCAGCGTCCACTCGCCCAGCGGCTCGCTCTCCACCGGCTGCCACCCGCGCGCCGTCACCCGCGCCAGCTCCTCGAAGGAGGCGGCGGGACCGCGCCTGCGGGCCGGGGCGGCGGGTACGACCTTGCCCGCGACCAGGGCTGATTCCGCGATCCGGACGGCCTCACCGGTCCGTCGTGTGATCAAGACCACACCCTGGTCCCAAGATGTGAGAACTCCGACCGCGTCGGTGAATTTCCCGCCCGGATCACCCACGTCCGTCACGTACCGAACTGAGACACGTTTTCCCACGTCAGCGCGGGTAATACGCACCTCAAGGCGCCCTCCTGCGGTGAATTCCACAGCTTCTCCGCCCCTCCTGTTCGGATCGTCCCCAAGAACGGAGATACTAGGGGCGGGCATCGACGACGCCGCGCTCCCGCGCAGACCAGCCCTACCGAGGAGGAACGACAGCGTGACCTACGTCATCGCGCAGCCTTGTGTCGACGTCAAGGACAAGGCATGCATCGAGGAGTGCCCCGTCGACTGCATCTACGAGGGCTCCCGGTCCTTGTACATCCACCCGGACGAATGCGTCGACTGTGGTGCTTGTGAGCCGGTGTGCCCGGTCGAGGCCATCTTCTACGAGGACGACACCCCGGAGGAGTGGAAGGACTACTACAAGGCGAACGTCGAGTTCTTCGACGAGCTCGGTTCGCCCGGTGGTGCCTCCAAGCTCGGCCTGATCGAGCGCGACCACCCCTTCATCGCCGCCCTGCCGCCGCAGAACGGCTGATCGAACCGTCCTCGGTCCCGTACAGCCTCGCCCGCCGGCGCGCTGTACGGGACCGACGCGTATCCCGACGCGTTCCCGACGCGTTTTCCGTACGTACGAGGAAGTGAGCCACTCGTGAGTGCAGTCCCGGGCGCAGTCTCTTCGCGCCTCCCCGCCTTCCCCTGGGACAAGCTGGAGCCGTACAAGAAGACGGCGGTCGCCCACCCGGACGGCATCGTGGACCTGTCCGTGGGCACCCCGGTCGACCCCGTCCCGGAGCTGATCCGGCGAGCGCTGGTCGCGGCGGCGGACTCGCCCGGCTATCCCACGGTCTGGGGCACGACCGAGCTGCGGGACGCGCTCACCGGCTGGTGCGGGCGGCGCCTCGGCGCGGTCGACCTCACCCACCACAACGTGCTGCCGGTCGTCGGCTCCAAGGAGCTCGTCGCCTGGCTGCCGACGCAGCTCGGCCTCGGCGCCGGTGACCAGGTCGCCTACCCGCGCCTCGCCTACCCGACGTACGAGGTCGGCGCCCGGCTCTGCGGCGCGGAGCCCGTCGTCTACGACGACCCGACCACCGACCTGGACCCGGCGGCCGTCAAGCTGCTCTGGCTGAACTCGCCCTCCAACCCGACCGGCAAGGTCCTCGGCAAGGACGAGCTGATCCGGATCGTGGCCTGGGCGCGCGAGCACGGCATCCTCGTCTTCTCCGACGAGTGCTACCTGGAGCTGGGCTGGGAGGCCGACCCGGTCTCGGTCCTGCACCCGGACGTCTGCGGCGGTACGTACGAGGGCATCGTCGCCGTCCACTCGCTCTCCAAGCGCTCCAACCTGGCCGGCTACCGCGCCGCGTTCATCGCCGGCGAGGCGGCCGTCCTCGGTGAGCTGCTCCAGATCCGCAAGCACGGCGGCATGATGACGGCCGCCCCGGTGCAGGCCGCCACGGTCGCCGCCCTCGGCGACGACGCGCACGTCGCCGAGCAGCGCGAGCGGTACGCGGCCCGGCGCGCGGCGCTGCGGACGGCGCTGGAGGCGCACGGCTTCCGCATCGAGCACAGCGAGGCGAGCCTCTACCTGTGGGCGACCCGGGACGAGCCGTGCTGGGAGACGGTGGCGTACCTGGCGGAGAAGGGCATCCTGGTCGCGCCGGGCGACTTCTACGGAACGGCGGGGGAGCGGTTCGTCCGCGTGGCCTTCACGGCGACGGACGAGCGGGTCGAGGCGGCGGTCAAGCGCCTGGCGTCCTGAGTCCTGACGGACGGCGTGACGTGAGAGGGCCCGGGGAGCGTGTGCTCCCCGGGCCCTTTTCCCGTACCGGTGCTGGAGTTACCGGTCCGGGGGTCGGTCAGCCGCCGATCGGCAGCCCGCCGAGCGACGGGACGCCGCCGCCGAGGCCGCCGGCGGACGGGGCGGTCTCGCCGACGACCTGGCCCGCGTTGCCGGCGGTCTCGCCCGCGATCTCCTGCGCGGCCGGGGTGGCGGTCTTGGTCGCCGTGCCCAGGGTCTTGCCGGCGGCCGGAACGGACGTGCCGACGGCCTTGCTGCCGGTCTCGCCGACGAGACCGGTGGCGGTCTGCGAGGCACCGTCGACCGTGCTGCCGGCCCCGGCGGCGTCGAGCGAGCTGATGCCGGAGAGGGCGCCCGTGGGCGCGATGTTGTGGTCCATGGCGCTCGCGGAGCCGGCCGCACCGACCACGGGGGCTGCTCCGGCCGCGACGAGGAGGGCGGCGCGGGCGATCCGACGGGTCAGGGGGAGGGACATGGTGCTCCTTCGACGGAGAGGACGTTCTGACGCCGTGCTCAACCGAGGCGGGGGAGGGGGAGGTTGCGGCGTTCGAAGGTAAAGCCCGTGCGATGCATCGCATTATCAGGTGGGGAGGAAAGCGGACGAACGCGCCGAAGATCCAAGCCGTGCTGAACCGTCACTCCCCTTGTGGTGCAAGGGGAGTGGGGGGTTGGGGAGGTGGAGCGGCGAGGGAGGTGCGCGAATACCCGGTCGGGTGACACCCCGCACGCACGCCCGACGGCGGATTCCCGGCTTCCACGGGGCTGCCCGCCGCGCGAGCCGCCTCGGCGCCCCGCCGCGCGAGCCTTGCGGCGCGAGCTGCCCAGTGCATTGCCGCGCGACCTGCCCCGCGCCTTGCCGCGCGAGCTGCCCAGTGCCCCGCCGGCGCGAGCTACGCCGCCCCGCGCCCCGCCGCGCGAGCCAGGCCGTGTGAGTCGAGGGCTTACGGCTCCAGTCGGATGCGGACCGCGTCCGCGGCCGTCCCGTCCGGGGTCCTCGACCTGGTCCACGTGCCCGAGACGTCGCTCGCGCGCCAGACCTTGCCCCCGTACGTCACTTCCGCGATCCGCAGGTCGTCCGCGCGCGCCACCGCCCAGTGGGCCAGCTCCCAGCCGCGCCGGGCGCCCGTGCCCGGGGTCGCGACGACGGGGACGGAGAGCACGGCGGGGGCGGCGCCCTTCGCGTCCGTGCCGCCACCGGCGTTCCTGCCGGAGGACCCACCCGCGTCGGCGCCCGCCGTCGGCTTCGGGGCGACCTTCTCGCCGAAGGCCCGTACCAGCTCCGCCCGCACCTTCGCCGGATCGCCCGGCCGCCCGGGGTCCACCTTGCTCGTCGTACAGCTGAGGGCGGCGGCCGAGCGGCCCGTCAGCGCGGCCGCGAGCAGCGCCGCGTCCGGCTCGTGCTTCGCGTACGCCTGCGGGAAGCCGCTCTTCTGCACCTTCTGCGCCGCGACCGTCAACGGGAGGCGCGAGTACCCCGGGACCTTCGCGAGACCCTCGTAGAACTTCCCCGAGGAGTACACCGGGTCCATGATCTGCTCGGGCGTCCCCCAGCCCATCGACGGGCGCTGCTGGAACAGGCCGAGGGAGTCGCGGTCGCCGTGCTGGATGTTCCGCAGCGCGGACTCCTGGAGCGCCGTCGCCAGGGCGATCGTGACGGCCCGCTCGGGCATCCGGCGCGTCGTGCCCACGGCCGAGATGGTGGCCGCGTTCGCCGCCTGCTCCAGCGTGAACTCGTATGTGTTCTCGCCACTGCCCACCGTGCAGACGGGCGCCCTCTTGGAGCCCGTGACATGGTGCACGGCCACATAGGCGATCAGGCCGCAGAGCACGACGAAGGCCGCCGTGTACCTGCCGAGACGGCCGGTGCGGCGAGTGCGGGGGGTACGGCTGCGCTCGGACACGGGGCCCACCGTACTGGAGGCCGGGTTAGGGTCGGCACATGGCTGACAACGCTCCCCTCGACCTCACGCTGGACGGCCCCGCGCTCACCGCCTGGCTCGTCGACTTCCCCTCGGTCAGCGGGACCGAGAAGCCGCTCGCCGACGCGATCGAGCAGGCCCTGCGGACGCTTCCGCACCTCACCGTCGACCGGTTCGGCAACAACGTCGTCGCCCGTACGAACCTCGGTCACGAGCAGCGGGTGATCCTCGCCGGCCACATCGACACCGTGCCGATCGCCGACAACGTGCCCTCGCGCCTCGACGAGAACGGCATCCTGTGGGGCTGCGGCACCTCCGACATGAAGTCGGGCGTCGCCGTCCAGCTCCGGATCGCCGCCACCGTCCCCCAGCCCAACCGCGACCTCACCTTCGTCTTCTACGACCAGGAGGAGGTCGCCGCCCACCTCAACGGCCTCGGGAAGGTCGCGGAGGCCCACCCGGACTGGCTCGAGGGCGACTTCGCGGTCCTCCTCGAAGGGTCGAACGCCGAGGTCGAGGGCGGCTGCCAGGGCACCCTGCGCGTCCTCCTGCACACGGAGGGCGAGCGCGCCCACTCCGCGCGCTCCTGGATGGGCTCCAACGCCATCCACAGCGCCGCGCCGATCCTGGCCCGCCTTGCCGCGTACGAGCCGCGCAAGCCGGTCATCGACGGCCTGGAGTACCACGAGGGGCTCAACGCCGTACGGATCGAGGGCGGCGTCGCCAACAACGTCATCCCCGACGCCTGCACGGTCGTCGTCAACTACCGCTACGCCCCCGACCTCACCCCCGCGGAGGCCGAGGCGCACGTGCGCGAGGTCTTCGCCGACTGCGGTGTCGCCGAGTTCGTCGTCGACGACCACAGCGGAGGCGCCCTGCCCGGCCTCTCCCACCCGGCCGCGGAGGCGTTCATGAAGGCGGTCGGCGGCACGGCCCACCCCAAGTTCGGCTGGACGGACGTGGCCCGCTTCAGCGCCCTCGGCGTCCCCGCGGTCAACTACGGTCCCGGCGACCCGATCTACGCGCACAAGGTGGACGAGCACGTCGTCGTGGAACGGATCGTCCACTGCGAGGCACGCCTCCGCGACTGGCTCACTGCCTGACAGCCGAAATTCTGCTTTTTGTCACGTCTGTGGACCTACCCTGACCGAATCAGAAGATCAGTGGATCGGTGGAGGGAGCAGGCCATGGGTATCCCCGAGGGAGCGTCGAAGCCGGAGGAGCAGCGGCTGGGACCGGTGCTGCGGCGCCGGGACCAGGTCCAGCCGGGCACCACGGATCAGCGTCTGCTGGACACCGAGGGCGACTCGGAGTGGGTGCACACCGACCCGTGGCGGGTCATGCGCATCCAGTCCGAGTTCGTGGAGGGCTTCGGCGCCCTCGCCGAACTGCCGAGCGCGATCAGCGTCTTCGGCTCGGCCCGCACGAAGCCGGACTCGCCGGAGTACGAAGCGGGCGTGCGGCTCGGCCGCGCGCTGGTCGACGCCGGCTTCGCGGTCATCACGGGCGGCGGCCCGGGCGCGATGGAGGCGGCCAACAAGGGCGCGCGGGAAGCCAAGGGCGTCTCGGTCGGCCTGGGCATCGAGCTCCCCTTCGAGCAGGGGCTCAACCCGCACGTCGACATCGGCGTGAACTTCCGCTACTTCTTCGTCCGCAAGACGATGTTCGTGAAGTACGCCCAGGGCTTCGTGGTCCTCCCCGGCGGCCTCGGCACCCTGGACGAGCTCTTCGAGGCGCTCACCCTGGTCCAGACGCGCAAGGTCACCCGCTTCCCGATCGTGCTCTTCGGTACGGAGTACTGGAAGGGCCTGGTCGACTGGCTCCGCGACTCGGTCGTCGCCGGCGGAAAGGCCTCGGAACGGGACCTGCTCCTCTTCCACGTGACGGACGACGTGGACGAGGCGGTCGCCCTGGTGACGAAGGAGACGGGCCGGTAGGGATCGGGGCGTCGGGCGCGGGGCGCCCGACGCCCCGCCCCTTCCCCCCTTCGCTCCCGCGTTACGCCAGCCCCCGCCGGGCGACGGCGGGCTCACGGTGCCCCGCGATCGTCGCCACCATGTCCAGCACCTGCCGCGTCTCCGCCACCTCGTGCACCCGATACACCCGCGCCCCCAGCCACGCCGAAACCGCCGTGGTCGCCAGCGTCCCCAGGACCCGCTCCTTGACCGGCCGGTCCAGCGTCTCGCCCACGAAGTCCTTGTTGGACAGGGACACGAGCACGGGCCACCCCGTCTCCGTCATCTCCCCGAGCCGCCGGGTCGCCTCCAGGCTGTGGCGGGTGTTCTTGCCGAAGTCGTGGCCCGGGTCGATCATGATCCCGTCCCGCCGGACGCCCAGGTCGACCGCCCGCTCGGCCAGGCCCACGGTCACCCGCAGGATGTCGGCCATCACGTCCTCGTACGCGATCCGGTGCGGCCGGGTCCTCGGCTCCGCGCCGCCCGCGTGGGTGCAGACGAGACCGGCGCCGTACCGCGCCGCGACCTCCGCGAGCCGGGGGTCCACCCCGCCCCACGCGTCGTTGAGGACGTCCGCGCCGGCCTCGCAGACCGCCTCGCCGACGTCCGCGCGCCAGGTGTCGACGCTGATGACGACCTCCGGATACCGGCGCCGTACCTCCGCGACGAAACCGACCGTGCGGCGCGCCTCCTCCTCGGCCGAGACCTCCTCGCCGGGGCCCGCCTTCACCCCGCCGATGTCGATGATGGCGGCGCCCTCGGCGACCGCCTGCTCGACGCGGGCCAGGGCGGGCTCGTCGCGGAAGGTAGCGCCCTGGTCGTAGAAGGAATCCGGGGTCCGGTTCACGATCGCCATGATCACCGGCTCGTGCGGCCCGAATTCACGCCGTCCCAAGCGCAGCATCCCTTTTGTCCTCCCTCGCGTCCGTTCGCCTGCGACCCTAACTGTCAGTGGCGCATGGCACGATCGGCACGGGACGTTTTCCACTTCGGGGAGAGGCGCGCTGGTGTTCTGGTTTTTGCTGATCGCGATGGTCGTGGTCGTCGCCGCTGTCACCCTCGCGGTGATCGGCGGGGGAGACAGTGAGGTGCTGCCCGAGGTGGCGCCCGAGCAGCTGGTGGACCCGCTGCCGGCCACCCGCCCGGTGGACCGCGCCGACGTCGAGGCGCTCCGACTGCCGGTGACGGCGCGGGGGTACCGCATGGCGGACGTGGACGACGTCCTCGGACGCCTGGGCGCCGAGCTCGCGGAGCGGGACGCCCGGATCGCGGACCTCGAGGCGGCGCTCGCGGGCAGGCACGGCGGTCAGGGCCCGTCGTCCGGCCCCTCCCTCCGTAAGGACGAAGGGCCCGGCCGGTGACCGGCGAGGCGATCCCCGGCCCGGACGGGCGGCTCCGCTGCCCCTGGGGCCTGTCGACCGAGGACTACGTGGCGTACCACGACGAGGAGTGGGGCCGCCCGGTCCACGGCGACGACGCGCTCTTCGAGCGGCTCTGCCTGGAGGCGTTCCAGTCCGGCCTGTCGTGGATCACGATCCTGCGCCGGCGCGAGGGCTTCCGCCGGGCCTTCGCCGACTTCGAGATCGCCTCGGTCGCGCGGTTCGGCGCGGCCGACCGGGAGCGGCTCCTCACGGACGAGGGCATCATCCGCAACCGCGCGAAGATCGACGCGACCATGGCGAACGCCAAGGTGCTCGCCGAGTGGGCCCCCGGAGAGCTGGACGCCCTGATCTGGTCCCACGCCCCTGACCCGAAGACCCGCCCGGCCCCCCTGACGACCGTGGACGTCCCGGCCGTGACGGACGAGTCGACGGCGCTCTCCAAGGCCCTGAAGAAGCGCGGCCTCCGCTTCATCGGCCCGACCACGGCCTACGCCCTGATGCAGGCCTGCGGCCTGGTCGACGACCACCTCAAGGACTGCGTGTCCCGGGGCGCCGTCTAGCTGGCGGCGGTCGGCTGGTAGGGCCGGTCGGCTGTCGGCCAGTTGGTCGGCGCCCCGGGGTGCTCGGTTTCAGCGGCCGACGTACTTCGGCTTCTCCTTCGCCAGGAAGGCCTGCACCGCGATCGTGTGGTCCTCCGAGGCGCCCGCCGCCGTCTGGAGCTCGTCCTCCTTCTCCAGGGCCTCCGTCAGCGAGTGGTCCGCGCCGTACGCCAGGGACTCCTTCAGCGCCGCGTACGCCACCGTCGGGCCCTCGGCCAGGGTGCGGGCGACCTTCAGGGCCTCCTCGGCCAGGTCGGCGGCCGGGACGAGCCTGTTCACGATGCCCAGCTCGTACGCCTCCTGCGCGGTGATCGAGCGCGGGAAGAGCAACAGGTCGGAGGCGCGGCTCGCGCCGATCAGCCGCGGCAGCGTCCACGACACGCCGGAGTCCGCGGTGAGGGCCACGCCCGCGAAGGAGGTGTTGAACGCGGCGGTCTCCGCGACCACCCGGTAGTCGGCCGCGAGCGCGAAGCCGAAGCCGGCCCCGGCCGCGACGCCGTTCACGCCCGCCACCACCGGCTTCTTCATGCCGGTCAGCGCCCGGACGATCGGGTTGTAGTGGTCCCGGACGGTGTTCATCGTCGCCTGCGACCCGGACTCCTTGTCCTGGAGCAGCAGGCCCACGTGCTCCTTCAGGTCCTGCCCCACGCAGAACGCCCGGTCGCCCGCCGCCGTCAGCAGCACCGCCCGTACGGCCGTGTCCGCGCCCGCCGCCTCCACGGCGTCCCGCAGGGCGAGCTTCGCCTCGACGTTCATCGCGTTCATGGCCTCGGGCCTGTTGAGCGTGATCGTGGCGAGTCCGTCGGTCACTTCGTACAGCACGGTGTCGGCCATCGCGGCTTCCCTTCGCGTCATTGCGTCCCTGACTGGCCCAGCATGGCGGAGATCACCCACCCCGCACATGTGACCTGCGTCAAAGACCTGAAGGGTGCTGGTGGCGCGATGGCGGCGAAGTATCGCAGGCCGATCGCCGAATTGGGCGGTTTTGCGGAAGCGCGTTGCGCAAGCGATGCAGTCTGATGTTGGTCATCGGGTCCTCCGATGCGGGATAATGACCTGGAAGCAATGTGTTCGATGCCGGTGACGTGTGCTCCCGATCAGGGGCCGTCGGCTGACGAAGAGCTGGTTTCAGGAAGGGGAACAAGCATGGCGGCCATGAAGCCGCGGACGGGCGACGGCCCGCTCGAGGTGACCAAGGAGGGGCGGGGCATCGTCATGCGCGTTCCGCTCGAAGGCGGCGGTCGGCTTGTCGTCGAGCTGACCCCGGACGAGGCCGAAGCCCTCGGCGACGCCCTGAAGCAGGTAGTCGGCTGACTCGACAAGCCAGGATTGTCCGCCCCTGCCCCGGCACGGTACCCACCGCGCCGGGGCAGGGGTGTGTCGGGGGGTGTCCAAGGGACGGGTGCGGCCCCTGAGGGGCGAGGTGGGGACGTACGGAGCGGGCGAGGGCGGCCGTCAGCCCCGGCGAACCGCGCAGAGCAGGCCGTCGCCGACCGGCAGCAGGGAGGGCAGCAGCTCCTGGCTCTCCCGGACCGCCCGCAGCAGCTCCCGTATCCGGAGCACCTCCGCCGGCTGCGCCCCCGAGTCGACCGTACGGCCGTCCGCGAAGACGCCCTCGAAGCAGACCAGACCGCCCGGTCGCAGCAGGCGCAACGATTCAGCGAGGTAGTCCAGGCACTCCAGCCGGTCGCCGTCGCAGAACACGAGGTCGTACCCGCCGTCCGCGAGTCGGGGCAGGACGTCCAGCGCGCGGCCCGGGATGAAACGCGCCCGGTTCCCCGCGAAGCCCGCCGCACGGAACGCCGTCTTCGCGAACTGCTGGCGCTCCGGCTCCAGGTCCACCGTCGTCAGGACCCCGTCCGGCCGCATCCCGTGCAGCAGATAGATCCCGGACACGCCCGTGCCCGTACCGATTTCGGCCACCGCTTTCGCGTCCGCCGTCGCGGCCAGCAGGCGCAGAGCGGCGCCGGTGCCCGGTGACACCGAGGGCAGCCCTGTCTCCCGGGCCCGGTCACGGGCCCAGCGCAGCGCTTCGTCCTCGGCGACAAAGGCGTCGGCGAACGCCCAGCTCGTCGGCCGGTTGGCGGTAATGGCCCTCTCCTGTCCCCGTAGTTGGCGCAACGGTGACTGTATCCGCTGCACCCGGGAACCCGCAGATGGGACCGCGCGTTCATAGGAGGCAGGGCGGCGAGGAGGGGCACGGAGGATCCGGTCCCCAAATTCGCGTAAAGATTCTTATCCGGAGCTAACGGGCGAGGTGGCTATGGTAGGGGCTCCACTGGACACCACCAGAGCCGACAGGGGAGGTGCGGCTGCGCCTGTGGATCGGGGAGGAGTGCTTCGGCGTCTTCTCAGGTCGGCGGGTGAGCCGAAATCCGTGACAAACACCGCTGACCGAATCCACACCGCCGACTCCGCTCCCACCACCGCGACCTTCGCATCGGATGCGGAATCGCAGGCGTGGACTCCGCCCACCTGGGAGGAGATCGTCAGCACGCACAGCGGCCGGGTCTACCGCCTCGCCTACCGGCTGACCGGCAACCAGCACGACGCCGAGGACCTCACGCAGGAGGTCTTCGTCCGCGTCTTCCGCTCGCTGTCGACGTACACGCCGGGCACCTTCGAGGGCTGGCTGCACCGCATCACCACCAACCTCTTCCTCGACATGGTCCGCCGCAAGCAGCGGATCCGGTTCGACGCGCTCGGCGACGACGCGGCCGAGCGGCTGCCCAGCCGCGAGCCCTCCCCGCAGCAGGCGTTCAACGACACGCACTTCGACGCGGACGTGCAGCAGGCCCTCGACACCCTCGCGCCCGAGTTCCGGGCCGCGGTCGTCCTCTGTGACATCGAGGGGCTGTCGTACGAGGAGATCGCCGCCACCCTCGGCGTGAAGCTCGGCACGGTCCGCAGCCGCATCCACCGCGGCCGCTCGCACCTGCGCAAGGCGCTCAAGCACCGCTCCCCCGAGGCCCGGGCGGAGCGCGCGCTGGCCGCCGTCGGCTGGGAGGGCGGAACGGCGTGAGCATCAGTCCTGCCGGCCCGACCCCCGCGGAGCAGCACCTCGGGGACCGACTCGCCGCTCTGGTCGACGGGGAGCTCGGCCACGACGCCCGCGAGCGGGTCCTCGCGCACCTCGCGACCTGTGCCAAATGCAAGGCGGAGGCCGACGCCCAGCGCCGGCTGAAGAGCGTCTTCGCCTCCACCGCACCCCCACCGCCCTCGGAAGGGCTCCTCGCACGCCTTCAGGGGTTGCCCGGGGGCCCTGGCGAACCGGGGGGTGACGACCGTCGAGGACCCTTCGACGATCTCTTCGGCCTCGGCGGAGGCGGAGGTGTCGGAGGAGGCATCGGCGGAGTGAGGTCGGACGGCTTCGCGACGGCCGTTCCGGTCTCCCCGCACCACTCCGGTTTCCGTATCCACGCGGTCGGCCGACCCGACGGCGACCGCTCGTCCTGGCGCGGCCGGCGCTTCGGCATCGCTGCCGCCAGCGCGGTCTCGTTCGCCGCGATAGCGCTCGGCGGAGCCCTGCCCCTGGAGGCGACGCCGAACGTCGGCGCGCGCGGCGAGGGCACGGGTACGAACGTCACCCCGCTCCGCACCTCCGCCACCGGCCCGGGCGTCGGCTCGGTCACCGGCACGGGCACGGGTTCCGGTACGGGCACGGCGACGAACGCGGGCACGACCGCCGGACGCGGCGGGCGCACGGAGGAGCGGACGTCCATCGGCTCGTCGGAGAGCCCGATCGGCGTCGGCTCGACCACCGGCACGGTGGCCTCCGGACCCCTGGTTCCCGGCGAGCCGACCCCGGCCGTCGCCCTCCAGCTCCAGGGGACGTCCGGCCAGTCGGTCTTCGAGCTCTCCCCGTTCGTACGACCCACGGGCCCGGCGCTGCGCCTGGCGTTCACGTCCGCGTACAACCCGCTGGGCGGCCCGCGTCCCGCCCCGTCCCCGACCGCGCTCGCGGACGCCAACCCGACGACGACCCCGCTCACGTCCCACCGCTGAGCCGGGACCTGGTTGAATCCTCGGCACGGGCGCCCGCCGTGAGGCGGGCGCGGACAGGTCAGCTGTTGCGGGGAGAGCATGAACGACGGGAAGTCGACCGGCCAGAAGCCGAAGTGGTGGAGTCGGCCGACGAGTACGCGGCCGGAGGCCGGGGAGATACCGGAACCGCCGGTCGCGGACGAGGGTGACTTCACCCTCGCCGCCCCCGCGACCCCGGACGCGCAGCCCGCGCCGGCACCCACCCCCGTACCGCAGCAGGCAGGCGCCACCGAGGCGCCGGTCGAGCAGCAGGCGGTGCCCGAGGTCAAGACCGAGCCGCAGGACCTGGCGCCGACGGAGGTTCCGGTCGAGCCGCGGGGGCAGGTGCCGGCCGGGCCGCCGGTCGAGCCGCAGGACCAGGTCACCGCGCAGGCGCAGTCGCACGCGCAGCCCCAGCCGCTGCACGAGCCCGATGAGTACCGGACTCCGCCCTACGGAGGGCCCGGGCCCTGGGCGCCCGCGCCGCCCGTCCAGCGACCGGTGGCGACTCCGGCCCACGGCGTGCCCGCACCGCCGCCGCAGGCCGTCCCGCCGCAGGCCGTCCCGCCACAGGCCCTTCCCCCGCAGGCCGTCCCGCAGTCGACCGCCCCCGTCCCGCAGCCCGCGCAGTGGGTGCAGTACGACCCCTGGGGAGCGCCCGGTGCCGCCGGCGCGCCCGCCGCGCCGCTGACCGTCGGGGCCGAGCCGCTCGGCAAGCCCCGCCGCTCCCGCCGCGGGCTCGCGCTCGTCGGGGCGCTGATCTTCGCCCTGATCACCGGCGTCGTCGGCGGCGCCATCGGCGCGTACGTCGAGCGCAACGGCGGCATCACCACCGTCGAGCTGCCCCAGGCGGACGTCGAGGGCGGCGACCGCGCCCCCGAGTCCGTCGCCGGGATCGCCGCAAGCGCCCTGCCGAGCGTGGTCACCCTGCACGTCAGCGGTGCCGGTTCCTCCGGTACCGGCACGGGCTTCGTCCTGGACACCCAGGGCCACATCCTCACCAACAACCACGTGGTCGACGCGGCCGCCGCCTCCGGCGACATCAGCGTCACCTTCAGCAGCGGCGAGACCGCGAGCGCCAAGCTCGTCGGCAAGGACAGCGGCTACGACCTCGCCGTCGTCAAGGTCACCGGGGTGTCGGGCCTCAAGCCCCTCCCGCTCGGCAACTCGGACGACGTCCGGGTCGGCGACCCGGTCGTCGCCATCGGCGCCCCCTTCGACCTCCAGAACACCGTCACCTCCGGCATCATCAGCGCCAAGGAGCGCCCGATCACCGCCGGCGGCGAGAAGGGCGACGGCAGCGACGTCAGCTACGTCGACGCCCTCCAGACCGACGCGCCGATAAACCCGGGCAATTCGGGCGGCCCTCTGGTCGACTCCAAGGCGCGGGTCATCGGCATCAACAGCGCCATCCGCGCGGCCGGTGGCGGCGAGAGCGGCGAGGGCGCCCAGTCGGGCTCCATCGGCCTCGGCTTCGCCATCCCCATCAACCAGGGCAAGCGGGTCGCCGAGGAGCTGATCAACACCGGCAAGGCCACCCACCCCGTCATCGGTGTGAGCCTCGACATGCAGTTCAACGGCGACGGCGCGCGGGTCGGCGACAAGGGCAAGGACGGCAGCGCCTCGATCACCCCGGGCGGCCCGGCGGCCAAGGCGGGCATCCGGCCCGGTGACGTCATCACCAAGGTCGACGGCCAGCGGGTGCACAGCGGCGAGGAGCTGATCGTGAAGATCCGCGCCCACCGCCCGGGCGACCGGCTGGAGCTGACGTTGAAGCGCGGTGGCAAGGAACAGACCAAGACGTTGACGCTCGGTTCCTCGCAGGGCGACTGAGCGCCATGTGGGAGACACCGCAAGGTACCCGCCCGGCTGTTTCGGCGGGTACCGTGGAGCGGGCCCCGGACCCCGCGTAAGGAGCAGCAAGGTGTTCAACGACCTAGGCATACTCGAGCTCGTGACGCTCGTGGTCCTCGCCGTGCTCATCTTCGGCCCGGACAAGCTGCCGAAGGTCATCCAGGACGCCTCGCGGTTCATCCGCAAGATCCGCGAGTTCTCCGAGAGCGCCAAGCAGGACATCCGTACCGAGCTGGGGCCCGAGTTCAAGGACTTCGAGTTCGAGGACCTCAATCCCAAGACCTTCCTGCGCAAGCAGCTGGACGGGAACGAGGACCTCAAGGAGCTGAAGGAGCTGCGCAGCAGCTTCGACCTCAAGAAGGAGATGAACGAGGTCGCCGACGCGGTCAACGGCCGCGAGCCGGAGCCGTCCCCCGCGGCCGCCTCGGTCCCGGCGACCGTCAACGGCTCGCCGGACCTGCTGAAGAAGCAGGACAAGCCGGACGGCGGCGAGCGGCCGCCGTACGACTCCGACGCGACCTGATCACCTGGGCTGACACGACCTGGCGTGAGCCGGTGGCTATCCTCCATCTGTTGTCCGCCGCCGCGGACACGACGGATCGAGGAGGCGGCCGAGATGGAGACGACGAGTCGGGTGGAGGGAGTGCCCGCTGCCCGGCGCGCGGCCGAAGGCTATCTGCGCGCACCCTTCACCTGGTACGGACTTGACGACGCGTTCACCGGAGCGCGCTGGCTGATGCAGGTCGGCACGGCGGCCGACGGGACCGTCCAGCACGGGTCGATGGGCCACGGGGACGAGCCGTCGATAAAGTCCGACGCGAGCGGGGTCGAGAAGGAGCGCTTCGCGGTCGTCGTGACGGTCGCCGCGAGCCCGGTGCGCAGGACCGGCGACGGTACGGGCGTCCTCGACGCCACCACGGTCTCCTCCGCCGCCTGGCTGGCCGGCTCCGGACTCCTGGCGTACACCTGGCCCGCGCAGCTGGACCACGCGCTGCGCGACGACTGGCTGGACCAGCAGACGGAGACGGCCTTCGAGCTGGCGGACGACCTGACGGGCCCGGAGTGGTCGACGCTCTCGCTGCCCGTGGACGGGGTGCCGATGCCGTTCCACTACCGGGAGTCCGAGTTCGGCTGGGTTCTCGCCGGGTCCGCCGGGGCGGTGCACATCGGGGCGTACGGGCGGGGCATGAGCGCGTACGGCTTGGGGTTCGCGGGGGTCCAGGACCTTGAGGCGTACGCCTCGTAGGAACGCGTCAGGAACCTGAGGAACGCGAAAAGGGCGCCCCCGAATCGGGGGCGCCCTTCTCTCGGTTCAGAACTTGTTGCGCGGCGTGATGCCCAGGCTCATGCCCGACAGGCCCCTGGCGCGGCCGCCCAGCTTCGAGGCGATCGAGCGGAGGGCCGAGCCCGCAGGGGAGTCCGGGTCGGTGATGACGACCGGCTTGCCCTCGTCGCCGCCCTCGCGCAGACGGACGTCGATCGGGATGGAGCCCAGGACCGGGACCGTCGCGCCCGTGGTCTTCGTCAGGCCCTCCGCGACCTTCTGGCCGCCGCCCGTGCCGAACACGTCGACCATCTCGTCGCAGTGCGGGCACGGCAGGCCCGACATGTTCTCGACGACGCCGACGATCTTCTGGTGGGTCTGGACGGCGATCGAGCCGGCCCGCTCGGCGACCTCGGCCGCCGCCTGCTGCGGGGTCGTGACGACGAGGATCTCCGCGTTCGGCACGAGCTGCGCCACCGAGATCGCGATGTCGCCCGTGCCCGGGGGCAGGTCGAGCAGGAGGACGTCCAGGTCGCCCCAGTACACGTCCGCGAGGAACTGCTGCAGCGCGCGGTGGAGCATCGGGCCGCGCCAGACCACCGGAGCGTTGCCCGGGGTGAACATGCCGATGGAGATGACCTTCACGCCGTTCGCCGACGGCGGCATGATCATGTTCTCGACCTGGGTGGGACGGCCGTCCACACCCAGCATGCGGGGGACCGAGTGCCCGTAGATGTCGGCGTCGACGACACCGACCTTCAGCCCGTCGGCGGCCATCGCCGCCGCCAGGTTCACGGTCACGGAGGACTTGCCGACGCCGCCCTTGCCGGAGGCGACCGCGTACACCCGGGTCAGCGAGCCGGGCTTGGCGAACGGGACCTCGCGCTCGGCGGTCGTGCCCCGCAGGGCCGAGGCCAGCTCCTTGCGCTGCTCGTCGCTCATCACGTCCAGCGTGACGTCGACGCCGGTGACACCTTCCACCCGCGCCACCGCGTCCGTGACGCGTTGCGTGATCGTGTCCCGCATCGGGCAGCCGGAGACGGTGAGGTAGACCGTGACGGCGACCTTGCCGTCGGATCCGATCTCCACCGACTTGACCATGCCCAGTTCGGTGATCGGTTTGTTGATCTCGGGGTCGTTCACCGTCGCCAGTGCTTCGCGCACCGCGTCTTCCGTAGCCATATGGAGATGGTACGGCGCCGACCACCGGCGCCGGAAAGACCCGTCAGCGGTCAGGTACGTCACGTACCCGATCGTCACCTGAGGGGAATAGATCGCGGCGCTCCCCCATCTCCTTGATCAGGTCCTGCAGCTCCGAGCGGATCCAGTCCCGGGTGGCCACCTCGCCCAGGCCCATCCGCAGCGCCGCGATCTCCCGCGCCAGGTACTCGGTGTCGGCGATGGACCGCTCGTTCTGCTTGCGGTCCTGTTCGAGATTGACCCGGTCGCGGTCGTCCTGCCGGTTCTGGGCGAGGAGGATCAGCGGGGCCGCGTACGAGGCCTGGAGCGACAGGGCGAGCGTCAGGAAGATGAACGGGTACTCGTCGAACTTGAGCGACGACGGGGCGAAGATGTTCCACAGCACCCAGATGATGATCGTGATCGTCATCCAGACGATGAACCGCCCCGTGCCCAGGAAGCGCGCGATCCGCTCCGAGAACCGGCCGAAGGCCTCCGGGTCGTACTCCGGCAGCAGCCGCGCCCGCCGCTCGCGCGGCAGATCGAGCCGGATACGGGGCATGGACCGCTCCCGCTCCCGCTCCCGTTCGCGCTCCTTCTCGCGCTCCCGCTCCCGGTCCTGAGTGCGCTCACCCGCCATGCGTCACCCCCTCCTCGTGGAAGTCGGTCTCGCGCCAGTCCTCCGGCAGCAGATGGTCGAGTACGTCGTCCACGGTGACCGCGCCCAGCAGCGACCCGCTCTCGTCCACCACCGGCGCCGCGACCATGTTGTACGCGGCGAGATAGCCGGCGACGGCGGGCAGCGGCGTGTCCGGGCCGAGCGGCGGCAGGTCGCTGTCGACCAGCAAGCTGACCAGCGTGAACGGCGGATCCCGCAGCAGCCGCTGGAAGTGCACCATGCCCAGGTACTTGCCCGTCGGCGTCTCGTCGGGCGGCCGGCACACGTACACCTGCGCCGCGAGCGCCGGAGAGAGGTCCTGCTGCCGTACACGGGCCAGGGCGTCCGCGACCGTGGCGTCCGGCCGGAGCACGATCGGCTCCGTCGTCATCAGACCGCCGGCGGTCCGCTCCTCGTACGCGAGGAGCCGGCGGACGTCGGCCGCGTCGTCGGGCCGCATCAGGGCGAGCAGCCGCTCCTTGTCCTCCTCCGGCAGCTCGGAGAGCAGGTCGGCCGCGTCGTCCGGGTCCATCGCCTCCAGGACGTCCGCCGCGCGCTCCTCCTTCAGCTTCCCCAGGATCTCGACCTGGTCGTCGTCCGGCAGCTCCTCCAGGACGTCGGCGAGCCGGTCGTCGTCCAGGGCGGCCGCGACCTCGGCGCGCCGCTTGGGGGAGAGGTGGTGCATCACGTTGGCCAGGTCGGCGGGGCGCAGCCGCTCGAAGGTGGCGACCAGGCTCTCCGCGCCCTGCCCCTCCTCCTCCAGGGAGAAGCCGGTGACGGCCGACCACTCGACGGTGAACGTCTCGCCCTTGCGGCGCAGGGCGCCGGGCTTGCCGCGCCGGACGAAGACCTTGTCGATCTCCCACTCGCGGCGGGCGGGGAGCTGCTGGACGGCGATGTCGAGGACGGTGACCTCCTCACCTTCCTCCCCCGAGGGCCCGACGAGCCGGACGCGGCGGTCGAGGAGTTCGCCGAGGACGAGCCGCTCGGTCGGGCGCTGCTCGAAGCGGCGCATGTTGACCACGCCCGTCGTGATGACCTGGCCGGACTCGACGCCGGTGATCCGGGTCATCGGCACGAAGATCCGGCGGCGGGTGAGCACCTCCACCACCATGCCGAGCAGCCGGGGCGGCCGGCGGCCCACCCGGAGCATGGCGACGATGTCGCTGACACGGCCGACCTTGTCGCCGTTGGGGTCGAAGACCGGGACACCGGCGAGGTGCGAGACGAAGATCCGGGGGGCGCCTGCCGCCATGCCACGCGCCTCCTCGGTGCCGCACGATTCGGGTCAATGCTGAGGTATGCCGGATTCAGGCTAGCCCGTGCCCATCCGTGGCGCCCGGGCGAGAGCACCCGTACGGCTGCCTGCGGCGACGGCCCGCGGCCCGGGTACGCTGCGTGCTGCCGTCCCCCCACCATCGACGCCGCCATCGACGGCGTCGACGACAGACGAGAGGCCGCGCCGGTGACCGCACTCCTCACTGCATCGCGCATCCGCAGGGTCGTCCTGCCGCTGGCGCTGTGCGCCGGCCTCGCGGCGGGACTCGGCGCCTGCGCGGAGGACCCGGACGAGGGGACGAACGGCGTCGGGAAGCTGGCCCCCGACGCCATCGAGGAGAAGGCGCAGGCGGCGGCGGACAGTGCGAAGGCGGTCCGGCTCGCCGGGACCCTCGTCAGCAAGGGCGGCACGTTCAAGCTGAACATGCGGCTCAAGGACGACGGCGCGACCGGTTCGGTCACGACGAAGAACAGCACCTTCGAGCTGCTGCGGATCGGTGACGCGCTCTACATGAAGGCCGACGCGGCCTTCTGGACGCACGGCGAGGACGGCAAGCCGTCCGCCGCGCCCACGGGCGGCTCGGGCGGCTCGGACGCCTCCGAGACCGACAGCGAGGCCGCCGACAAGCTCGACGACAAGTACGTGAAGGTGCCGCAGGACGACCCCTCGTACAAGCAGCTGCGCGGCTTCACCGACATGGACCTGCTCCTGGACGGTCTCATCGGCCTGCACGGTGACGTGGTGAAGGGCGACCGCGACAAGATCGGCGGCATCCGCACGGTCAAGGTCAAGGGCGGCGAGGACGGCATGGGCGGCACGCTCGACGTCGCTCTGGAGGGCACCCCGTTCCCGCTCCAGTTCGCGCGGGGCGGCGGGGCGGGCGTGGTCGTGCTCTCCGAGTGGGACAAGGACTTCTCGCTGGAGGCCCCCGCACCGGGCGAGACGCTCGACTACGGCAAGCAGCTGCCGCGCACCTGACCCCGCCGGGCCCGGTGGGCTACTTCGTGGCGCGGGTCAGCCCGTGGGCCGCCGCGCCCCGGGACATCACGGCCTCGGTGACGCGGGCGTCGACCGCCGGGTGGCGCGTGTCGCACGAGGCGCACACCACCCGGAACGGCGGCCCCATGTCGGAGTACTGCGTGAGGTACTCGGCCTTCGTCACCGTCCACCGCCCCGGGTGCGCCGCCGAGGGCCCGAAGGTGAACCGCGGGATCGAGGACATGTTGCCGCGCGCCTTGTCGGCCGTGTAGAAGCTGGCGACCTGGTCGCCCATGCCGTAGACCACCCAGGTGCCGTTGACCTTCTCGTACGGCTGGGGCACGTGGTTGTGCGTCCCGAGGACGAGGTCGATGTCGGGCAGGCCGTCCGTGCGGGAGGCCGTGAGGGCCTGCGCGAGCTCGCGCTGCACCGCGTCGGGGGCCTCCTGCCACTCGGTGCCCCAGTGGATGCTGAGCAGGACCACCTGCGCGCCCGCCCGCCGTGCGGCCCGCGCGTCGTCGACGATCCGCTGCCGGTCGGTCAGGTTGACCGCCCAGGGCTTGCCTTCGGGGAGCGGGATGCCGTTCGTCCCGTACGTGTACGACAGCTGCGCCACCTTCGCTCCGCCGGCCGTGTACCAGGCGGGTGCCTTGGCCTCCTCGGCGGTGCGTGCCGAGCCGACGTGCTTCAGGCCCACCCGGTCGAGCCCGTCGAGGGTCCGCCGCAGACCGGCGAAACCGGCGTCGAGGGTGTGGTTCGAGGCGGTCGAGCAGCCTTCGTACCCGGTCTCCCTGAGGGCGTCGGCGAGCTGGTGGGGCGCGGTGAAGGTGGGGTAGCCCGTGTAGGGGCCGCCGGGCTGCCCGTAGGGGATCTCGTGGTGGCAGATCGCCAGGTCGGCGCCGGAGACGACGGGCTTGACGCCCGCGAGTATCTTCCGGAAGTCGTGGCCGCCGCCCTCCGCGTCCGACGCGGCCCGCTGGATGATCGAGGGGTACGGGATGATGTCGCCGGTCGCGACGAGGGTGAAGGGGCGGGCGTCCGGGCCGGGGGCGGGCTTCTCCGGTGCGCCGGAGGCGGTGGCGCCGGAGGTCGGAGCGCCGGGGGAGAGCGGGGCGACGGGCGCGGTGGGGGCGGGGTTGCCGGTGTCGCGCGAGGAGTCGTGCGCGTCGTCGCCGCTCGCCGACCAGACGGTGGCCGCGCCGACGACGGCCAGACAGACGGCCGTGGCGACGAGACCGACGGAATTCCGCCGCCGGCTGCGAGGCTCCTCGTGGTCGTCCGTCATGTGATGCCCCGACTCCTGGAGTTCACCGCTGTCACCTGAACAGATGCGTCTGCTTCCAGCCAGGTTCCACGAGGATCAGGGATCGCGCACCAGGACGTCGCGCCGGGGCGGCGCCGCGCTCAGCGCTTGCGGCGCTTGAGCAGCAGGCGGGGCAGGGCCGCCGGGGCGGGGCGGCGGGTGACGGCGTCGGAGGGCTGCGGTACCGCCGCGAGGGAGCCGGTCGGCAGGTCGGTCGTCGAGTCCAGCGGAGCCAGTCGGAGCACCCGGCACTCGCGCGCCCACCGCTCCGGCATGGCCTCGCCGTCCGTCGCGTTGAGGCGCTTGCCCTTCAGCTCGGCGACCGCGGCGTCCCACTCCTCCGTACCCGGAGCCAGCTCGGAGACCGCCGCCGTCCAGGCGACGATCCGGCCGCCCTTGTCCTTGCTGCGGACCGTGACCTCGGCCGTCGCGCCCGCGACGAGCCCCGGCAGGGGCTGCTCGCCCGGACCGTCGCCGACGACGTGCGCCGCGCCCTCGTGCCAGACGTGCCACAGCGCCCGGGCCTGGGCGGCTTCGCCCCGGACCCAGATGAGGCCGGACTTCTTCGTGGCCTCCTCGACGAGGGCGGGCCCGAGCAGCGTGTCTGTCATGCCCGCAGCCTATCGAGAGCCGGCACCGCTGGCTGGCCGGCCGTGTCGCTAGAGCCAGCCGTTGCGCTTCAGGGTGCGGTGGATGGCGAAACAGATCGCCGTGATGCCGACGAGCACCATCGGGTACCCGTACTTCCACTCCAGCTCGGGCATGTGGTCGAAGTTCATGCCGTACACACCGCAGACCGCCGTCGGGACGGCGATGATGGCCGCCCAGGACGTGATCTTGCGCATGTCCTCGTTCTGCGTGACCGTCGCCTGCGCCAGGTTGGCCTGGAGGATCGAGTTGAGCAGCTCGTCGAAGCCGACGACCTGCTCCTGCACGCGTGCGAGGTGGTCGGCGACATCACGGAAGTACTTCTGGATGTCCGGGTCCACCAGCCGCATCGGCCGCTCGCTCAGCAGCTGCATCGGGCGCATCAGCGGGGTGACCGCCCGCTTGAACTCCAGTACCTCACGCTTGAGTTGGTAGATCCGCCCGGTGTCCGTGCCGCGCGTGGAGCCCTTCGCAGGCGGCGAGAAGACATCGATCTCGATCTGGTCGATGTCCAGCTCGACGGCGTCGGCGACCGCGATGTACCCGTCGACGACGTGGTCGGCGATGGCGTGCAGGACGGACGAGGGGCCCTTGCTCAGGAGCTCGGGCTCGCCCTGGAGGCGGTGGCGGAGGTTGCGCAGGGAGCCCTGCCCGCCGTGCCGGACGGTGATGACGAAGTCGGGGCCGGTGAAGCACATCACCTCACCGGTCTCGACGACCTCGCTGGTGGCGGTCAGCTCGGCGTGCTCGACGTAGTGGATCGTCTTGAAGACGGTGAAGAGGGTGTCGTCGTACCGCTCCAGCTTCGGCCGCTGGTGGGCGTGGACGGCGTCCTCGACGGCGAGCGGGTGGAGCCCGAACTCGGCGGCGATACCGGCGAATTCGGCCTCGGTCGGCTCGTGGAGACCGATCCAGGCGAAGCCGCCGCTCTCCCGTACCTGGCGCATCGCGCCACGCGGCGTCAGGCAGGCACGGTCGTCCACGCGGCGGCCGTCGCGGTAGACGGCGCAGTCGACGACGGCGCTGGAGGCGGAGGGGTCACGGGTCGCGTCGTAGTTGGCGTACGGCGAGGCGGTACCGGCGGTGGTGGGCTTGCGCAGGGAGGTGCGCAGGGAGGGGCGGACCGCGGCGCGCAGGTCACGGATCATCGACATTTGGCATGCTCCTTCACGGAGAAGCCGTCGGCGAGGCGTGGCACAGCCCGGAATGAGGACGTGGAGCTACGTCGTCCACAAAGCGGGCGGCACCGCGGGATCGCGGTGACGGCGTTCGCTACAGACAGGCAAAGGCGAAGTGCTCTTCCGTCGTGCGAGATGCCGGGTGACGGTGGGCGGACCGGTTGCGGAAGGCCTCAGATCACCGGGAGAAACGCACCGGGCTCAGGTGCGGGGCGGAAGAGCGGTTGGTACTGCCCGATCGACTTCGATCCACGCAGCCCCACCTCCTCCGGCCGGTCCCCCTTGGGGGATGACGAGTGGTCGGGAGTACCGACCAGCGGCCAAGACTATCAGCCGACAGAGGGTCAATCCCTTTCTTTGCCCGTTTCATACGCGCTTTATGCTCGCCGCATGGGAGAAGTTCTTGCTCTGGTCGAGGCCCGGCTGCGTTCGGCACTTGGTGAACCGGACGCGCGCGCCGCAGTGACGTTTCTGGGTACGGATCGGATCGAGGTGCTCCGCTTCGTCGACGGCGATGTCGTGCGGTACGCCACCCTCGGCATGTCCGCCCATCCGATGACCGATCCGACGGCCGCGCTCGCCGACCCGGTGAAGGGCCCGCGCGCGGAGCTGGTCCTCTCGGTACGGGTCGGGCTCGCCGACACCGACAAGGTGCTGCGCCCGCTCGCGGTCCTCGCCTCGACCCCTCAGGTCGAGGGCGTGGTCGTGGCGGCCGGCGCCTCGCTCGACGTGGGCGAACCGCTCTGGCCCGGGGCTCCGTTCAGCTCGGTCCTCGTGGCGGAGCCGGGTGGCCTGGTGGAGGACCTGGACCTGGACGACCCGATGGACCCGGTCCGGTTCCTGCCGCTGCTGCCGATGACGTCGAACGAGGCGGCGTGGAAGCGGGTGCACGGCGCGGAGGCGCTCCAGGAGCGCTGGCTGGCCAACGGCACGGACCTGCGCGATCCGCTGCGGCGCTCGGTGACGTTGGACTGATCGGACCGTGCTCTGAGGGGGCCTGCCGGAGCGCGGGAGCCGCCGCTCGGTCCCTCCGCGCCTGCCACTCGGGGTGAACTGGTCGGTCCGGACGGGTGATCGTCCTTGACGCGGGCGCGGAGGGGTAGGACCGTTGGGCTCTATGAGGGGCGAACCCAGTTGCCCGAGGTGCGGTGGCCGGGTCAGGGCGCCCGGTCTTTTTGCCGACTCCTGGCAGTGCGCCGTGCATGGCCCGGTGCACCCGCTGCAGCCCGTGATCCCGCCCAGTGTCGAGGCCCTCGGTGTCGTCGTGCACCGGGCCGAGGTGCCGGTCTGGATGCCGTGGCCCCTACCTGTCGGCTGGCTCTTCACCGGGGTCGCGTACGCCGGTGACGACCGCAGCGGAGGACGCGCGACCGCCGTCGCCTGCTCGGGTCCCGGTCCGCTCGGCGGAATCGGTGAGCTGCTGCTCGTGGCCGAGGAGCTGGGCGTCGGACTCGGCGCGCGGTACGCCGGGCTCGACGGCCCGGACCCCGGAGCCGGCCTGTCCATCGACAAGCCCGCCCAGACCAAGGTCCTCGCCGCCGGCCGCCCGACACCCCTGTGGCATGTGACCGGCACCCCGCAGGACCGCGCGGTCTTCGCGGGGGAGGCGCGCGGGCTGTGGCTGTGGGCGATCGTGTGGCCGGAGCAGTCGGGCCTGCTGATGTACGACGAACTGGTCCTGACGGACCTGCGCGACGCGGGCGCGGAGGTCGAACTCCTCCCGTGCGGGGCGCTGACGCCGCGTCTGCTGACGTAGAGCGGGGCAGCCTGAGGACCAGGGGTCTGGAGCCGCCTCGCGCCTTGGGATGCGCGGCCGTCTTGGCGTGGGGGCTTGGTTCTGGGGGGCCGTAACGCCTGGGGCCTTGGTTCTGTGGGGCGGGTGGGGCTTATTCGCCCGTTATGCTGGAGCGTCCCCTTGTTCGCCCGCCCTGAGCCCTGGAGCAACGCGTCGTGCGCATCGACCTGCACACCCACTCCACGGCGTCGGACGGTACGGACACCCCGGCCGAGCTGGTCCGCAACGCGGCCGCCGCCGGACTGGACGTCGTCGCCCTCACGGACCACGACACCACGCGCGGCCACGCCGCCGCGATCGCCGCGCTCCCCGAGGGGCTGACCCTCGTGACCGGCGCCGAGCTGTCCTGCCGCGTCGACGGTGTCGGCCTGCACATGCTCGCGTACCTCTTCGACGCCGACGAGCCCGAGCTGGCCGCCGAGCGCGAGCTGGTCAGGGACGACCGGGTGCCGCGCGCGCGGGCGATGGTCGGCAAGCTCCAGGAGCTCGGTGTCCCGGTCACCTGGGACCAGGTCGCCCGCATCGCGGGTGACGGTTCGGTCGGCCGCCCGCACGTGGCGGAGGCGCTGGTCGAGCTCGGAGTCGTACCGGACGTGTCCGGGGCGTTCACCCAGGAGTGGCTGGCGGACGGCGGTCGGGCGTACGTGGGGAAGCACGAGCTCGACCCGTTCGAGGCGATCCGGCTGGTCAAGGCGGCCGGCGGGGTCACGGTCTTCGCGCACCCGCTCGCGGTCAAGCGGGGCGAGGTCGTCCCGGAGTCCGCGATCGCACGCCTCGCGGAGGCGGGCCTCGACGGCATCGAGGTCGACCACATGGACCACGACGAGCCGACGCGGGCGCGGCTGCGCGGGCTCGCGAAGGAGCTCGGGCTGCTCACCACGGGCTCCAGCGACTACCACGGCAGCCGCAAGACCTGCGCGCTCGGCGAGTACACGACGGACCCCGAGATCTACGGCGAGATCACGCGCCGCGCCACGGGGGCCTTCCCGGTCCCGGGCGCCGGCGGACCGGCCTAGGGCCTCAGGGCCCCCAACCCGCCACCGCCTCCTCAAGGGTCGGTGCCGGAGGTTCCCCGTGCCCGCACGGGTCTTCCGGCCCCTGCGGGAGCCCTCCTGAGCCCCTACGGGCCCTCGGGCGGGCCACACCTGTCACCTGTCACCCGCCGCCGGATTCCGGACGGGCGGGGCCTCGGCTCGGGCTCACGCCCACCCACACCCTCGTACACCCCACATCGCAAGGCACACCGTGTTCGACGTCGCCGTATTCGGCTCGCTGTTTCTGACCCTGTTCGTGATCATGGATCCCCCCGGGATCACCCCGATCTTCCTCGCCCTCACCTCCGGCCGGGCCGCCAAGGTGCAGCGGCGGATGGCCTGGCAGGCCGTCGCCGTCGCCTTCGGCGTCATCACCGTCTTCGGGATCCTCGGGCAGCAGATCCTCGCCTATCTGCACGTCTCCGTCCCCGCCCTGATGATCGCCGGCGGTCTGCTCCTCCTGCTCATCGCGCTCGACCTGCTCACCGGCAAGACCGACGAGCCGAAGCAGACCAAGGACGTCAACGTCGCCCTCGTGCCCCTCGGCATGCCGCTGCTCGCCGGGCCCGGTGCGATCGTCTCCGTGATCCTCGCCGTGCAGCACGCCGACGGCGCCTCCGCCCAGGTGTCGGTCTGGGCCGCGATCGTCGCCATGCACGTCGTGCTCTGGCTGACCATGCGCTACTCGCTGCTGATCATCCGCGTCATCAAGGACGGCGGTGTCGTGCTCGTGACCCGGCTCGCGGGCATGATGCTCTCGGCCATCGCCGTGCAGCAGATCATCAACGGCGTCACCCAGGTTGTTCAGGGGGCCTAGGGCGAAAGGCCCTGACCCCCTCCGCACACCACTGCGCCCCCGTACGGATTCCGATCGTCGGAGTCCATGCGGGGGCGCGGTGCGTCGGTGCGTTGCCTTGTTATGAGGCCGTGCTGTCGGCCGGGCGGATCCAGATGCGCTGGCCGATCGAGGCGGCCTGCTGCACGATCCGGTTGACGGAGGCGGCGTCCACGACGGTGCGGTCGACGGGCGTGCCGTCGATGTCGTCGAGTCGCAGGATTTCGAAGCGCATGGGCTTCTCCCTTCGTCTGGAGTTGATCCTCCTGATGGAGAACTGTTGTGCCTGTTACGTACTGCTCAACGAGATGCATCCTGCAAACATTCCCTACGCTAAGGAAATTTTTCGGATGGCTAACTACTAACGTGGGGGATGGTGGCGGGGGCCGCACGGCGGGCGGAGAATGAGGCCGGTATGAACGACGCCGAGACACCTCACACGCCGCCCCGCGACCCTCTTCGCGACCCGGTCCACGACCTGGGCGACCGCCTGGAGCGCACCAATGAGCTCCTGCGGCGGATGCTCGCCGAAGTGGCCAAGACCCCTTCGACCCATGCCATCTTCGTCGACGCGGGTTACGTCTATGCTGCGGCCGGGTTGCTGGTCGCGGGCACCGAGGACCGCCGCTCCTTCGACCTCGACGCCGAAGGGCTCATCGAGGCCTTCATCGACAAGGCCCGCACGATCTTCGCCGACAGCCGCCTGCTGCGCGTCTACTGGTACGACGGCGCCCGCCGCCGCATCCACACCCCCGAGCAGCAGTCCATCGCCGAACTCCCCGACGTCAAGGTCCGGCTCGGCAACCTCAACGCCAACAACCAGCAGAAGGGCGTCGACTCCCTCATCCGCTCCGACCTGGAGTCCCTCGCCCGCCACCGCGCCATCAGCGACGCCGCGCTCGTCGGCGGCGACGAGGACCTCGTCTCGGCCGTCGAGGCCGCGCAGGGCTACGGGGCCCGCGTCCACCTCTGGGGCATCGAGGCCGCCGACGGGCGCAACCAGGCCGAGCCGCTGCTCTGGGAGGTCGACAGCCGCCGCACCTTCGACCTCGACTTCTGGCGCCCCTACGTCACCCGACGGCCCGTCACGACGTACGAGAACGAGGGCGAGCCCCCGCCCTCACGCGAGGAGGTCCGCTTCGTCGGCGCCCAGATCGCCGCGATGTGGATCGCCGAACGCGGCAGCGACGCCATGGCCGAGCTGCTACCGGGACATCCGTACCTGCCGGGGCCGGTCGACCAGGACCTCCTGATCGAGGCCGAGAAGCTCCTCAGCCGGTCCCTGCGCGGCCACGCGGCGCTGCGCAGGGCGCTGCGCGACGGGTTCTGGCAGCACCTTCAGGCGAAGTTCTAGCCGCTACGCGTGGGCGTTCGGGCCGTCCCAGAACGCCACGAGCCGGGCCGCCAACTCCTCAGGGTGCGAGACGTTGGGGGAGTGGCCCGCGCCCGCGACCACCGTGTGGTGCGCGCCCGTGTGCGCCGCCGCCTCCGCCAGGCCGTGCACGGGCCAGACCATCTCCTCCGCGCCGTACGCGATGTGCACCGGCATCGGGAGCGCGGCAAGCCGTGCCGTACCGTCCGGATCGCGCAGCAACAGCCGCCCTGCGCCCGCCAGTTGGGAGATCCGGGTGCGCATCCAGCGGCGCCGAAGGAACCGTACGATCTCCGGCGGGTCGGCGGCCCCCGGCTCCTCGCCGCGACTGTCCAGCCAGCGCGTCGCCAGCCAGACCCGCTCCTTGGGCAGCAGCGCGAGCGCGCCGCGCAGCGCCAGGACCCTGACCCGCTGCGGGCGGGCGACCCGGCCCGGCCCCGAGGAGAGCAGGGTCAGCGAGCGGAACGCGCCGGGCGCGAGCTCGGCGGCCGCGCGGGCCACCAGACCGCCGAAGGAGTGGCCGAGCAGGTGCACCGGACCGTCGCCGAGGACCGCCGCCTGCGCCACCACGTCCAGGGCGAGCGCCCGGCGGCTGTAGGCGTGGCGCCCCCGCGGCCCCGGGGTCTCGTGCTGGCCGCGCCCGTCGACGGCCACGGCGCGGTAGCCGAGCTCACCGAGCGGACCGAGCAGGGCGAGGAAGTCCTCCTTGCTGCCGGTGTAGCCGGGCAGCAGCAGTACCGTTCCGCGCCTCTCGCCCTCGGGCGCGGCGTCCAGGACGGCGAAGTCGCCGCGTGTGGTGCTGAGCCGGTAGGCACGGGTGCGCGGTGGCAGCGCCAGGGACCGGGGCTTGCTCATACAGGGACTGTAACCGCTGTTCAGCGGCGGCCGGACGGCACGGTGGCCCGGCCCCTGGGAAGGGACCGGGCCACCGGGAAGGTGCGACGGCGCGTCAGTTCTCGGGCTGCGCGGCAGCGGCCTTCTTGGTCGTGCGACGGCGCGGAGCCTTGGGGGCCTCCTCGGCGACGGCGGCCTCCGCCGGAGCGGCGGCGGCCTTCTTCACCGTGCGGCGACGGGGCGCCGTCTTCGGCTCCGACGCGTCCGGCGCCTCGGCGGCGACGGGGGCGGCGGCGGCCTTCTTGGTCGTGCGGCGGCGGGGAGCCTTGGCGGCCTCCTCGACGACGGGCTCGACCGCGGTCTCGACGGCCGGAGCCTCGGTGGCCTCGGCCGCGACGGCCTTCTTGGTCGTACGGCGACGGGGAGCCTTCTTCGGCTCCTCGACGACCTCGGTCGCCACGGGGGCGGCCTCTACGGCCTCGACGGCCTCGGCCGCGACGGCCTTCTTCACCGTGCGGCGGCGGGGGGCCTTCTTGGGCTCCTCGACGACCGGCTCGGCGACGGGCGCGACGGCTGCGACGGACGCGACCGGCTCGGCGACCGGGGTGACCGGCGCCGCGGCCGCGAGTGCGGCGGCCGCGGTCTCGACGGTCTGGAAACCGACCGTCTCGACCTCGGGCCTCAGGACGCGCGGCCGGCGGCGGCGCGGAGCCTGCGGGGCCTCGGGGGCGACCTGCGGGGCCTTCGGGGCCCGCGGGGCCCGCTCCACCGGCTTGGCCTGCTTGACCACGGGGGCGGCGGCGACGGCGACCGGAGCGGCGGCGGGGGCCTCCGCGACCGGAGCGGCGACGGCCGTCTCGGCGATCGGGGCGACCGGCGCGTTCGACGCCCCGGTCGTGCGGGTACGGCGACGGCGACGCGGGGTGCGCGGCTCCGCCGGCGCGTCCTCCGTCACCGGAGCGGCGACCGCTGCCGGAGCGGCGGCCGTGGCCGTCTCCTCCGACGCGGAGCCACCGCGCGTACGGCGACGCTGGCGCGGGGTACGCGTGCGCTCCGGACGCTCCTCGGCCACCGGGGCGGCCTGCTTGCGGCCGCCACGGCCACCGCGGCCGCCGGGCTCGCCCAGGTCCTCGAGCTCCTCCGCGCCCAGACCCGCACGGGTCCGCTCGGCGCGCGGCAGGACACCCTTGGTGCCCGCCGGGATGTCCAGCTCCTCGTACAGGTGCGGGGAGCTGGAGTAGGTCTCGACCGGCTCGTGGAAGTCCAGGCCGAGGGCCTTGTTGATGAGCTGCCAGCGCGGGATGTCGTCCCAGTCGACCAGCGTCACCGCCGTGCCCTTGTTGCCCGCGCGGCCGGTGCGGCCCACGCGGTGGAGGAACGTCTTCTCGTCCTCGGGCGACTGGTAGTTGATGACGTGCGTGACGCCCTCGACGTCGATGCCGCGGGCGGCGACGTCGGTGCAGACGAGCACGTCGACCTTGCCGTTGCGGAACGCGCGCAGAGCCTGCTCGCGGGCGCCCTGGCCCAGGTCGCCGTGGACCGCGCCGGACGCGAAGCCGCGCCGCTGCAGCTGCTCGGCGATGTCGGCCGCCGTGCGCTTCGTACGGCAGAAGATCATCGCGAGCCCGCGGCCGTTGGCCTGCAGGATGCGGGAGACCATCTCCGGCTTGTCCATCGAGTGCGCGCGGAAGACGTGCTGCTTGATGTTGGCGACGGTCACGCCCTCGCCGTCGGGCGAGGTGGCGCGGATGTGCGTCGGCTGCGACATGTAGCGGCGGGCGAGACCGATGACCGCGCCCGGCATGGTGGCCGAGAACAGCATGGTCTGACGCTTCGCCGGAAGCATGTTCATGATCTTCTCGACGTCGGGCAGGAAGCCCAGGTCGAGCATCTCGTCGGCCTCGTCGAGGACGAGGGCCTTGACGTGGGAGAGGTCCAGCTTGCGCTGGCCGGCCAGGTCGAGCAGGCGGCCCGGGGTGCCGACGATGACGTCGACGCCCTTCTTGAGCGCCTCGACCTGGGGCTCGTACGCCCGGCCGCCGTAGATGGCGAGCACGCGGACGTTACGGACCTTGCCGGCGGTCAGCAGGTCGTTGGTGACCTGGGTGCACAGCTCGCGCGTGGGGACGACGACCAGGGCCTGCGGGGCGTCGGTCAGCTGCTCGGGCTTGGCCCGGCCGGCCTCGACGTCCGCGGGGACGGTGACGCGCTCCAGGAGCGGCAGACCGAAACCGAGGGTCTTGCCCGTGCCGGTCTTGGCCTGGCCGATGACGTCGGTGCCGGAGAGGGCGACCGGAAGGGTCATCTCCTGGATGGGAAAGGGGGAGACGATGCCGACGGCTTCGAGCGCCTCGGCGGTCTCGGGAAGGATTCCGAGCTCTCGGAAAGTCGTAGTCAGGGTGCTGCCTCTTCTGTGAGACGCGGCGTGAGGCGAACGCTGGGGGTCGTACCGTGCCGATTCGCTTCCGACCGGATCAAGGAAAGGATCACAGTCGGGTGGCGCGGGACCACTGCCGTCGCTCGAGCGTCGTGCCGCTTGAGGGACCCTCCTGCGGGTGCGCGGGGAGGGCTGTCGGGTCGGAGCCAGTCGGGCCACCGACCGGGCATCCTCATTCATGAGTCGGCCCACCGAGTACGTCCGAACGTGCGAAAACTTGTCCGCATACTCAGCAGGCGCTTTACCACTGTACCCCGGATTCGCGCATGTGTGTTGGGAGAATTCACGATGAGGGCGCGGTCACAGTGACTGACCAGGGCCTTGAGCGTGCCGGGGAGCGGGCTATTGTGCGCTTCATGGAGACGCCTGACAACGCCACGCCCGCCGAAGAGCCCGCCACCGGGATCGCCGCCCAGGACTGGGCCACCGCTTCCGCCGAGCCGCAGTACCGCGCCGCGGTCGTCGACCTGCTCGGCGCGCTGGCCTACGGCGAGCTCGCGGCCTTCGAGCGGCTCGCCGAGGACGCCAAGCTGGCGCCGACCCTCGCGGACAAGGCGGAGCTGGCGAAGATGGCCTCCGCCGAGTTCCACCACTTCGAGCAGTTGCGGGACCGGCTCGCCGCCGTGGAGGCCGAGCCGACGGCAGCGATGGAGCCCTTCGCCAAGGCGCTGGACGACTTCCACCGCCAGACCGCGCCGTCGGACTGGCTGGAGGGCCTGGTCAAGGCCTACGTCGGCGACTCGATCGCCAGCGACTTCTACCGGGAGGTCGCGGCCCGGCTCGACTCGGACACGCGCCGGCTCGTGCTTTCGGTCCTCGACGACACCGGCCACGGCAACTTCGCCGTCGAGAAGGTCCGCGCCGCGATCGAGGCCGACCCGCGCGTCGGCGGCCGGCTCGCGCTGTGGGCGCGTCGGCTGATGGGCGAGGCGCTCTCGCAGGCCCAGCGGGTCGTCGCCGAGCGCGACGCGCTCTCCACGATGCTCGTCGGCGGCGTCGCGGACGGCTTCGACCTGGCCGAGGTCGGCCGGATGTTCTCCCGGATCACCGAGGCCCACACCAAGCGCATGGCCGCGCTGGGCCTCGCCGCGTAACGACTCCAGCGCGGCTACCCGCGCTCCAAGGGCCCGGCCCGGCACACGCTCGCGTGGTCCGGCCGGGCCCTTCGCGTGGTCCGGGGGTTCGAAATACCGGTCGTCGTGGGGGAGGCGCTGCTCACGCCGCCGCTGATCGGCGCAGGCGTCGCGAGGCCGGGCGGATCAGCAGCGAGAGCAGGACCGCGGCGATCGCCACGGCCCCGACGAGCGTCGGCAGGGCGTTGCCAGGGCCGAGCGCGCCATGGGTCACCAGGGCGCCGAAGACGGCCCCGAGCGTGCCGGTCGTGAGGACGACCGCGCGTGCGGGGAGGCGGTCGGGCAGCCGGTGCACGGCGGCCCAGGCCAGGGCGAATCCGAGCAGTGCGGAGCCGAGAGCTTCCAGGAACACGGGATCACCTCGCGTGCGGTGCGGGGCGGGCATTGCGGTCGTAGCGGTCCTACCCGGGCCGACTCGCACGCAATCCTCCCCGCCCGCCCCACCTGCACCTTCACCCCGCCCTCACGCGCCGGGGCCGGTGCGCGGCCCACCCGGACGGACGAAAGGGCCCGGCGGACGGACGGACGAAACGGCCCGGCGGACGGACGGACGAAAGGGCCCGGCGGAACGAATCCGCCGGGCCCTTCCCACGTCACGCGACTCAGAGAGCGCCGAAGCCCACTCGGCGCACCGCCGGCTCGCCGATCTCCACGTACGCGATCTTCTCGGCCGGGATCAGGACCTTGCGGCCCTTCTCGTCCGTGAGGCTGAGCAGCTGCGCCTTGCCGGCCAGCGCGTCGGCCACGGCGCTCTCGACCTCCTCGGCGGACTGCCCGCTCTCCAGAACGATCTCCCGGGGTGCGTGCTGCACGCCGATCTTGACCTCCACGGCTATGTCCCTCCGAACGGTCAGCGTTGCGCGTCTCCCGCGCCGTACGCTGCACACATTAGCCCGGAGAGGGGACCCGCACGGCGTACCTGCGAAACGCCAGGAGCGAACAGCCGGGAGCGGTGCCCCAGGGCCTGTCCGGCCCTGGACACCTAGAGGCCGTCGGTGACCGGCTGGCCGTCCGTCGGGTGCAGCGGGAAGCCCGCGATGCCGCGCCACGCCAGCGACGTCAGCAGCGCCACGGCCTTGTCGCGGGGGATGGCGGACTCGCTGGAGAGCCAGTAGCGCGCCACGACCTGGGAGACACCGCCCAGGCCCACCGCGAGCAGCATGGACTCGTCCTTCGAGAGGCCGGTGTCCTCGGCGATGACGTCGGAGATCGCCTCGGCGCACTGCAGGCTCACCCGGTCCACCCGCTCGCGCACGGCCGGCTCGTTGGTGAGGTCGGACTCGAAGACGAGCCGGAACGCGCCGCCCTCGTCCTCCACGTACGCGAAGTACGCGTCCATCGTGGCCTCGACCCGGAGCTTGTTGTCGCTCGTCGACGCCAGGGCCGTGCGCACGGCCTGGAGCAGCGCCTCGCAGTGCTGGTCGAGCAGGGCCAGGTACAGCTCGAGCTTGCCCGGGAAGTGCTGGTAGAGGACCGGCTTGCTGACGCCCGCGCGTTCGGCGATGTCGTCCATCGCGGCGGAGTGGTACCCCTGCGCGACGAACACCTCCTGGGCCGCCCCGAGGAGCTGGTTCCGTCGGGCTCGGCGCGGCAGGCGCGTGCCCCGAGGGCGTGCTGCCTCTGTCTGCTCGATGGCTGTCACGCCGCCTCCCAAAAATCGATCCATGCGCGCTGTGGCGCCGCGCCCGCCATCGTACTTTTGGGTAACCCGGCTGTGCGCGGTGCGGACGCAGAATTTCACGGACCGGACGCCCAGGGCGATAGGCGATTCAACGTTAAACAGAACAAATCAGCGGTAGTCGTCTTCGTCGAGTGCGACCACGCGCGCCTGTTCGGAGGAGTCCGCCTCGTTCGCCGAGTCCCGTTCCACATGAGTGTGGGGCTCGTCCTCGCGCTGCTGCAGTTCGGCGCGCTGCTCGGCCGCGTCGGCCTCAGGGATTTCCTCGTCGAGCACGACGTCCTCTTCCTCGGCGAATGTGTCCGGCTCGGTCGGATCGACTGTCATGAGGTTCCTTCCGGCACGCGAGCGCTCTCCGATGGCCCTCACTACGAGCGTAGGAGCACACTCCGCGCGGCGCACCCGAGCCTGTGACGCCACACACACGCGCCGCCGCGTGATCGTCTCGTAATATTGCGGCCATGTCGTCGACCGAGCTTCCGGAGACCCGGACCGCCGCCGCCCCGATCACGCCGCGGATCCGCGCCGTACGGGTCGCCGACGGCGAGAAGCTGCGCTCCGTCACGCTGCCCGGGCTCACGCTCACCGTGCGCGCCAGGCCCGGCAACCGGCCGGGCCTCGCCCCCGCGCTGTACGTCCACGGCCTCGGCGGCTCCTCGCAGAACTGGTCGGCGCTCATGCCGCTGCTCGCGGACCTCGTCGACGGCGAGGCGGTCGACCTGCCGGGCTTCGGCGACTCCCCGCCGCCCGACGACAGCAACTACTCCGTCACCGGACACGCCCGGGCGGTCATCCGGTTCCTCGACGCACGGGGCCGCGGCCCGGTCCACCTGATCGGGAACTCGCTCGGCGGCGCCGTCTCCACCCGGGTCGCCGCCGTCCGCCCCGACCTGGTCCGCACGCTCACCCTCGTCTCCCCGGCCCTGCCCGAGCTGCGCGTCCAGCGCAGCGCCTGGCCGACCGCGCTGTTCGCCCTGCCGGGCATGGCGCCCCTGTTCGCGAGACTGAGCAAGGACTGGACCCCGGAACAGCGGGTCAGGGGCGTGCTCGCGCTCTGTTACGGAGACCCCGGCCGGGTCACCGACGAGGGGCTGCGACACGCCGTGGAGGAGATGGAGCGGCGCCTTGAGCTCCCGTACTTCTGGGACGCCATGGCCCGCTCCTCGCGCGGCATCGTCGATGCCTATACGCTCGGCGGCCAGCACGGCCTGTGGCGACAGGCGGAACGGGTGCTCGCGCCCACGCTGCTCGTCTACGGCGGGCTCGATCAGCTCGTCTCGTACCGGATGGCACGCAGGGCCGCGGCCGCGTTCCGCGGCTCGCGACTGCTGACCCTCCCGGACGCCGGGCACGTGGCCATGATGGAGTACCCCGAGACGGTCGCCCAGGCCGTCAGGGAACTGATCGAAGGCGCCGAGGCACCTGAACGAGCGCCAGAGCGAGCACCTGAACAGACGCACGAAGAACCACGTAAAGAAGTACGTGAAGAAGCGCGTAAAGACGACAGCGGCGGGAGCTGATCCGGGGCGTGGGACGACATAGTCGTAAGGGCCCCGCGCCCACACCCCCCGCCGAGGCGGCACAGGGGCGGGGACAGGCGCAGGGCCAGGGGCGGGACCAAGGGCCGGGAGCCGCCGGATCCGGAACCGCCGGATCGGGAACGGGTCGCCGCAGGCGCGCACCCGGCGCCGAGGAGACCTCATACCGGCAGGACCCGTACGCCCAGGCCGCCCCCCACGCCGGGGGCGACACGTACCCCCAGGGCGACACCTATGGCACGTACGTTCCCGGGGCGACCCAAGGGCGCCGGACCGGATACGCGCAGGGCACGGGCGCCGGCGTGTACGGGCAGGCGCCGAGCGGGTACGGACAGCAGCCCGCGCCCGGCGGTCGGCCCGTCTGGGACACGCCGATGCACGGCACCCCCGTCTACACCGCCCCCGCCGACACGGCCGTACGGGGCGGGCATCCCGAACACACCGAGACCCGGCCCGGGCCCGAGCGCTACGGCGACTGGCAGGGCCGCCGCCGGAACGCGCCGGCCGAGACCGCCGATGCGCCCCCGCCCCTCATCCCCGGCCAGCGCCGGGAGAGCGACCCGGACGACGAACCCGACGAGCAGCTCCCCGAGGAGGCCCCGGCCCGGACGGGCGGCAAGGGCCGTACGCTCACCGGCATCGCGGCCGCCGCCGTCACCACCGTCCTCGCCGTCGTCGTCGCCGGTCAGGTGGCCGACCGGGACTCCGGCGCGGCCGTCGCCCGGTCCGCCGAAGGGCCCACCGACCGGGCCGTCGACCAGGGCGGCACCTCCCGCTCCGACGACCGGCTGACGCCCTCCCACCCCGCGCCGCCCGCGGCCGCCGAACCCGCCGCGCCGCCCACGTACGAGCAGTTGATGGCCCGCCAGTACCCGATCGACCCGAAGCTCAAGGGCTCCGGCGAGTTCGAGGCCGTGGGCGGCTTCGACAAGGCGCCGGGCAAGGGGCGCAAGGTCCAGTACCGCGTCGACGTCGAGAAGGGGCTCGGCCTCGACCCGAAGCTCTTCGCCGACGCCGTGCAGAAGACCCTGAACGACGAGCGCAGCTGGGCCGGCAAGGGCGCCATGACCTTCGAGCGGATCTCCAGCGGGGACCCCGAGTTCGTGATCACGCTCGCCAGCCCCGGCACCACCGGCGTCTGGTGCGCCAAGTCCGACCTGGACACCACCGTCGACAACGTGTCCTGCGACTCCGCCTCCACCTCCCGCGTCATGATCAACGCCTTCCGCTGGGCGCAGGGTTCCGACACCTTCGGCGCGAAGGCGATGTTCGCCTACCGCCAGATGCTCATCAACCACGAGGTCGGCCACCGGCTCGGGCACAGCCACGTCACCTGCCGCACACCCGGCGCGCTCGCCCCCGTGATGCAGCAGCAGACCAAGTCGCTGGACATCGACGGCATCAAGTGCCGCCCCAACCCCTGGGTGCATCCCGGGAATTGACCCCGGCGGGGGAGTGCGCCGGGAATTCTTCCGGGGTCGTGGGCGTGGTCGTGGTCGTAGTTCTGGCCGTGTCGGCCGACGGGCGTTTTTCCTCGCGCGGTTCTTCATCGGATTCGGCATGGCCCACCGGTGTGGTCGTTCGGCTCTTTCCGCGTCCGGGTCATCGCCTCCCCCCGATTCCGCCCCTCAATCCGGCGGATTTCCTCGTGGCCGGAGCCTGACTCTGCGTACGCGAAACATCCCGTAGCGCGACGGAACGCGACCGGGGTGGGAAAGTTACGTGCATTCACCCCTTCCGGTGGCGCGACGGACAACCGTCCATCGCGCCACCGGTACATCCGCTTACGTTCATCCCGCTGCGAGTCGCCGGACCGAGGTGGCCGCGAGGCAAGCGAGATCGGGGGTGTACTCATGCGGATCGGACTGCTTACGGAGGGTGGCTACCCGTACGCCACGGGTGAGTCCAGGCTCTGGTGCGACCGGCTCGTGCGCGGGCTCGCGCCGCACGAGTTCGACGTGTACGCCCTCAGCCGCAACGCCCGCCAGGAAGAGGCTGGCTGGGTCGACCTGCCCCCGCAGGTCCGTTGCGTCCGCACGGCCCCGCTCTGGGCCCCCGAGGACGACGGCCACACCTACGGGCGGCGTGAACGGCGGCGCTTCGACGAGCACTTCGGCGCGCTGGTGACCGGGGTCTGCGCCGAGGACGACACGACCGGCGCCCCCTCCTTCGCCGAGGGGCTCTACGGCCTCGCCGACCTCGCCCGCGAGCACGGCGGCCTCTACGCCGCCCTGCGCTCCGAACGCGCCGTCCGCACCCTGGAGGCCGCCTGCCGCGCGCCCGGCGCGCGCCGGGGCGTGGCCGCCGCGACCGTCCCCGACTACCTCGACGTCGTCGACCAGCTGGAGCGCGCGCTGCGCCCGCTGTCGCTCGACTGGTACGGCGAGGACGGACTCGGCGCCGTCGACCTCTGCCACGCCGCCTCCGGCGGATCGGCGGCGCTGCCCGGCCTGTTGGCCAAACGCTTCTTCGGCACGCCCCTGCTGGTCACCGAGTACGGAGTCCAGCTGCGCGCGCACTACCTCGCCACCGGCGAAGCCCCCCGGTCCGCCCCCGTGCGCGCGCTGCTCGCCGCCTTCCAGGGACGGCTCGCGGGCGAGGTCTACCGCCAGGCCGCGCTCCTCACCCCCGGCAACACCCACGCCCGTCGCTGGCAGGAGAAGTGCGGCGCCGACCGCGCCAAGCTGCGCACGGTCTACCCCGGCATGGAGTCCGAGCGGTTCACCGAGGTCGGCGAGGACGAGGAGAGCGGTGACCCGGCGACGCTCGTCTGGGTCGGCCGGGTGGAGCCCGCCAAGGACCTCATCGCACTGCTCCACGCCTTCGCCGAGGTCCGCAGGGCGCAGCCCGACGTACGGCTCAGGATCATCGCCGCGCCGGTGCGCGAGCCGGGCGCGGACGCGTACGTCGCCCACTGCAGGGCGCTCGCGGCCCAGCTCTTCCCCGACGAGGCACCGGGGGCGCACGCCGTCGGCGAGAACCCGGTCTCCTTCGAGGAGATCGGCGGTCCGGAGGCGCCGACGCTCGCCGAGGCGTACGCGGCGGGCGCGGTGGTCGTCCTCTCCAGCGTCGTGGAGGGCTTCCCGATCAGCCTCGTCGAGGCGATGTTCTGCGCGCGGGCGACGGTCTCGACGGACGTCGGCGCGGTCGTGGAGGTCATCGGCGGCACCGGGCTCGTCGTGCCCCCGCGCAATCCGCGGGCGCTCGCCGACGCGTGCCTGGCGCTGTTGCGCGACCCCGAGCGCCGGTACCGCCTTGGCGCGGCGGCGCGGGCCCGCGCGCTCGAACTCTTCACCATCGAGCAGAACCTCGCGGCGTTCCGCGGGATCTACCTCGAACTTCTCTCCCACTCCCCGGTCCGCCGCCGCGCCGCGGAGGGCGTCCCCTTCGCCCACCCGGCGGAGGCGTACGTCCCCGGCATCTGGGCGGACAAGGCCGTGAGCGCCGCCACCGGAGCGGGAGACCCCGATGCCTGAAGGAGGCACCCCCATGCGCGGCCCCGCCGCCCCGACGAGCCCCGGCCCTTGGGACTCCCACTCGGAGACTCTCCTCGAGACGACGGCCCTGACGGTGGCCGTGACGGTCTCCGTGACGACGGACGGCCAGCCGACCGCGCCCGCGGTGTCCTCGCTGCCGTCCCCGTCGGTGCCGGTGGCGCCCGCGCCGGTGGCGCCCGTGCCTGCGCCGTCCGCGCCGGTGGCGCCCGCGGCGCCCGTGCCCGCCCAGTCCGCGCCGGTGGCGCCCGCGCCGGCCCCGCCGTCGGACCTCGATCTGCGGTCGCCCGTGGACGCCGTCGCCGACACCGTCCCGCTGCCCACGCCGACGCCCGCCCCGGCGGGCAAGGCCGCCCCGGCCCCCGCGCCCGCCCCCGACGCGGGACCCATAGTGGGCGGGGGGCGGCGGGGGCCCGCCGACCCCGTCAAGGCGCTCATGCACCGGCACCGGGAGCTGTGCGAACGGGCCGTCGATCCCCTGGAGATCGCGGCCGGGCTCGAAGCGCACGGGGTCACCGACCGGACCGCCGCGCGGTTCCGGCACCGGGACGTCTTCTCGCTCGCCGAAGAGCTCTACGCGCGCGTGCCGCGGGGAAACGGGGCGCCCGAGCGCCCCGCGCACGAGGCGGAGGCGAGCGCCGGGTGGGCCGGTTGGACCCTGGCCGCCCTGGCGCCCGGCGCCGTCGCCGCCCTCGCCCTCACCGGACTCGCCCTCACCCAAGGGCCCGTGCGCCTCGCCGTCGGCGTGGCCGGGGCCCTCGGTCTGGCCGCCGCGCTCGCCGTCGCCGTACGGCGCGGCCCCCTGCGCGCCGCCGGCCGCACCGTCCCCGCCGCCCGCGTCTGGACCCTCTGGCTCCTCGCGTACGCGCTCGGCGGGGACGGCCTCCTCCACGCCACGCTCACCGGAGGCCCCGACGGCACCTGGCCCGTCACCCCAGGACCGCTCCTCGGCCTCGCGCTCGCCGTCGCCCCCGCCGCCTGGTGCGCCCGGCTCTTCGCCGGCCGGGCCCGCCGCAGGCTCGCCACCAGCCGGGGCCTGGAGGACTTCGCGGTGGGCACCCGCCCCCTGCTCCTCGTCGCCGTCGCGCTCCATCTCGCCGCCCTCGCCGGCCTGCTGAGCCTGACCGGCTTCGCGTCCGGCGCCCTCGCCCTCGGCGCCCTGCTCCTGCTCGCCCGGCTCCTCACCGTCCACGGCTTCCCCGAGACCGCCGCCGGTGGCCTCGCCGCGGCCTGCGCCGGGGAGGCCCTCGCCCTCGCGAGCGTCCTCGCGGCCCGGGTCCCCGGCTGCGACGCCCTCGCCGCCCCCGTCCGCGCCCTGGTCGACACCTGGGGCCCCGGAGCCGTACCCACCCTCGTCTGCGGCGTCGCGGCGCTGGGCCTCCTCGCCCACGCCACCGCCAGCCTCTCGCGGGCCTCGGCCCACGCCCATCCCCGGGGCCGACGGCACACCGCCTCGCCGCGCACCCGTTGAACGCCCCCGAACACCCCATGAACCCCGGCGCACCCGCGGAGCCGACGCCGCGGGCGCACCCACCACGCAGGACCCATCCCAAGGAGACGAAAGAGACATGACCTCCCTACCCCCAGCACCGGCCGGTCGGCACGAAGGGGCCGCACGATGAGGGTGCTGCTGCTCGGAGCCAACGGGTTCCTCGGACGTTTCGTCGCCGACCGGCTGCTCGCCGACCCGGCGGTGCACCTCACCGCCCTCGGGCGCGGCGACGACGCCGACGTACGGTTCGACCTCGCCGGGGGCAGCCCCGGCGCGCTGACCCGCTTCCTGGACGCCGTCCACCCCGGAGTCGTCGTCAACTGCGCGGGTGCCACCCGCGGCGGGGCCCGCGAACTGACCCGGCACAACACCGTCGCCGTCGCCACCGTCTGCGAGGCTCTTCGCCGCAGCGGCTGCGGGGCCCGGCTCGTCCAGGTCGGCTGCGCCTCCGAGTACGGCCCCTCCCAGCCCGGCTCCTCCACCGCGGAGGACGCCGTGCCCCGCCCCGGCGGCCCGTACGGGGTCTCCAAGCTCGCCGCGACCGAACTCGTCCTCGGCTCCGGCCTCGACGCCGTCGTCCTGCGGGTCTTCTCACCCGTAGGCCCCGGCACACCCGCCGGCTCCCCGCTCGGCCGGCTCGCCGAGGCCATGCGCCGCGCGATGCAGGCGGGCGACGGCGAGCTCAAGCTCAGCGGCCTCGGCGTCCAGCGCGACTTCGTCGACGTAAGGGACGTCGCCCGCGCCGTCCACGCCGCCTCGCTCTCCGCCGCGCAGGGCGTCGTCAACATCGGCACCGGACGCGCCGTCAAGCTCCGTGACGCCGCCGCCGTCCTGGCCAGGGTCGCGGGCTACGCCGGGACCCTGCACGAGCTCGACGGCCCGCCCCAGCGGCCGATGATCGGCGCTCCGCGCACCGAGACCATCGCCGAACAGCTGGCCGCCGCGCCCTACCCGTACCCCGACGGCTGCGGCAGCTGGCAGCAGGCCGACGTGCGCACCGCCCGCGACCGGCTCGGCTGGCGGCCCCGGATCAACCTCGAGGAATCCCTCGCCGACATCTGGATGGAGGCGGCGTGCCGCATCTGACCACGCCCACGACGCTCACCGGGGCCGTCCAGGAGCGGGAGACGGGCTTCGGCGTCCCCGGCTACGCCCACCCGCTGCTCGCCCCCGTCGAATGGGCCGAACTGACCCGCCCAGGCACCCCCCTGCACTGGGCCGTGCTCAACGTCGCCGAGGGGCCGGGGGACCGGCCCGACCCGCACTGCCTGGAGGCGGCGGGCCGCCTCAAGAACGCGGGCGTGCGGGTGCTCGGGCACCTCGACCTCGCCCACGGTTCGCGCGACTTCGGCGAGATCGTCTCGGACGCCCATCGCTTCCTCGACTGGTACAAGGTCGGCGGCTTCTACCTGGACCGCTGTCCCACCGACCGGGCCGACCTGCCCGAGGTGCGGCGCGTCGCGGCCACCCTGGAGGCGGTGCTCGACGGCGAGGCCCACCTCGTCCTCGGCCACGGCACCCATCCGTACCCCGGCTACGCCGAGACGGCCGACCAGCTGGTCACGTTCCGCGGGCCGTGGACCGACTACCGCTGGTCGCAGGTGGCCGAGTGGACGGCGGAGTACCCGCCGGAGAAGTTCGTCCACCTCGTCCACGGGGTGCCGCGCAGCCACCTCGACGAGGCGATGCGGATCGCCCGCTGGCAGGGCGCGGGGACCATCTTCTTCACCGACCAGACCGGTCGAACGGACCACGACGGGCGAATCAGCGCATTCCAGACTCTGCCCGGCTACTGGGACGAAATCGTCTCGCGCCTTGGACCAGGTGTCTCGGAATGAGAAGGGCCGTGGCAGTGTTACGGGGAGAACAACCGTACTGACATACCGACCAACGGAGCCCCCGTGTCGCTGCCACCCCTGGTCGAGCCGGCTGCCGAGCTCACCGTAGACGAGGTCCGCAGGTACTCCCGCCACCTGATCATCCCTGATGTCGGGATGGACGGGCAGAAGCGGCTGAAGAACGCCAAGGTGCTCTGTGTGGGCGCCGGTGGCCTCGGTTCGCCGGCCCTGATGTACCTGGCCGCGGCCGGTGTGGGCACGCTCGGCATCGTGGAGTTCGACGAGGTCGACGAGTCGAACCTGCAGCGCCAGATCATCCACAGCCAGGCGGACATCGGCCGCTCCAAGGCGGAGTCCGCGAAGGACTCGGTCCTCGGCATCAACCCGTACGTGAACGTGATCCTCCACGAAGAGCGGCTCGAGGCCGAGAACGTGATGGAGATCTTCAGTCAGTACGACCTGATCGTCGACGGCACGGACAACTTCGCCACGCGCTACCTCGTCAACGACGCGTGCGTGCTCCTGAACAAGCCGTACGTCTGGGGCTCGATCTACCGCTTCGACGGCCAGGCCTCCGTCTTCTGGTCCGAGTACGGTCCCTGCTACCGCTGCCTCTACCCGGAGCCCCCGCCGCCGGGCATGGTCCCCTCCTGCGCCGAGGGCGGCGTCCTCGGCGTGCTCTGCGCGTCGATCGGCTCCATCCAGGTCACCGAGGCGATCAAGGTCCTCGCCGGTGTCGGCGACCCGCTGGTCGGCCGGCTGATGATCTACGACGCCCTGGAGATGCAGTACCGCCAGGTGAAGGTCCGCAAGGACCCGAACTGCGCGGTCTGCGGCGAGAACCCGACCGTCACCGAGCTCATCGACTACGAGGCCTTCTGCGGCGTCGTGTCCGAGGAGGCCCAGGAGGCGGCGGCCGGCTCGACGATCACTCCCAAGCAGCTCAAGGAGTGGATCGACGACGGCGAGAACATCGACATCATCGACGTTCGAGAGATCAACGAGTACGAGATCGTGTCGATCCCCGGCGCGCGACTGATCCCGAAGGGCGAGTTCCTGATGGGCACCGCCCTGCAGGACCTGCCGCAGGACAAGCGGATCGTCCTGCACTGCAAGACGGGTGTCCGCAGTGCGGAAGTCCTCGCCGTGCTCAAGTCCGCGGGCTTCGCGGACGCGGTGCACGTCGGCGGCGGCGTGATCGGCTGGGTCCACCAGATCGAGCCCGACAAGCCGGTCTACTAGGGTCTTTCGTTTGGGTCAGGCCGGATCAGGGAGCGGGGTCTGGTGCCGTGCATCGCAAGGCGGAGGAGGGCGTCATGGCGGAGCCATGGCAACCGACGACAACGCGGCGAGGCGCGGTGCCAGGGCCCGCGAGCCCGGCATGATCCAAACGAGAGGCCCTAGATCCGCGTACGGACGAGAGAAGGGCCCCGGACCTGGCGATCAGGTCCGGGGCCCTTCCCCATGTCTCCGGGGATGTCTCAGGACGTGGTCACGAGCAGCGCGTGCCGTACGCCGGGACCTTGCCGTCCAGGAGGTACGCGTCGATCGTCCGCGTCACGCACGCCGACGTGCCGTACGCGCCGTGGCCCTCGCCCTCGTTGCTGACCAGGACGCCCACGCCCGCGCCCAGCTCCTTCGCCATCCGCTCGGCCCCTTCGTACGGGGTCGCAGGGTCGCCGGTCGTCCCGACGACCAGGATCGGTCCCGCGCCGGGCGCGCTCGCCTCCGGGTCGGCCCGCTCGCCCTTCACCGGCCACTCGGCGCACCAACCGGCCGTGTCCCAGGCCAGGAACGGGCCGAAGACGGGCGACAGCTTCCGGAACTCCGGCAGCACGGCCTTCACCTGCGCGACCGTCGGACGCCCGCTGGAGTCGGCGCAGGAGATCGCCCGCTGGGAGTGGGACTGGGTGCCGTAGTGGCCCGTCTCGTCGCGGTCGTTGTAGGCGTCCGCGAGGCGCAACAGGCCGGAGCCGTCGCCGCTCTCGGCCTTCGTGAGGGCCGAGGTCAGCAGGGGCCAGCTGCTCTCGGAGTAGAGCGTGATCGCGATGCCGGTGAGCGCGAGGCCGTCGGTCAGCTTCCGGTCGCCGACGGTCAGCGGCTCCCGGTCCAGCTTCTCCAGGAGGCGGACGATCCGGGCGTTGCCCTGGGCGGCGGTCCCGCCCGTGCTCTTGAAGTAGTTGTCCAGGGCCCGCTGGAAGCCGATCGCCTGGTTGCGGGCGTGGCCCGTGGAGTCGGCCGCCGGGTCGACCACCGCGTCGAGGACGGTCCTGCCGACCCGGGACGGGAAGAGGTGGGCGTAGGCGGCGCCGAGCTCGGTCCCGTAGGAGATGCCGAAGTAGTTCAGCTTCTCGTCGCCGAGGACGTGCCGGATCAGGTCCAGGTCGCGTGCGGTGTTGGAGGTGGTGGTGTGCGGGATGAGCGTGCCGGAGCGGCGGGCGCACCCGTCGCCGAAGGCGGCGCCGTCGGCGACGTACGCGGCCTCCTCGGCCGCCGTGTCCGGCGTGACGTCCGTACCGGCCTCGGCGGCGGCCAGCTCCTTGTCGTCGCGGCAGACCACACCGGAGCTGCGGGCGACGCCGCGCGGGTCGAAGGAGACCAGGTCGTAGCGGCGGTTCAGGCCGGCGTAGTCCTGGGCCGCGCGGGGGAGGTAGTCGACGCCCGAGGCGCCCGGGCCGCCGAAGTTGAAGAGCAGGGAGCCGGTCCGCGCGTCCTTGTCGCGGGCCTCCTTGCGGATCAGCGCGATGGTGAGGGTCTCGCCGTCGGGCTTGGTGTGGTCGAGCGGGACGCGGACCCCGGCGCAGCGCCAGTCGGCGCCGGGCCGCTCGCCGCCCTCGGGGGCGGCGCAGCGCTTCCACTCGGGGCGCTGACCGGTGAGCGAGGCGGGGAGCGCGGGCGCGTTCGGCGCCTTGGGGTCCGTGGAGGGCGGGGACGTACGGCTGGTGGTGTCGGCGGGCGTCCGGGCGCTCGTACACCCGGCGACCAGCAGCCCGGTGACGGCCAGGGCCGCCACCCGTATCCATCTGGACAAAGCAACCCCCGTGATCCGGACCGGAAGCCGCCATCCTAGGGGCCCGGCCGGGTCACGGGTGGGGTGGCTCCTCCTCGCGGACCGTCACGTGCAGATCGTCACTCGCCCACTGTCACTTGCCGACCGTCACTCGCCGACTGTCACTCGCCGACCGTCTACTTGCAGACCGTGCCTGAGGCCGGCACCTTCCCGTCCAGGAAGTAGTTGTCGACGAGGGCCTGCACGCAGGCGTTGCCCGCGTTGTACGCGCCGTGGCCCTCGCCCTCGTACGTCAGCTCCACGCCGACGCCGTCGCCGAGCGCCTCCACCATCGCCCGCGTGCCCTCGTACGGTGTCGCCGGGTCGCCCGTCGTGCCGAGCACGAGGATGGGGGCGGAGCCGGGCGCGGAGACGTCGGGGTGCTCCCAGGTGCCGGGGACCGGCCACTGCGAGCAGCCCGAAAGCGCCCAGCCCATGTAGTTCCCGAAGACCGCCGAGGTCTTACGGAACTCCGGCAGCCGCTCCTTGGCCTGGCCGAGGGTGTACCGCTCCTTGAAGTCCACGCAGTTGATGGCCGCGTTGGCCGCCTGGATGTTGCTGTAACTGCCGTTCGGGTCACGGCCGTTCATGGAGTCCGAGAAGGTGAGGAGCAGCCCGCCCTCGCCGCCGTCGGCATCGTCGAGGCCCTGCTCCAGGTACTGCCAGAACTCCTTGGAGTACAGGGTCTGCGCGATGCCGTTGGTGGCCTGTGTCTCGGTGAGCTTCCGGTCGCCGATGCCGGCGATCGGCTTCTTGTCGAGCTCGGCGAGCAGGTCGACGATGAACCCCTCGATCTCGGCGACCGTCGAGCCGGGCAGCGTGCACTCGTCGCCGCGCGCCACGCAGTCCTTCGCGAAGTTGTCCAGGGCGAGCTGGAAGCCCTTGGCCTGGCCGAGGGCGCCCGCCTCGGTGCCCGCGTTCGGGTCGACGACCGCGTCGAAGAGGGCGCGGCCGACGTTCTTCGGAAACATGTGGGCGTACACGCCGCCGAGTTCCGTGCCGTACGAGATGCCGAAGTAGTGGAGCTTGTCGTCGCCGAGGACCTGGCGCATCAGGTCCATGTCGCGGGCGGCGTTCTCGGTGCCGACGCGCGGGAGCATGGCGCCGGACTCCTTCTCGCAGCCGGCGGCGTACCTCTTCTGCGCGTCGGAGAGGGTCCGTTCCTCTGCGGCGTCGTCGGGGGTGAAGTCCAGGGCGTAGTAGGCGTCCAGCTCCTCGTCGCTCAGACAGTTGACGTCCTCGCTGCGGCCGACGCCCCTGGGGTCGAAGGAGACCAGGTCGTAGCGGGTGCGGAGCTTCTCGTAGTCCGGGGCGAAGGACGGCAGCGCGGTGACGCCGGAGCCGCCGGGGCCGCCGAAGTTGTAGATCATGGAGCCGATGCGCTTGTCCTGGTCGCGGGCCCGGGCGCGGATCAGGGCCAGCTCGATGGTCTCGCCGTCGGGCTTGGCGTAGTCGAGCGGCGCGTCCATGAAGGAGCACTCCCACGGGGTGCCGCCGGGGAGCGGCGAGGGCGCCTGCCCGCCGCCCTCGGCCGGGGAGGGCGGCGGGCAGGGCGCCCACTCCAACTGCTGCGCCGCGAGTCCGGCGAGATCGGTGGGCCGGTCCGACGCCTCGTCGTTGTCTCCGCCGTCCGAACATCCGGCGACGAGCAGCACGGTGGTCGCGGTGAACAGGACGGCGCGCTGCGCGGCGGAGATCGGCATAGAGCCATGGTCCGCCGGACCCCGTTCCCCCGCGCGGGCGAGTGGGCCAGCCGGGGGAGGGGTCGCCGCTGGGGGCTGTCCGGCGGATCATGGCCGGACAGGCCCTATGCGGCGTGGACGAGCTGGATCAGGTTTCCGCAGGTGTCGTCGAAGACCGCCGTCGTGACGTTGCCCATGGCCAGCGGGTCCTGGGTGAACCGCACGCCGCGCGCGGTCAGCCGGTCGAACTCCGCCTGTACGTCGTCGACGGCGAAGGAGGCGAGCGGAATGCCGTCGTTGAACAGCGCCTCGCGGTACGGCTTCACGGCGGGGTGCCCCTGCGAGGGCTCCAGGAGCAGTTCGGTCCCGTCCGGGTGCTCGGGGGAGACCACGGTCAGCCACAGGGCCGGGCCCAGGGGGATCTCGTGCTTCAGCTGGAAGCCGAGGACGTCGGTGTAGAAGGCCTGCGCCTTCTTCTGGTCGTCGACGTAGATCGGGGTCAGATGGATCCTCATGGGGTGCTCTCCGGTGTGTCGGGGGGTGTGTCCGGCCTGAGCCACCGGGTCACGATGCGCTCGAGCGGTCCGGTCTGGAGGTCGTGGAACTTGTAGCGGCCTTCGCGCCGCGTCAGCAGCAGACCCGCCGATTCCAGTACGGCCAGGTGCTGGCTGATCGCCTGACGGGACAGCCCCACGCCGTGCTTGGTCACCAGTCGTGTGCATATCTCGAAAAGGGTCTGGCCGTCCCGGTCCACCAGCTCGTCGAGGATGAGCCGGCGGGTGGGGTCGGCCAGCGCCTTGAAGACATCATCAGCCATGCCCCCACGATAGGCAAGTGATGACTTGCCTATCAACTAGAGGCCCCGCCGGCCCTTGAGCTCCCGCCCTGCAACCCCTACAACCCCTACAACCCCTACAACCCCTACAGGGCTCCCCGCTTCGTCAGCCAGTTGAAGCAGATCCAGCCCGGCAGCACCGGCAGCCACAGCGTCAGGAGCCGGTACAGCAGCACCGCCGGGGTCGCGACCTCCAGCGGGAGGCCGACCGCCACCAGGCCGAAGGTCAGCGCGCCCTCGACCGCGCCCACACCGCCCGGGGTCGGGGCCGCGGAGCCGAGGGCGTTGCCCGCGAGGAAGACGACGGCCACGCTGGCGTAACTCAGCCCCTGGGCGTCGTGGCCGAACGCGCGGATCGACGCGTCCAGGCAGAGCACGAACACACCGGTCAGGAGCAGCATGCCGCCGATGCCCGTGAGCAGCTTCAGCGGCCGCTGGAGCACGTCCAGCATGCGCGGCACGACACCCGCGAAGAGCGAGCGCAGCCGCGTCGAGACGAACTTCCGCATGAACGGGATCGCCGTCACCACGAGGACGAGCACCGCCACCGTCAACAGACCGGCGATGACCGTCCGGGACGGGGTGAACGACTGCGACTTCTCCGTACCCGTCAGATAGCCGAAGGCGAGCAGGAGCAGGATGTGCGCGCCGAGCCCGAACAGCTGCGACGCGCCGACGCTCGCCACCGCGAGCCCCGGCCGCACCCCCGAGCGCTGGAGGAACCGGGTGTTCAGCGCGACACCGCCGACCGCCGCCGGGGCGACGATCTTCACGAACGACCCGGCCACCTGCGCGACCACCGTCCGCCAGAACCCGACCCGCTCCGGTACGAAGCCGAGCAGGCTCATCGCGGCGGCGACATAGCTCAGCGCCGAGAACAGCACGGCCGCCGCGACCCACCGCCAGTCCGCCGAGCTGATCGTCGACAGCGGCGTCCGGGCGATCTGCGAGAGCAGGAAGTACGCGGCGACGGCGCCGGCGATGAGGCTGATGAGCGTGCGCGGCTTGATCCGCTCCAGACGGACGGGTTCGACCGGCGCCTGCGGCCGGATCAGCAGCACCTGTTGGCGGATCTGCGCCAGCAGGTCCTCCTCGCGGGCGTCGTCGAGCGCCTCGTCGATGGCCCGCTTCTCGGCCTGCTTCTCCGCCTTCTCCAGCTTCCGGTCGGACTTGCGGTCGATCTTGGAGTCGACCGCGCCGGTCCCCGGTTCGGCCGCCGCGGCCTCCACCCGGGCCCGCTTCGCCGCCTGCGAGGCTTCGATGACGGCCTCGCGTTCGCGCTTCGACCGCTCGCGGGCCAGTTTCCTGAGCGTCGCGCGCGTGGAGCGGCTGAGCGCGATCGGCTGGAGGAGGGGGAGACAGTCGGCGATGGCGTCAGGGCCGAGCACGTCGACGGCCCCGGCCACGGCACGCTCGGCGCCGACGCGCAGGCCGAGGGTGGTGAGGAGCTGGGCGATGTCCATCCGCAGGACCAGGTCGCCCGCGGCGATCTCACCGCCCCGCAGGTCCGTCAGGATGACCTTGCCGGAACGATCCACCAGAATCGCGTCACCTGTGAGCCTCCGGTGCGCGATCCGGCGGGACTGCAGCGCCCGCACCTGACGCCAGGAGCTCTGCACCAGCTCGTCGGTGATCTCGGCGTCGTCCAGCGAGTCCAGGGTTCGGCCGCCCAGGTGCTCGTAGACGAGCATCACGGCGTCCGGTCCGAGCTCCGAGGTGGCGATCAGCTTGGGCGCGTTGGCCCCGGCGGCGATCGCCGCGTACGCGAGCAGCGCCTCCTGCTCCAGGGCCTGGCGCAGCGAGACGATCGAGCGGCGGGTGGTGATCGCCCGCAGGGTCAGTCGGCGCCACGCGCGGTAGAAGAAGCCGTGCGCCTGCTGCTCGCGGTCGACGACCGTGACGTCGAGCGGAGCGCCCTCCTCCAGCGTGACGATGTACCGGCGGCCCCGGTCCGCGCTGTCGGCGGAGTCCGGCACGCCCGCACCCTCGGCGCGCAGCGCCGTGACCGGCTTGAAGCCGACCCGCCGCAGACCGGCGAGGAGGGTCTGCCCGGTGGGGCGGACGTTGGGGGAGCCGACGGCGTACAGCGTTCCGTACGCGACGGTCCAGCCGATCAGCACCGTCAGGATGACCGAGAACGCGGTGGTGTACCCGGCGACCAGCATCGTGAACGCGTCGAGCAGCAGCACCGCCCACAGGCTCACGCGCCAGCGCGGCCGGCGGGCCATGCCGACGGCCGTCATGTACGCGATGACGGGCGCGAGGTAGTTGTGCACCGGGTCGGTGAGACCGCCCCCGGTCGCGGCCTGGGTCAGCGCGTCCTGGATGGTGGCGGGCGCGGCCTTGGCGACCCAGAGGTCGGTGGCGAGGGTGACCCCGTGGGCGAGGACGGCGGCGAGGACGCCGTCGGCGATCCGCAGTCCGTCGCGTTTGATCAGCCGCTCGATGGCGAAGGCGACGGGGACGAGCAGGACGGCGATGCTGGAGACGAGCCCGGCGATCTTGACGAAGACGTCGGGGGCACCGCCCGCGCCCTTGTTGATGTCCTCCTCCAGACCGGAGGTGGTGCCGTGGGCGAAGGCGGCGATGGCGATGACGACGGCGATGGCGAGGACGCCGATGAGCAGCCGCATCAGGTCGGAGGGCCGGTGCACACGGGCGGCGAGCAGCGGCTCGTCCTGCGACACGCGCTCGCTCGGCTCGCCCTCGGGGACGGAGTCCGGGACGAGCTCGGGGGAGGGGCCGTGACCGAGTCCGTGAGCCCGGGCGCCGTGGGGGGCGGACGGGCTGGGCGTGGCGGGCGCGGCGGGCGCGGGCGTTCCGGGGGCGGGCGTGCCGTGGGCGGGCGTGCCGGGGCGCGCCTCCTCCTCAGGAGGCTGAGCGTCGTGCCCCATCACCATGTCCGTCTCTGCCTGTGTCGTACGTACCGCGTGTTCCGAGTGTTCCGGGCGTTTGTCGCCTTGTTCGAATTGTTGTTCTTCTTGTTCGTCTTGTCGCTCTTGATCTCGTATCACCAGTCACCGCCCGGATGATGGTGGCATGAAGCGGGGCCCCACGGAGGCAACAGGGCGTTGTCGGTGGGGTGAGGCAGGATGGGGCGGATGAGCGTGGAGGAGCTTCCGGAGTACGCGGAACGGGTCCTGGAGGTCGCGGAGCTGATCCCGCCGGGCCGCGTGATGACGTACGGAGACGTGGCCGAGTGGCTCGGCGAGGGCGGCCCGCGTCAGGTCGGCCGTGTGATGGCCCTCTACGGCGGGGCGGTGCCGTGGTGGCGCGTGGTGCGCGCGGACGGCGCGCTCCTGCCGGGCCACGAGCTGCGGGCCCTCGGCCATTACCGCGACGAGGGCACCCCGCTGCGGGAGGCCGGCCGGTCCGCCGAGGGGCATGTGCCGAAGCTCGACATGCGACGGGCACGGTGGGACGGGCAGGACGGCGGGGCGGGCGGCGCCGGCGGTGTGGGCGGGGCCGAACGCGGCGGTGGCGGCGCGGACGGGGAGCTGCGTGCGGGAACTCACACGTGACAGCTTTGCCCATGGCCGGACGGGTCGGACGGGCCGATGACCGTACGGAGGCCCGTACGGAGTACGGCACGGGTGCCCTCCGTATCCCGTAACGTCGTCGTTCGCCCCGTACACCTCTCCACCTCTCCACCATGTCGCTCACTTCGCTCAGGACCGGTCGATCCACGTGAGTTCCTCCTCCACCACCCGGCGTACGCCGTACCAGGGGCGGACCACGGGCGCGTACCGACTGGTGCGTACCGTCCCGGAGCGGGTGGATCCCCCTGTCCTTGACGCAACGCAGCGCGAAGTGGTTGACCACGCCGGCGGACCGCTGCTCGTCCTCGCCGGACCGGGCACGGGAAAGACGACGACGCTGGTGGAGGCGGTCGCGGCCCGGATCGAGAAGGGCGCGGACCCGGAGCGGCTCCTCGTCCTCACCTTCAGCCGCAAGGCGGCGGTCGAACTGCGCGACCGGATGGCCGTGCGGCTCGGAGGGGTACGGCCGCCGCAGGCGACCACCTTCCACTCGTACTGCTACGCCCTGATCCGCGCGCACCAGGACGCGGAGCTGTTCGCGGAGCCGCTGCGGCTGCTGTCGGGACCGGAGCAGGACCTCGCCGTACGGGAGCTTCTCGCCGGCCAGATCGACCTGGCGAAGGCGGGGCTCGCGCGGGTGCGGTGGCCCGACGAACTGCGGGCCTGCCTGACGACCCGGGGCTTCGCCGACGAGGTACGGGCGGTCCTCGCGCGCTCCCGTGAGCTGGGGCTGGGGCCGCGGGCGCTCGCGGAGTTCGCCCAGCGCGTGGGGCGGCCCGACTGGAAGGCGGCGGCCGGCTTCCTTGCGGAGTACCTGGACGTCCTGGACCTCCAAGGGGTCCTCGACTACACGGAGCTGGTGCACCGGGCGGTGCTGCTCGCGGAGCGGGTGACGCTGCCGGACTACGACGCTGTCTTCGTCGACGAGTACCAGGACACGGACCCGGCGCAGGTGCGGCTGCTGCGGGCGCTGGCGGGGGGCGGGCGCACGGTGGTCGCCTTCGGCGACCCGGACCAGTCGATCTACGCCTTCCGGGGCGCGGACGTGAACGGCATCCTCGACTTCCCCGACACCTTCGCGGGCCCGGACGGGCGTCCGGCGGAGGTCCGGGTCCTGACGCGCTCCCGGCGCTCGGGCGCGGAGCTGCTCGCCGCGACCCGGGAGCTCACCCGGCGCATGCCGATGCCCCGGCTGCCCGCCGACAAGGTCCGCGCGCACCGCGACCTGGCGGCGGTGCGCGACGGCGGCCGGGTGGAGGTCTTCACGTACCCGACGGCCTCCACGGAGTCCGACAACATCGCCGACCTCCTGCGCCGCGCCCACCTGGAGGACGGCGTCCCCTGGCAGGACATGGCGGTCCTGGTCCGCGCGACCTCCACCGTCCCGGCCCTCCGCCGCGCCCTCACCTCCGCCGGCGTCCCCCTGGAAACGGACACCGCCGACACCCCCCTCCGCCACGAACCAGCGGTGGCCCCGCTCCTGCTGGCCTTGCGCGCGGCGGCGACGACCTCGACCACCGGTCGGGGTGACCAGGGCGTACGGTTCGACGCCGACGCCGACGCCGACGCCCACGCTGACGGCGATGCCGACGCGGCGACCGACGGCATGGTCGCTGGTGACGCTCTTGGCGGTGACGCGCCCACCAGCGAGGCGCCCACCGGCGACGCCCCCCACCCCGAGTCCCCCGTCTGGCTCGACACCGAGACCGCGCTCTCCCTCCTCGCCTCGCCGCTCGCCGGGATGGACCCCGCCGACCTGCGGCGGCTCGGGCGGGCGCTGCGGGACGAGGAGCGGGCCGGGGGGAACAAGGTGCCGCCGCCCTCCGACGTGCTGCTCGCCCGTGCGCTCGCCGAGCCCGAGCGGCTCGTCGCGCACGACCAGTCGTACGCCCGGGGCGCCAAGCGCCTCGGCGAGCTGCTCCAGCAGGCCCGTAACCGCCTCGCCGCAGGCGGCACCGCCGAAGAGGCCCTCTGGCTGCTCTGGAACGGCACGCCCTGGCCCGGTCGCCTGGAGCGCGCCGCGCTCCGGGGCGGCCCGGCCGGCCGCAACGCCGACCGTGACCTCGACGCCGTCTGCGCGCTCTTCGAGACCGCCGCCCGCGCCGAGGACCGCGTCGGCGGCCGCGGCGCCCTGAACTTCCTCGAAGAGCTCGACGCCCAGGACATCGCCGCCGACACCCTCTCCAAGCGCCAGACCCGCCCCGACGCCGTCCGCCTCATGACCGCCCACCGCGCCAAGGGCCTCGAATGGAGCCTCGTCGTCGTCGCCGGCGTCCAGGAGGGCCTCTGGCCCGACCTGCGCCGCCGCGGCTCCCTCCTGGAGGCCGACCGCATCGGCCGCGACGGCCTCGCCGAACCCCTCACCCCCGGCGCCCTCCTCGCCGAGGAACGCCGCCTCTTCTACGTCGCCGCCACCCGCGCCCGCGACCGGCTCGTCGTCACCGCCGTCAAGACCCCCGCCGACGACGGCGACCAGCCCTCCCGCTTCCTCACCGAACTCGGCCCCGAACCCAAGGACGTCACCGGCCGCCCCCGCCGCCCCCTCGCCGTCGCCGCGCTCGTCGCCGAGCTGCGCGCCACGACCGTCGACCCGGCCGCGTCCGACGCCCTCCGCGACGCCGCGGCGCAGCGCCTCGCCCAGCTCGCCGCGCTCACCGACGACGAGGGCCAGCCGCTCGTCCCGGCCGCCCACCCCGACCGCTGGTGGGGCCTCTTCGAGCCCACCCGCAGCCAGGTGCCGCTCCGTGACCGCGACCACCCCGTCGCCCTCTCCGGCTCGGCCCTCGACCAGCTCGCCAACACCTGCGCCCTGCAGTGGTTCCTCGGCCGCGAGGTCAAGGCCGCCGCCCCCGCCACCGCCGCCCAGGGCTTCGGCAACGTCGTCCACGTCCTCGCCGACGAGGTCGCCTCCGGCCGTACCCCCGCCGACCTCGACGTCCTCATGGCCCGCCTCGACTCGGTCTGGGACGCACTCGCCTTCGACGCCCCCTGGAAGTCCGACCAGGAGAAGCAGCACGCGCGCGTGGCGCTGGAACGCTTCCTGCGCTGGCACGTCATGGACCGCGGCGGCCGCGCCCCCGCCGCCACCGAGCACGACTTCGACGTGACCCTCGAAGCCGGCGCGTACGAGGTCCGCATCCGCGGCTCCATGGACCGCGTCGAGACCGACGAGCACGGCCGCGCGTACGTCGTCGACTTCAAGACCGGCAAGTCCGCGCCCACCAAGGACGAGGTCGCGCACCACCCCCAGCTCGCCGTCTACCAGCTCGCGGTACGCGAAGGAGCCCTGGACGAGGTCTTCGACGGCCGGCGCCCGGAGCCCGGCGGCGCCGAACTCGTCCAGCTGCGCCAGCCCGCCCCCAAGAAGGAGGGCGGGGAGTCCCTCCCGAAGGTCCAGGCACAGGAACCCCTCGCGGGGGAGTGGGTCGGCGACCTGCTGGCCACCGCCGCCGGCCGGGTCCTCGACGAGCGCTTCACCCCCAGCACCGGCCAGCACTGCACCCACTGCACCTTCCGCTCCGCGTGCAGCGCCCAGCCGGAGGGCCGCCACATCGTGGAGTGACGGTCCCGATACGGGCTCGCCCGAAGTCGCGGCCGCCCGCCGCCGGGGTCACCCTGGTGGGTGAACGGGGGAATCCGCGAGGAGGCTCGCCATGGCGCCGTCCACCCCCCACGGCAGGACCACCCCCCAACCCAGGACCACCAGCATCACCCCCCGCCACAGGGCCCGTACCGCGGCGGCGGCCGTCTGCGCGGCGGCGACGGTCGCGGCAGCCGGGCTCGTCGCCCCCGCCGCCTGGGCGCAGCCGGGACCGGCAGCGGCCACCGCGGCCACCGCCGCCCTCGCCCCCACGCCCGACCCCTTCGAGAACCTGACCGCCGACCAGATCGCCGACCGGGGCGTCGACGCCACCCAGTCCGCGACCTCCCTGCGGATGACCGGCCGGGTCGTGTCCGAGGACCAGCCCCTGGACATCGACATCGCGCTCGACGACAAGAACAACTGCACCGGGGCGATGAAGGTCGGCGGCGGCAAGGCCGAGCTGCGCCAGGCCGACCGGATCACGTACCTGAAGGGCGACGAGAAGTTCTGGCGCACCTCCATGACCTCCCAGGGCGTACCCCCGCCCCAGATCGACGCCACGATCGAACTCGTCAAGGGACGGTGGCTGAAGATCACGCCGGGGCAGGCGGGCAGCAGCGACCTGAGCGGGGTCTGTGACCTCGACGCGCTCCTCGCCGACCTCGGCGACGACAAGGGCGAACGCCAGGGCCTGACCAGGGGACCGGACGCCGAGGTCCGGGGGACGCCCGTCGCGACCGTCGTGAAGAAGAAGCCCGGTGGCGAGACGACCACGGTGTCCGTCGCGCAGGAGGGCAAGCCCTACATCCTCAAGATGGTCAAGACGGGCGGCGACGAACCGGGCTCCGTCGAGCTCTCCGACTACGACAAGCCGGTCAAGGTCGTCGTACCCCCGGCGGACGAGACGGTGGACCTGACGAAGTTGGACCCGGGCACGCCCGCGTGACCCCGTGCTTCAGCGCGCGGGTCGGCGCTGTCAGTGGTCCCGGTTAGCCTCTCTGAGGTGACCGCACGCATCACCGACCCCGAGCAGCTCAAGGAGCTCCTCGGCATCCCGTTCACCCCGGAGCAGACGGCCTGCATCATCGCGCCGCCCGCCCCGCAGGTCATCGTGGCCGGAGCCGGTTCCGGCAAGACGACGGTGATGGCCGCCCGGGTGGTCTGGCTGGTCGGCACGGGCCAGGTAGCGCCTGAACAGGTCCTCGGCCTGACCTTCACCAACAAGGCCGCAGGCGAGCTCGCCGAACGCGTCCGCACCGCCCTCGTCCGGGCCGGCGTGACCGACCCCGACGTCATCGACCCGGCCCACCCGTCACCCGACCACCACCCCTCAACGACGGCGGTTCCCGCCGACCCCTACTACATGCCGGGCGAGCCCCGCATCTCCACGTACCACGCCTTCGCCGGCCAGCTGCTGACCGACCACGGCCTGCGCATCGGCCTGGAGCCCACCTCCCGCCTCCTCGCCGACGCCACCCGCTACCAGCTCGCCGCGCGCGTGCTGCGCGAGGCGCCCGGACCGTACCCGGCGCTCACCAAGTCCTTCCCGACGCTCGTCAGCGACCTCCTCGCCCTCGACGCGGAGCTCGCCGAACACCTCGTACGGCCCGAGGAGCTGAGGGCGTACGACTCCGAGCTGCTCGACACGCTCTCCCGCGCCAAGCTCACCAACGCCGACCTGCGCAAGGTCCCCGAAGCGGCCGCGGCCCGCCGCGAACTGCTCGACCTCGTCGTCCGCTACCGCGCCGCCAAGCGCTCCCGTGATCTGCTCGACTTCGGCGACCAGATCGCCCTCTCCGCCGAGCTCGCCACCACGCGCGCGGAGGTCGGCGCGATCCTGCGCGACGAGTTCCGGGTGGTGCTCCTGGACGAGTACCAGGACACGTCCGTCGCCCAGCGACTGCTGCTCTCCGGCCTGTTCGGCGGCGGTACGGGACACGCCGTCACCGCGGTCGGCGACCCCTGCCAGGCGATCTACGGCTGGCGCGGCGCCTCCGTCGCCAACCTGGACGACTTCCCCGCCCACTTCCCGTACGAGGACGGCACCCCCGCCACCCGGTACGCCCTCTCCGAGAACCGGCGCAGTGGCGGCCGTCTCCTCGACCTCGCCAACGGGCTCGCCACGCCCCTGCGGGCCATGCACGCGGGCGTGGAGGCGCTGCGCCCGGCCCCGGGCGCGGAGGCCGACGGCTCGGTACGGATCGCCCTGCTCCCCACCCACGCCGAGGAGATCGACTGGCTCGCCGACTCCCTCGCCCACCTGGTCCGTACGGGCAAGGAGCCCGGCGAGATCGCGGTGCTGTGCCGGACCGCGACCGACTTCCCCGCCATCCAGGCCGCGCTGGTCGCCCGTGACGTGCCCGTCGAGGTCGTCGGCCTCTCCGGGCTGCTCCACCTCCCCGAGATCGCCGACCTGGTCGCCGTCTGCGAGGTCCTCCAGGACCCCGGCGCCAACGCCTCCCTGGTCCGCCTCCTGACCGGCCCCCGCTGGCGCATCGGCCCCCGCGACCTCGCGCTCCTGGGCCGCCGCGCCCGGCTGCTCGTCCACCGCGAGCGCGCCGGGGACGAGGAGGCCGACGCCGACGAGCGGCTCGCGGCGGCGGTCGAGGGCGTCGACCCGGCCGAGGTCGTCTCGCTCGCCGACGCGCTCGACACCTTCCTGGACTCCGGCGGGGAGGACGACGGCCTGCCGTTCTCGGCCGAGGCCCGGGTCCGCTTCGCCCGGCTCGCCGCCGAGCTGCGCTCCCTGCGCTCCTCGCTCGCCGACCCCCTGATGGACGTCCTGCACCGGGTCCTCGCCACCACGGGCCTGGAGGTCGAACTCTCCGCCTCCCCGCACGCGCTCGCCGCCCGCCGCCGCGAGACCCTCTCGAACTTCCTCGACATAGCGGCCGGTTTCGCCTCCCTGGACGGCGAGGCGACCCTCCTGGCCTTCCTCGGCTTCCTGCGCACGGCCGCGCAGTACGAGAAGGGCCTCGACAACGCCCTCCCGGGCGGCGAGAACACGGTCAAGGTCCTCACCGCGCACAAGTCCAAGGGCCTGGAGTGGGACGTCGTGGCGGTCCCCGGTCTGGTCACCTCCCAGTTCCCGAGCACCAGGTCCCGCGAGTCATGGACCTCCCAGCCACAGGTCCTCCCGCACGCCCTGCGCGGCGACGCGCCGACGCTGCCGGAGATCACCACCTGGGACGCGGCCTCCCTGAAGACCTTCAAGGAGGCGATGCGCGACCACCAGAACACCGAGGAACTCCGCCTCGGCTACGTGACCTTCACCCGCCCCCGCTCCTTCCTCCTCGCCTCGGCCCACTGGTGGGGCCCGTCCCAGAAGAAGCCCCGCGGCCCCTCGGCGTTCCTCCACACCCTGTACGACCACTGCGCGGCGGGCTTCGGCGAGATCGAGGCCTGGTCGGACGAACCGGAAAAGGACGCGGAGAACCCGACCCTCAAGGAACACACCCAGGACCAGGCCTGGCCGCTCCCGCTGGACGAGACGTCTCTCCACCGCCGAAGGAAGGCAGCGGAACACGTCCGTGCCGCGTTGTGGGCAATCGTTCCGCAGGCCGGAACCGGTGGGCACAACGCCACGGACGTGCTGCCCGCGCAAGGGCCCGCCCCCCAGGACCCCGAGGACCTCTGGCCCGACGAGGAGCCTCTCTGGGAGGACGAACCTCCCTGGGACGACGAGCCCCCGGCCGACGAGGTCCCGGCTGACGAGATCCCCGCCCCCCGAGCCCCCGAGCGGGTGCTCACCCTGGAGGACCAGAAAGCGATCGCCTCCTGGGACCGCGACCTCACCGCCCTCACCACAGAACTCCGGCGCACCCGCGCCACCACCCGCGACGTCCACCTCCCCGCCTACCTCTCCGCCTCCCAGGTCCTCCGGCTCGCCGCCGACCCCCACGGCTTCGCCCAGGATCTGGCCCGGCCCATGCCCCGGCCCCCGCAGCCCGCCGCCCGGCGCGGGACGCGGTTCCACGCGTGGGTGGAGTCGCGGTTCGAGGAGCTGCCGCTCCCCATGCTCGGCCCGGACGAGCTCCCCGGCGGCGAGGAGTTCGCCGGCGAACCGGAGATCGTGGACGAGCGGGACCTCGACGCCCTCAAGGACGCCTTCGCCCTCACCCCGTACGCCCACCGCACCCCGTACCGCGTCGAGGTCCCCGTGCACCTCACGCTCGCGGGCCGGGTCGTCCGGGGCAGGATCGACGCCGTCTACCGCGACCGGGACACCGGCGCGTACGAGATCGTCGACTGGAAGACCAGCCACCTCCGCACCGCCGACCCCCTCCAGCTGGCGATCTACCGCCTCGCCTGGGCCGAGCAGCACGGTCTCGATCCCGACGAGGTCGCCGCCGCCTTCGTGTACGTCCGCACGGGTGAGGTCGTACGCCCCAGGGCGCTCCCCGGCCGCCCCGAGCTGGAGGGGATCCTGCTGGGCCGGCGCACCTCTGGCGCCGGATAGGCTCAGGAGCATGAGCGAGACCCCGGACAGCGCCGTCCAGACCGTGCGTACCCATGCCGTGCGTACGTACATCGAGCAGCACCGTGCCGCCTTCCTCGACGACCTCGTCGACTGGCTGCGCATCCCCTCGGTGTCGGCGCAGCCCGCCCACGCCGAGGACGTACGGCGCAGTGCGCGGTGGCTCGCGGACAAGCTGTCCGCGACGGGGTTCACGACGGTCGAGATCTGGGAGACGGCCGGCGCGCCCGCCGTCTTCGCCGAGTGGCCCTCCGGCGACCCGGACGCCCCGACCGTCCTCGTCTACGGGCACCACGACGTCCAGCCCGCCGCCCGCGAGGACGGCTGGCACACCGACCCGTTCGAGCCGCACGTCACGGACGGCCGGATGTACGCGCGCGGTGCCGCCGACGACAAGGGTCAGGTCTTCTTCCACACCCTCGGCGTCCGCGCCCACCTCGCCGCGACCGGACGCACCGCGCCCGCCGTCAACCTCAAGCTGGTCGTCGAGGGTGAGGAGGAGTCCGGTTCGCCGCACTTCCGCGCCCTCGTCGAGGCCCACGCGGACCGGCTCGCCGCCGACGCGGTGATCGTCTCGGACACCGGCATGTGGTCCGAGGACACCCCGACGGTCTGCACGGGCATGCGCGGCGTCGCGGACTGCGAGATCGAGCTGTACGGCCCCGACCAGGACATCCACTCCGGTTCCTTCGGCGGCGCAGTGCCCAACCCGGCCACCGTCGCCGGTCGCCTGGTCGCCGCCCTGCACGACGAGGACGAGCGGGTCGCCATCCCCGGCTTCTACGAGGGCGTCACCGAGCTCTCCGACGCCGAGCGGGCCCTCGTCGCCGAGCTGCCCTTCGACGAGTCGGCCTGGCTGACCACCGCCAAGTCCCACGGCACCCTCGGCGAGGCCGGCTTCTCCACCCTGGAGCGCGTCTGGGCCCGCCCCACCGCCGAGGTCAACGGCATCGGCGGCGGCTACCAGGGCCCCGGCGGCAAGACGATCGTCCCGGCCTCCGCCCAGCTGAAGCTCTCCTTCCGGCTGGTCGCGGGACAGGACCCGGACAAGATCGAACTGGCCGTACGCGACTGGCTCGCCGCCCGCGTCCCCGCCGGCATCCGGTACGAGATCGTCTTCGGCGCCCCGACCCGGCCCTGCCTCACCCCGCTCGACCACCCGGCCCTCAAGGCGGTCGCGGGCGCGATGAGCCGCGCCTTCGACGGCGCCAAGGTCCGCTACACCCGCGAGGGCGGCTCGGGCCCCGCCGCCGACCTCCAGGACGTCCTGGGCGCCCCGGTGCTGTTCCTCGGCATCTCGGTGCCGTCCGACGGCTGGCACGCCCCCAACGAGAAGATCGAGCTCGATCTCCTCCTCAAGGGCGTCGAGACCGCCGCCCATCTGTGGGGCGACCTGCCCGCCGCCCTGCGAAGCTCAGCCGCGCGATGAACCCACACAACGATCCGGGGGAGTTGGAAGTACCTGTGTCCACCTTGAACAGCCAGTTCGCGGACCGGCCGATCTCGCTCACCGCCCCGAGCGGCATCGACCGCGCCGCCCACCACCGTCTCGACGAGGCCTGGCTCGCGGCGGCCTGGAGCCACCCCACGACCCGGGTCTTCGTCGTGTCCGGCGGCCAGGTGCTGATCGACGACACCCCCGAGGGGCGCACCGAACTCGTCATGACCCCGGCCTTCGAGGCCCCGGTCACCGAGACGCACCGCTACTTCCTGGGCACCGACGAAGACGGCGTCTCCTACTTCGCCCTCCAGAAGGACTCCCTGCCCGGCCGCATGGACCAGTCCGCCCGGCCTGCGGGGCTGCGCGAGGCGGGCCTGCTGCTGTCGCCGCGCGACGCGGGCCTCATGGTGCACGCCGTCGCCCTGGAGAACTGGCAGCGCCTGCACCGCTTCTGCTCCCGCTGCGGCGAGCGCACGGTCATCGCGGCCGCAGGGCACATCCGCCGCTGCCAGGCCTGTGGCGCCGAGCACTACCCGCGGACCGACCCGGCCGTGATCATGCTGGTCACGGACGACCAGGACCGCGCACTCCTCGGCCGCCAGGTGCACTGGCCGGAGGGACGCTTCTCGACTCTCGCGGGCTTCGTCGAGCCCGGCGAGTCGATCGAGCAGTCGGTGGTGCGCGAGGTCTTCGAGGAGGCCGGTGTCACCATCGGCGAGGTCGAGTACATCGCCAGCCAGCCCTGGCCGTTCCCGTCCAGCCTGATGCTGGGCTTCTTCGCGCACGCCACCTCCTCGGAGATAAACGTGGACGGCGAGGAGATCCACGAGGCCCGCTGGTTCTCCCGCGAGGAGCTGGCCGCCGGCTTCGAGTCGGGCGAGGTGCTGCCCCCGTACGGCATCTCGATCGCCTCCCGGCTGATCGAGCTCTGGTACGGCAAGCCGCTCCCGAAGCCGGGCGACGTGGTCTGAGAGAACGGAACAGCCCCCGCCGGCGGTGCCGGACGGGGGCTGTTTTCAGCCAGGAGGGCCAGGAGCCCAGGGGCTCGGGCGCTCAGACGCCGACCTTCTGCTTGACCTGCGCGAGCGACGGGTTCGTCAGCGTCGTGCCGTCGGCGAAGAGGACGGTCGGCACGGTCTGGTTGCCGCCGTTGGCCTTCTCCACGAACGCGGCCGACTCGGGGTCCTGCTCGATGTTGATCTCCGTGTACGCGATGCCCTCGCGGTCCATCTGGCTCTTCAGCCGACGGCAGTAGCCGCACCACGTGGTGCTGTACATCGTCACAGTGCCCTGCATGGCCTGGCGCTCCTCTGTTCGCGGGGTGGGTGCCGAGGAGAAGAACGTACGCGCTGCCGTCACCATTCCCGAATTCGTATGACCGGAGCGCCGGGCCTGTGGACAACGCGCCGCACCGACCCCCGCGGACCTGGCAGCATGGCGGAGTGACAGCAGCAACGCACTCCACTCTCTTCCCGCAGGTCCCCGAGTCGGCCGACGCGGTGCTCGACGGGCTCGACCCCGAGCAGCGCGAGGTCGCCCTCGCCCTGCACGGCCCGGTGTGCGTGCTGGCGGGAGCCGGCACGGGCAAGACGCGGGCGATCACGCACCGCATCGCCTACGGCGTGCGGGCGGGGATACTCCAGCCCGGCGGTGTGCTGGCCGTCACGTTCACCAACCGGGCCGCCGGAGAGATGCGCGGGCGGCTCCGGCAGCTCGGCGCGGGCGGCGTCCAGGCCCGCACCTTCCACTCCGCCGCCCTCCGCCAGCTCCAGTACTTCTGGCCGAAAGCAGTCGGTGGAGATCTTCCCCGGCTCCTGGAGCGCAAGGTCCAGCTCGTCGCCGAGGCCGCCGCGCGATGCCGCGTCCGGCTCGACCGGAACGAGCTGCGGGACGTCACCGGCGAGATCGAGTGGGCCAAGGTCACCCAGACCGTCCCCGCCGACTATCCGGCCGCCGTCGCCAAGTCCGTCCGCGAGGCGCCGCGCGATCCGGCCGAGATCGGCCAGATCTACGGGATGTACGAGCAGCTCAAGCGCGACCGCTCGGTGATCGACTTCGAGGACGTGCTGCTGCTCACGGTCGGCATCCTCCAGGACCGGCACGACATCGCCGACCAGATCCGCAGCCAGTACCACCACTTCGTGGTCGACGAGTACCAGGACGTCTCCCCGCTCCAGCAGCGCCTCCTCGACCTGTGGCTCGGCGACCGCGACAGCCTCTGCGTCGTCGGCGACGCCAGCCAGACGATCTACTCCTTCACCGGCGCCACCCCCGACCACCTGCTGAACTTCCGCACCCGGCACCCCGAGGCCACGGTGGTCAAGCTGGTCCGCGACTACCGCTCCACCCCCCAGGTGGTGCACCTCGCCAACGGACTCCTCAGCCAGGCCCGCGGCCGGGCCGCCGAGCACCGCCTCGAGCTGATCTCGCAGCGCGACCCGGGCCCCGAGCCCTCCTACACGGAGTACGGAGACGAGCCCGCCGAGGCCGAGGGCACCGCCCGCCGCATCCGCGACCTGATCGCCGCGGGCGTCCCGGCCGGCGAGATCGCCGTGCTCTACCGGATCAACGCCCAGTCCGAGGTCTACGAACAGGCCCTCGCCGACGCCGGCGTGCCCTACCAGCTGCGCGGCGCCGAGCGCTTCTTCGAGCGCCAGGAGGTACGGGAGGCCGGCATCGCCCTGCGCGGCGCCGCCCGCGCCGGGGGGAACGACTCCCTGCTCGACGACGTCGAGGACCTGCCCGCCCAGGTCCGCGCCGTGCTCTCCACCAAGGGGTGGACCAGCGAGCCGCCCGCCGGTTCCGGTGCCGTCCGCGACCGCTGGGAGTCGCTGGCCGCGCTGGTCCGGCTCGCCGAGGACTTCGCCCGCGCCAAGTCCGGCGCCACCCTCTCCGACCTGGTCGCCGAGCTCGACGAGCGGGCCGCCGCCCAGCACGCCCCGACGGTCCAGGGCGTCACCCTCGCCTCCCTGCACGCGGCGAAGGGCCTGGAGTGGGACGCCGTCTTCCTGGTCGGCCTCACCGAGGGCATGATGCCGATCACGTACGCCAAGACCGACGAGCAGGTCGAGGAGGAGCGCCGCCTGCTGTACGTCGGCGTCACCCGCGCCCGGCTCCACCTCTCGCTCTCCTGGGCGCTCTCCCGTTCCCCGGGCGGCCGTGCCTCCCGCCGCCCCTCCCACTTCCTCAAGGGGCTGCGCCCCGGCTCGGGCGGCCTCGGCGCGAGCGGCGGTGTCGTGGGCAGCGGCGGCGGCTCGGTCGAGCGCGGCGGGGGCGGCGGCCGGCGCAAGCACCGGGGGCCGGTGCGCTGCCGCGTCTGCGGTGCCTCGCTCACCGACGCCGGTGAGATGAAGCTGATGCGCTGCGAGGACTGCCCCTCCGACATGGACGAGGCGCTCTACGAGCGGCTCCGCGACTGGCGCGCCGAGCAGGCCAAGCAGCTCGGGCAGCCGGCGTACTGCGTGTTCACCGACAAGACGCTGATGGCGATCGCCGAGCGGGTGCCCACCACCGACGGCGAACTCGTCGGAATCTCCGGTGTCGGCGCGCGCAAGCTGGACCGGTTCGGCGCCGAGGTTCTCGCCCTCTGCGGGGGAGAAGTGCCAGGTGAGACGGGTGGAGGAGTCGACGAGGAGAGCTGAGGAAAACTCGTCGGAAAAATAGTTTGCGCCCGCCCCGCCAAGCCCCATAGGTTCTTAACCACGGAAACAGCGGCTTCTTCGAAGCCCTGTCTTCGTGCTGTACTTGTCCAAGTAAACATGAGGGTCCGGCTCACACCGAGCCCTCCGAGACGCCGAGAGGAGGCGATTCCAGTGATCAGCAACATCATCAGCACCACCGTCAGCTTCGTCAGCACCGACAAAATGACCGATCGCTCCGTCGTCTCCGCCTGCTCGCTCGGCTTCTCCAGCTCGGCGTTCCTTGGCAATGGTCTTCCTGGCACCGGTCTGTCCGGCGCCGGTCTGGCCGCCGCTTCCCTGCGGCCGGCCGCCGACCTGGCGGGTCTCCCCGTCATGGAGCGCGACGAGCGACCGACCAAGGCACTGGAAGCAGGAGTAGCAGCGGGCAAGGCCTCGGCCTATGTCTTCGCGGCGACCGGTGCCGGAACCCAGACGAAGCAGACGCAGCAGCACCACCACACGATGTGGGCCTTCCGTGGGCTCGAACCCTGGAGTGATCCAGCCTGATCTGATCAGGCCGGCGCCTTCAGGGCCGCGGAACCCCACCCGGGATCCGCGGCCCTTCTGTTTGCCCCGAACGGGGAGGACGGAGCGAAGGGGCCTCGGGACCAGCACCACCCGGTACCAGCCGAACCCCGGCCAACAGGCCGGAACGACCAGACGAGGAATTGACCACCGTGCAACTCGAAGCGCACGCCCCGTCCGTACCGCCTTCCGAAACGATCCCGCCGCCCGGCCTCACGGAGGACTCCACCTTGACCCCCCTCACCGCGCTCACCGCGCTCGACGACGCCATCGAGAACCTCGGCGTACCCGTCCCCTGCCGTTCGTTCGACCCGGAGGTCTTCTTCGCCGAGTCCCCGGCCGACGTCGAGTACGCCAAGTCCCTCTGCCGTACCTGTCCGCTGATGGAGGCCTGCCTCGCCGGTGCGCAGGAGCGGCGTGAGCCGTGGGGCGTCTGGGGCGGCGAGCTGTTCGTCCAGGGCGTGGTCGTCGCCCGCAAGCGGCCGCGTGGTCGCCCGCGCAAGAACCCGGTCGCGGCATGAACGTCAGCGGCACCATCGACCGACCCCTCACGCACGATCCCCAGAAGCTGGCCCCGATGACCTCTTCCACCAGCGAGCCCTCCGGCTCCGCGACCCCAGACGTCACCATCACCGGCGCGAACGCCTCGCGTCAGAACAGGACCCGAGAAATGCAACTCATTCCAGAAGCCCTGGCTCGTGCGCATATGCACGACCGCCGGCGGGAAGCCGAAGCGGAACGCCAGGCCCTGCGCCTGGTCGCCGCTCGGCGGATGCAGCGGCGCGCCGAGCGCGCGTCCCTGCGCGCCCGCCGCGCGCTGGCCATGGCCGTCATGCACTGACCTGACACAACACCGCGGGGGCCGGTCCGAACGGACCGGCCCCCGCGGTGCGTTGCGGCGCGACCAGCCCCTGGCCGGACTATCGTCGGAGTGTGAACGACGCCCGGCATCCCGAGGAGCCCATCGTCTGCGCCCGCTGCGGCACGACCGCGGAGACGCTTCCGGTGACCTGGACCTGCTCGGTGGAGAACGGCAGCCGCCAGTACATCTGTGACCGGTGCGCCCGCGAGAACATCCGCTCCATCGAGGGCCGGCTCGACTCCACCTGGTGGTGACGCCCGGCCGGCCCGCCCCTCACTCCGCTCCGAGCACCGCCTCGGGATCAGTCTCGGGCTCCGCTTCCGGCTCCGCTTCCGGCTCCGCTTCGAGCTCCGTCTCGACGAAGCCCGGCAGCCACTCCTCCAGTTCGTCGCGCAGCCGCACCGTCGCGTTCAGCTGACAGAGCACCCCGATCGTGCTCAGGGTCACGCGGTGTATCAGCAGATACGAAGGCGGTAGGTTCAGCTGCCTGCCCAGCTGGTGCGCGGGGGAGCGGGGGTCGGCGATCCGGGCCGCCTGGGTCCGCATCCAGCCCCGCGTGAAACCGAACGCCGCGACCTCGGCCGGCTCGATGATCGGCAGCAGATACTCCAGTACCGCGTCCGGGTCGAGGTCGATCGACTCCTTGACGAAGCCCTCCTCGCGCAGCAGCTCGTACACCGTCTCGGCGTCGCCCTCCAGGGTCAGCCGCAGACACGTGCCGATCGTCTCCGGCAATCCGCCCGGCAGTCGGTCCACCGTGCCGAAGTCCAGGACCCCGAGCCGCCAGCTCTCCGGACCGTCCTCCTCGTCGGCGCCGCCCGGCAGCAGCCGGAAGTTGCCCGGGTGCGGATCGGCGTGCAGCAGCCCGGTGCGGGCCGGGCCGGAGAAGAGGAAGCGGGCCAGGAGCTGACCGGCCCGGTCCCGCTGCTCCTCCGTCCCGTCCGCGATCACCTCCGACAGCGGGATCCCGTCGATCCACTCCGTCACGAGCACCTGCTCGCTCTGGTGCACCACGCGCGGCACCACGACATCGGGATCGCCCGCGAACACCTCCGCGTGCTCCTGCTGGGCGTGCGCCTCCAGGGCGTAGTCCAACTCCTCGGAGACCCGGTCACGCATCTCCGTGATCAGCGGCTTGATGTCCATGCCGGGGATCAGCGGGCCGAGCAGCCGGGCGAACCGGCTGAGCTGCGTCAGGTCCGAGAGGAGCGCCTCGCCCGCGCCCGGGTACTGGACCTTCACCGCGACCTCGCGGCCGTCGTGCCACACAGCCCGGTGCACCTGGCCGATGGAGGCGGCCGCCGCCGGCTTCTCCTCGAACTCCAGGAACAGCTCGCGCCACTCCTCGCCGAGCCGTTCCTCCAGGACGGCGTGGACCGTGCGGGTCGGCATCGGGGGAGCCGCGTCCTGAAGCTTGGTCAGCGCCGCCCGGTAGGGCCCGGCGACCTCCTCGGGGAGGGCCGACTCGAAGACGGACAGTGCCTGCCCGAACTTCATCGCCCCGCCCTTGAGCTCCCCGAGCACCTTGAACAGCTGGTCGGCCGTGCGCTGTTGCAGCTCTCGGGCGACCAGCTCGGCGGACTTGCCGCCGATCCGCTTGCCCAGGCCCCAGGTGGCGCGTCCGGCGAACCCGAGGGGCAACGCGGCCAACCGAGCGGTCCGGGTGACCGCCTTCCGGGGAAGATCAGACATACGCCCCTCCAAATCCCAGACTGCCGTGCCACACAGGACCGTTACCCCGCCATTGTGTCCTGCGGCGCTCCGAGCCCCGAGGCATGCTCCCCCTCTCCGCGGCGTCCCGCGCCGCACGGACACGCCGGGTGCGGTCTCATCCGCTCCACGCGCCACTCCAGCAGCGGTAGCGAAACCTCCCACCGGGCTCCCGTACTGGACGGCAGCTCGCCGTCCAGGAAGGCAAGCGCATGGGCCGCCGCAAGACCGGCGACCGTCGCCGCGAGACCCAGATCACACGCCGGCACCTCTGCGGGCGGGCCCGAGCGCCACTGCGCCAGCATGCGGGGCCACGCGGGCTCCCGGTCCGTCCGCTCCTCCTGCGCGCATCGCGCGCAGGCCGTACCGCCGGGCAGCACCAGCGGTCCGACCACACCGGTGGCCTCCAGCACGCCCGCGTACAGATGCGGAGTGCCCGTCGTGATCCAGCCCTCGGCGGGGATCGGGTCGGGGAGATAGGCGGCGAGGCCGTCCCGAGGAGTCACCACGACGAGTGAGAGCCCCGGCTCCCGACCGAGCTCACCCGTCACCCGCCGGGGTGTCCGAGGCGGGCGGCCGCCGGGCGCCGACCGCGCCACGAGCCGATGCGCCGCCGCGGCCCGGCGCTCACCCACCGCCTCGGCCGGCAGCCCGCCCGGCGCCACCTCCCAGGGCCGCACCGATCCGGAGTCAAGGACGTCCACCCGGCCCACGCCCGAGGCCGAGAGCAGCGCGGCGACCGTGGCACCGACCCGCCCCGCGCCCCGGACCTGGACCCGCGCCGCCCGCCGCGCGGCCACGCGCCGTAACGCCCCGTCCGGCTCGGGGTGGGCCACGGAGAGTGAGGCGAGGTCGGCGCGCAGCGGATCGAGCGCGTCGTCCGGGGGCGCCGCGGCAGCCGCCTTTCCCGGCCTGCCCGCCGAGGCGTCCGCGAGCAGCCCCGCCCCCGCGAGCCGGCCGAGCAGCTCCTCCAGGAGGCCGTCCCGCAGCCCGAGGGCTCCGGCCTCGGCCCGCAGCAGCTCGACGCCGCGGGTGCCGTCGAGCAGCCCGAGGAGACTGCCGGTGGTCGTGTCCAGCGGCCCCACCACGACCGCGTGCGCGGCCGTGGCCCCGAACTGCACGCTCCGCAGATCGCGCCAGGCCCTGCGCAGTGCGGGTTTCAGCATCGGATGCATTTCCGCCCCCGTGATCTTGATCGTCGTCCTGCTCGTCGTCTCATTCCCTCGATCGCAAGATTGCCCGGGAGTCGAAGGGGGCGCGGAAAGTTGTCCACAGGGGTGGGGTATTAATCATTCAAATGGTGCACGGTGTGACCGGATCCCCGCCGAACCGTCCCGGAGGCAGGACTTCCCCCGCTGACAGCGGGTAACGTCGGGGCCGTGCCCGCCGACCCACAGCGCAGCGTGACAAGCAACCCGCCCCGCGGTTCGGGGACGAGTGCGGTCGAGGTCCGCAGAAGCTCCCGGCGGAGCAGAACCGTCTCCGCCTACCGCGAGGGCGACCGGACCATCGTGCTCATCCCAGCCCGGATGTCCGAGGCCGAGGAGCAACGCTGGGTGACGGTCATGCTGGACAAGCTGGCCGCCCAGGAGAGCAAGCGGGTCCTCGGGGACAGCGAGCTCACCGAGCGCGCGGAACGGCTGTCGGACCAGTATTTCGGCGGCCGGGCACGGCCGACGTCCGTCCGCTGGGTGACCAACCAGAACACCCGCTGGGGTTCCTGTACCCCCTCCGAGGGAAGCATCCGCCTCTCCCACCGGCTCCAGGGGATGCCCGAGTACGTCGTCGACTACGTCCTCGTCCACGAGCTGGCCCACCTCCTGGTCCCCGGCCACGGCCCCCGGTTCTGGCGGCTCCTGGAGGCCTACCCGCGCACCGAGCGCGCCCGCGGCTATCTCGAAGGGGTCGTGGCCGCCGAGCGCCTGCCCCACCTCCCGGCCGCGCGCGGAGAGTAGCGACGTCCGCCCCGATCCTGTACCGAATTCGTACCGGCTTGGCTCAATGTCACCCACAGCCGTTAGCCTGACGCGACGGATTCACATTTCGGGATGGGGGACGGTCGTTACGCATGGCCAGGGAATTCCAACGCGGCCACAAGGCCAAGATCAGTGATCTGACACCGGGGACCGATCTGTACGTAGGTGTGCAGGTCAACGCGCCCGGATTGACCTTCGACATCAGCTGCTTCGGCCTCGACGCGAACGAGCAGCTCTCCGACGACCGGTACTTCATCTTCTTCAACCAGCCGAAGTCGCCGGAGGAGTCCATCCAGCTGCTCGGCGCCCAGTCGGGCGACACCGAGTCCTTCCGGGTCACGCTCGACCGCATCCCGGCGAACATCCACAAGCTGTCGTTCACCGCGACCATCGACGGCGCCGGCCAGATGTCGCAGATCGGCCCCGGTTACATCCGGATCGTGGCGGGCGGCGAAGAGGTCGTCCGCTACCCGTTCACGGGCGCGGAGTTCTCCACCGAGCGCGCCGTCATGCTCGGCGACTTCTACCTCAAGGACGTCTGGCGGTTCGCCGCCATCGGCCAGGGCTTCGACGGCGGCCTGGACGCGCTGCTGAAGAACTTCGGCGGCGAGGTCGCCGAGGAGCAGCCCGCCGCGCAGGCCCCGCAGGCCGCCCCCGGCTTCGCCCCGCCGCCGCAGGCCGCGGCGCCGCCCGGGTTCGGCGCGCCCGCCGCGCCCCAGGCGCCCCAGCCCGCGCCGCAGTTCGGCGCCCCGCCGGCCGCCCCCGCCCCGGCGCCCGCCCCGCAGGCCCCGGTCCAGCCGATGCACGCGGCGCCCACCATGGCCGCGCCGATGGCCCCGCCTGCCCCGGCACCGGCGCCCGCGCCGTACGGACAGCCGCCCCAGGCCCCGCAGTTCGGCCAGGTCCCGGGCCAGGCTCCCGGCCAGGCGCCGTACGGCCAGCCGCAGCAACCCCAGTTCGGGCAGGTCCCGGGCCAGCCCCCGGGCCAGTTCCCCGGCCAGATGGGCGGAGTCCCCCAGGGGATGCCCCAGGGAGTCCCCCAGGGCGTACCCGCCACCGGAGCCGGTCTGGCCGCCGCGCTCCAGCCGTACAAGGAGACCCCGACCGGCTCCCGTTGGACCCCGCAGAACCAGCAGCTCATGCGGGTCGACCTGCAGATGGGCGGCAACCCCGTCCTCGCCCGCCAGGGCAGCATGGTCATGTACCAGGGCAAGGTCGACTTCAGCCACAAGGGCGCCGGGTTCACCGGCCGGATCGTCGGCAACGCCACCGGCCAGGAGATGCAGCTGATGCGCTGCTCCGGCCGAGGCCAGGTCTTCCTCGCCGAGGAAGGCGCCCACCTGCACCCGATCGAGCTCCAGGGCGACGGCATCTGCGTCTCCGCGGAGAACGTGCTCGCCTTCGACGAGTCCCTCCAGTACGAAGTACGGAGGATCGAGGGCCACGGCATCCCCGGCGGCGCCCTGTTCACCATGCAGTTCCAGGGCACCGGCACCGTCGTCGTCAAGACGCACGGCGTCCCCGTCGTCCTGCCCGTCACGCCGACCACCTTCGCCGACTGCAACGCGGTCGTCGCCTGGTCGTCCGCGTCCCAGGTGATCCTCTCCAGCCAGGTCCGGCTGCGCCGCAACGCGTACCCGGGACACAGCGGAGAGACCGTCAACCTCCAGTTCCGGGGTGCCCCCGGCAACTTCATCGTCGTCCAGCCGTACGAGGTCTGAGGGAGCCCGAAGAATGAACCAGCAACTCGCGGGCTTCGCCCCGACCCCGATGGCGGCCCGGATGGAGAACCACGGCCGCGCGATGCTCAAGGTCGCCATGGCCTCCGGCCAGGACCTCTACGCACGCACCGGCTCGATGGTCTCCTATGAGGGCTTCATCACCTACGAGCCCAACCCGCCCGCCGCCCGCCAGGTCGCACAGCAGTGGGCCACCGGTGAGGGCGCGCCCATCATGAAGTGCTCAGGCGACGGACTGCTCTACCTCGCCGACTACGGCGCCGACGTCGTCGTGATCAACCTCCAGAACGACTCGCTCTCCGTCAACGGCACCAACCTCCTCGCCTTCGACGCCCACCTCCAGTGGGGCGTCGAGCGGGTCAAGGGCCTCGCCAAGTTCGCCGGACAGGGCCTGTTCAACGTGGAGATCGCCGGTACCGGCTGGGTCGCCCTGACCTCGCGCGGCACGCCGATCGTCGTCGACTGCGGCCGCGGCGAGGACGAGACGTACGTCGACCCCGACGCGCTCGTCGCCTGGTCGCCGGCGCTCAAGGTCAAGGGCAAGCGCAGCTTCAAGGCCTCCTCCCTGATCGGGCGGGGCAGCGGCGAGGCGTACCAGATGGCCTTCTCCGGCCAGGGCATCGTCGTCGTACAGCCGAGCGAGGACAGCACCGACCGCCTGCGGATCCGGGGCTGAGGGGGAGCGAGAACACACCATGCAGAGCCCGCTTTTCAACTACGCCGAGCAGCAGAGCCAGGATCGGTACGTCATCCAGAACCCGCAGCTGCTGCGGGTCTCCCTCACGGGGTCGGACGACGTCCTCGCCCGCAAGGGCGCCATGGTCGCGTACCAGGGACTCGTCGACTTCGACGGCGAGTACCGGACGCCCAACCAGCGCCGCGCACAGGCCCGCACCGGTGAGGGCCTCGACCTCATGCGCTGCTCCGGCCAGGGCACGGTCTACTTCGCCAACCTCGCCCAGTACATCCACGTCGTGGAGGTCGAGCAGGAGGGCATGACCGTCGACAGCGCCTACGTCCTGGCGCTCGACTCGACCCTGCACACCGAGGTCATCGCCGTGGACAGCCAGTACGGCGTCTCCGGCTCCGGCAAGTACCAGCTCAACATCTCCGGCCGCGGCAAGGTCGCCCTGATGACCTCCGGTCAGCCGCTGATGATGCACGTCACGCCGGACAAGTACGTCAATGTCGACGCGGACGCGATCGTCGCCTGGTCCACCGGGCTGCGGGTGCAGATGCAGGCGCAGACGACGAACTCCAGCGTCCGCCGCCGACGCGGCAACACGGGCGAGGGCTGGGAGCTCAGCTTCCTCGGGCAGGGCTTCGCCCTCGTCCAGCCCAGCGAGGTCATGCCGCCGCAGAACGCCGCCATCGGACAGGGCATCGCCGCCCAGTTCGGCGCCGGCCAGCACGGCTCGCACGCCCAGAACCAGAACAACGCCTGGAACTGAGCGGACGCCCAACGGCGTAGGTAAGGGGCGGTCGCCTGGGCGACCGCCCCTTACCTACGCCCACCTACAGCCGCGCGCGCGTGGCCTCCACCAGCCGCACCACGGACGCGTCGGCCACCGCCGCCACCTCGTCGTACGTGTACCAGCGCAGGTCCAGCGACTCGTCGCTGATCGCCTCCACCGCACCGGACGGTGCCAGCGCCGCGTACTGCACGTCCAGGTGCCAGTGGCACGGCGCCGGGATCGGATGCCGGTCGAGCCGCACCGGGCCGCCCGGGAGCAGCATCAGTCCGGGGATCCCGGACTCCTCCGTCGCCTCCCGCAGCGCCGCCCCGGCGACCGTCGTGTCACCCGGCTCGCAGTGCCCGCCCATCTGCAGCCACATGCCCAGCTTCTTGTGCAGCGTCAGGAGCACCCGCCCGCGCTCCGGGTCCACCACCAGCGCGCTGGCCGTCAGATGCCCGGCCCCGCACGCCTTCCACATCCCGTCCTCGTGCGCCGCGAGGTGGTCCAGATAGATCCCGCGCAGCTCGTCCTGGTCCTCGTACGTCTTCAGTACGAGGACCGCGTCTTCGTGCAGGCTCACTTCTCGCCGTCACCCTCGTCGTCGTCCCGCCGGGCCGCCTCGCCCAGCATCTTGTCGATCTCCGAGAAGTCCAGCTGCTCGCGGTGGACGAAGCCGTCCGGGTCGTCCAGGTCGGACGCCGTCGGCAGCATGTCCGGGTGCTCCCACAGGTGGTCGCGGCCGTCGACACCGCGCGCGTCCGTGAGCGAGGCCCACAGCCGCGAGGCGTCCCGCAGCCGGCGCGGACGCAGTTCGAGCCCGATCAGCGTGGCGAAGGTCTGCTCGGCGGGACCGCCGCTCGCCCGGCGCCGGCGCAGCGTCTCGCGCAGCGCGTCCGCCGAGGTCAGCCGGGACTTCGCGGCCTCGTGGACCACCGCGTCCACCCAGCCCTCGACCAGCGCGAGCGCCGTCTCCAGACGGGCGAGCGCGGCCTTCTGCTCCGGCGTGTCCTCGGGCTGGAACATGCCCTGCTGGAGCGCCTCCTGCAGCTGCTCCGGGTGCGTCGGGTCCAGCTGACCGACCGCCTCCTCCAGCTTCGAGGTGTCGACCTTGATCCCGCGCGCGTACCCCTCGACCGCGCCGAACAGATGCGAGCGCAGCCACGGCACATGGGCGAAGAGCCGCTGATGGGCGGCCTCGCGCAGGGCCAGGTAGAGCCGCACCTCGTCCTTGGGGACGCCGAGGTCCTTGCCGAAGGTCTCGATGTTCAGCGGCAGCAGCGCCGCCTTGCCGGCCGGGCCCAGCGGCAGACCGACGTCCGTCGACCCAACGACCTCACCCGCCAGCGCGCCGACGGCCTGACCGATCTGCTGGCCGAACATGGCGCCGCCCATCGACCGCATCATGCCGATCAGCGGGCCCGCCATGGCCTGCATCTCCTCGGGCAGCACATCGCCCATCGCCGTGCCGACCCGCTCGGCGACCGGGTCGACCAGCTGCTGCCAGGCCGGCAGCGTCGCCTCGACCCACTCCGCGCGGCTCCACGCCACGGCCGTGCTCGCGCCCGACGGCAGCGACGTCACGCCGTCCAGCCACAGGTCGGCCAGGCGCACGGCCTCCTCGACCGCGGCCTTCTCCGCGGGACCCACACTGGCGTCCTTGGTGCCGTCGGGCGTGCCCTGCGCGACCACCTGGCGGGCGATCTGCTTGGCCATGTCCCAGTTCACCGGACCGCCCTCGTACGAGAGCATCTGGCCGAGCTGCTGGAAGGCGGCGCCCAGGTCGTTGGGGTTCAGCGAGCCGAACATCGCGGCGAAGGGATTGTCCGCGCCACCGGGTCCGCCCATGCCCGGCAGACCGCCGAAGCCGAACGGATTGGCACCGAACGGGTTCCCGCCGCCCTCGCCACCGGACCCCTGGCCACCTCCGGCGGGGTCCTTCTTCTTGCCCTCGTCGCCGTTCTCCGGCTCCTCAGGCGGAAGGCCGAATCCGAATGGGGTGTCACTCACAGGTTTCCTCGGCTCGTAGGGCCGCCGGCTTCCTGCCGACGGCGGCTCTTTCCTGGCGCGGCTCGATGCCCGACTCCACACCACCAGCGTAGACATCCGGGCCGGATATGGGCTCGGTGCTCCGCCGGGCCGTGGCCTGCGGCAGGATGGACGCCACCTGGTCCGTACGCGTCATTCGGGTACGTACTGAAGACAACCGCTGGAGACGCCCGGTGAGTTCCCCAGATCCTCAGGTTCGCGCAGCGCGAAACACGTCAACCCGGTCCGCCGGGCGCGGCCCCGTGGTCGCGGTCACGGGCGCCGCCTCCGGGGTCGGCGACCTGCTGACCAGGCGCCTCGCCGCGTCCGAGGAGATCAAACAGGTCATCGCCATCGACGAGCGCCGGGGCGAGGTCTCCGAGGCGCAGTGGCACATCCTCGACGTCCGCGACCCGGCCATCGCCGAGAAGCTCCGCGGCGCCGACGTGGTCGTGCACCTCGCCGTCGATCTCGACCTGGAATCGGACGCCGCCGCCCGAACGGCCTACAACGTGCGCGGCGCGCAGACCGTCCTGACCGCCGCCGCGGCCGCGGGCGTGCACCGGGTGGTGCTCTGCACCTCCGCGATGGTCTACGGCGCGCTGCCCGACAACGACATCCCGCTCTCCGAGGACGCCGAGCTGCGGGCGACCGCCGAGGCCACCGGTGTCGGCGACATGCTGGAGATCGAGCGGCTCGGCCGCCGCGCGCCCCGCGCCCACCCCGGTCTGCACGTCACCGTCGTCCGCCCCGCGGTCCTGGTGGGCGGTACGGACACGGCCCTGACCCGGTACTTCGAGTCGCCCCGGCTGCTCGTCGTGGCCGGCTCCCGCCCCACCTGGCAGTTCTGCCACGTCGAGGACCTGGTCAGCGCGCTGGAGTACGCGGCCCTGGAGAAGGTCGAGGGGGAGTTCGCGGTCGGCTGCGACGGCTGGCTGGAGCAGGAGGAGGTCGAGGAGCTCTCCGGGATCCGCCGCATGGAGCTGCCCTCCGCCGTCGCCCTGGGCGCCGCGGCCCGGCTCCATCGGATCGGGCTCACGCCGTCCCCGGCCGGGGACCTCGCTTACACGATGCACCCCTGGGTGGTCAGCGTCGGACGGCTGCACGACGCGGGCTGGCGACCGAAGTGGACCAACGAGGAGGTGCTCGCCGCGCTCCTGGAGGAGGTCGAGGGCCGGCACACCGTCGCGGGCCGCAGGCTCGGCCGCAAGGACGCGACGGCGGCGGGAGCGGCCGGTGCGACGGTGGCACTGCTCGGCACGGCGGCCCTTGTCCGCCAGATGCGGAAGCGGCGCGGCATGTAGCGGCGTGAGCCGGCGTGAGCTGTAGGACCCTCCTACGGAGGGTCGGGTCCACCGGTCGAAAACGCTATTCCACGATGTCAGTCCCGTACGGCACCATGGGGCTCATGGCACGCACCCATGACCACCCCGGCGAGCAGACGGCGGCCGACCCGATCAAGCTGCTGGCGATCCGTGACACCCCGCTCTCGCTCGACGAGGTCTTCCAGGCCGTCGGCGACGACGCGGCAGGCGGCACGGCGCTCTTCGTGGGCACGGTGCGCAACCACGACGGTGGAGCGGACGTCGACGAGCTGGGGTACTCCTGCCACCCCTCGGCCCTGGACGAGCTGCGCAAGGTCGCCGAGAAGGTCGTCGCCGACCATCCCGTCCGCGCCCTGGCCGCCGTCCACCGCGTGGGCGACCTCCAGGTCGGCGACCTCGCGGTCGTCGTCGCGGTCTCCTGCCCCCACCGCGGCGAGGCCTTCGAGGCCTGCCGCAAGCTGATCGACGACCTCAAGCACGAGGTCCCGATCTGGAAGCACCAGAAGTTCTCCGACGGCACCGAGGAATGGGTCGGCGCCTGCTAGGGCCTGTCCGGCGGCGCTGTCCGGCGGCGCTGTCCGGCGGACCAGGCCCCAGCCGTCCCAGCCCCCCCGGGCTCCCCTAGGTGCCGAACAGGCACCTGGCAAGGCGCCGCGCCGACGTGTTGTAGTCGAACGCCCCGATTTGCGTAACCAGGACCCTGGCAGCAGCGTTGATGCTGCAGATCGTTAGTCTGCTGATCGGCCGGTTCCGGTCGGTTGCGGTCGCTCATTGGGGATGGGAGGTCGGGATGGCAGCGCTCGCGTGGTTGCTTATTCCGCTTTTCGCAGTCGTCGGCGCGGCGATATGGGGAAGCTGGGCCCAGAGGGACAAGACCACCGGAGACGTGGCCGAGCTCGCCGGCTACGCGCGGTTCAGGGACGCCATGGAGCGCTCCCACGCCGGCATCGACGGTGCCGTCCGCGAGATGACCCCGCAGATGACCCCTGAGCTCGCTCCGGCCGCACCCACGTCCGCCGTACGCAGTAGCCACGTCTCCGGCTGAGGTTCCCCCCGCCGGCCGCCTCGTACGGACCCGCCCCACGGGTGCACTCACAGACCGGTCCCGTACTGTCGTTCCATGCCACGCCGCACCGCGACGATGCTCGCCTCCACCCTGGTTCTGATCACCCTGCTCTGTGTGGGCGTTCTGGTCCCGGTCCCGTACGCGGAGATGAGCCCCGGTCCGACGGTCAACACCCTCGGGGAGGCGCGCGGTGAGCCCGTGCTCCAGATCTCCGGTCACAAGACGTACCCCACCGACGGGCACCTCAACATGACGACCGTCCGCGTCACCAGCGCGGACTACCGGATGAACGTGGTCGAGGCGGTCTACGGCTGGCTCGCCCACGACAACGTGGTGGTTCCCAAGGAGACCCTCTACCCGGACGGCAAGACGGAGGAGGAGTCGAGCCAGGAGAACGCCGAGGAGTTCAGCCAGTCCCAGGAGAGCGCCAAGGTCGCCGCCCTCGGTGAGCTGGGCATCCCGGTGACCACCCGGGTCGTCGTCGCCTCCGTCGTCAAGGACAGCCCCGCCCAGGGCGTGCTGCACGCCGGTGACGTGATCAAGGCCGTGGACGGCGTGCCGGTCAAGGAACCGGGCGACGTCGCCAAGCAGGTCACCACGCACAAGCCGGGTGAGAAGGTCGAGTTCACGATCGTCCCCACCAAGGAGGCGGCCGCGGCCGAGAAGGCCGGCAGGGAGCCCACCGCCACCCAGAAGGTCACCGTCACGACGGTGAAGTCCCCGGAGGGCGACCGGGCGATCGTCGGCATCCAGGCCGGCACCGACCACGTCTTCCCGTTCACGATCGACATCAAGCTCGCCGACGTCGGCGGCCCCAGCGCCGGGCTGATGTTCGCGCTCGGCATCGTCGACAAGCTGACCCCGGAGAGCCTCACCGACGGCAAGTTCATCGCCGGCACCGGCACCATCGACGAGAAGGGCAAGGTCGGCCCGATCGGCGGAATCGAGATGAAGCTCGTCGGTGCCCGCAACGCCGGCGCGCAGTACTTCCTCACCCCGGCCGACAACTGCGACACCGCCGCCTCCGACATCCCCGACGGCCTCACCCTCATCAAGGTGAACACCATCGACGACGCGACGAAGTCGCTGGAGAAGCTCCGCAAGGGCGACACGAAGAACCTGCCCAGCTGCTCGAAGAGCTAGGGCCTTTCGCCCGCGCTCGAACGCAAGGGGGCGCCCCGGTCACCGACCGGGGCGCCCCCTTCGTCGTGCGTACGAGAGCGTCCTCAGCTCTCGAAGGTCGCCGCCAGGGCGTCCGCGAGGCCCGGCACCAGGTCCGCCCCGGTGAGCACCTCGTTCGGCGAGTCCTTCTCGCGCAGCCGGATCGCCGCCTCCCGCGCGCCGTTACGGAGCACGGCGACGGTCATCCGGACCTCCTGGCGGTCGGGGTGCCGGGCCACCCACTTCGCCAGGGCGGCGTCGTTCAGGCCCTCGGGCACGGAGGCCTCGGCCGACGGCGGGAGCATCAGCCGCTCCACCGTCAGCGCGCAGCCAGCCACCGCGTCGGGCCAGGCGATGGTGCCGAGGAACTCGTCGAGGGGCTTCCCCTTCGGCAGTTCCTCCTGCTCGATGGGGGTGTAGGCGGCCGCCTCTTCGCCTTCGAGGCCGAGCTGGGAGGCGAGTCCCGGCTCCTGGGCACGCAGTCGGGCGGTGTCGACCAGGGCGAAGAACCGGGCCGGCCGGTCCCAGCCGAGACCGGAGGCGTACTCGTCGATCTCGAGCACCGCGCGGGTGAGGGGGCTCGCGGCCATGGGGGTGCCGGAGGGGGAAACGTTGGACATGGACAACATCCTGCCTCCTCCGGCCCCGAAGACGGGAACTAGGTAAAGCCTCAGTAAGTTGCATCAGTGGGCTCTACGATCGCGGGGCCTGCTTATCGACGCATCAACCTCGAGGGGCGCACGTTGGCTTTCCAGATGCCGGACCGCGGAGGCGGCGGAGGCCCGTCCGGGCCAAGGATCAGAGTCGGCCGGCCGTCCCGGCGGGCCCGCACGCTGCTCATGACCCTGGGCGTGCTGGCCGTCCTGGCCATGGCGTTCGTCATGTTCGCCGGGTTCTGGACCGACTGGCTCTGGTACCGCTCGGTCAAGTACTCGTCCGTGTTCACCACCACGCTCTGGACCAAGATCGGCCTCTTCGCCGTCTTCGGTCTGCTGATGGCGCTCGCCGTCGGGCTGAACATCTGGCTCGCGCACCGGCTGCGGCCGCCGCTGAGCGCGATGTCGCTCGAGCAGCAGAGCCTCGACCGGTACCGGATGGGCCTGGCGCCGTACAAGAAGTGGGTGCTCCTCGGGATCACCGCCCTGGTGGGCCTGATCGCGGGCGCCTCGGCCTCCGGGCAGTGGCGGACCTGGCTCATGTGGGTCAACGGCGTGTCGTTCGGCCAGAAGGACCCCCAGTTCCAGCTGGACGTGTCGTTCTACGCCTTCGACCTGCCCTGGTACCGCTTCCTGCTCGCCTTCGGCTTCGCCGCCACGGTCCTGTCCCTCGTGGCCGCCGCCCTGACGCACTACCTGTACGGCGGACTGCGCGTCACCAGCCCCGGTGCCCGCGCCACCGCCGCCGCGACCGGCCACCTCTCGGTGCTCCTCGGCGTCTTCGTCTCCCTGAAGGCCGTGGCGTACTGGCTCGACCGGTACGGCCTCGCCGTGAAGTCCAGCGACTTCAAGGCGGCCGGGAACTGGACGGGCCTGCGGTACGTCGACGCCAACGCCTATCTGCCGGCGAAGACGATCCTGTTCTGCATCGCCGCGATCTGCGCCGTGCTGTTCTTCGCGACGCTCTGGCGCCGCACCTGGCAGCTGCCGGTGATCGGCTTCGGCCTCATGGTCCTGTCGGCGATCCTGATCGGCGGCCTGTACCCGGCCATCGTGCAGAAGTTCCAGGTCCAGCCGAACGAGCAGGCCAAGGAAGCGCCGTACATCCAGAAGAACATCGACGCGACCCGCAAGGCGTACGCCATCGACTCGACCAAGCCGGAGAACTACTCCGGCAAGTCGACGACGAAGAACAAGGACACGCTGCGCACCGACTCGGACACGGCGGCCAGCTACCGCCTGCTCGACCCGAACATCGTGTCGCCGACGTTCCAGCAGCTGGAGCAGAAGCGGAAGTACTACCAGTTCCCGACGACCCTCGACGTCGACCGCTACAAGGGCCAGGACACCGTCGTCGGTCTGCGTGAGCTCAACATCAAGGGCATCCCGAAGCGGAACTGGATCAACGACCACTTCACGTACACCCACGGCTACGGCGCGATCATGGCCACGGGCACGCAGACGGACGCCAACGGTTCGCCGATCTTCACCGAGGCCGGCCTGCCGACCACGGGCCAGCTCGGCCCGTACCAGCAGCGGATCTACTACGGCGAGAAGACCGATCAGTACTCGATCGTCGGCGGGCCGCAGAAGGAACTGGACTACGAGGACAACGGCGAGAAGACCACCAGCTACGAGGGCAAGAGCGGGGTCAACCTCTCCAACACCTTCAACCGCGCCGCCTACGCGGTCGCGTTCAGCGAGCCGCAGATCCTCTACTCGGGGGCCATCGGCGAGGGCTCGCGGATCCTCTACAACCGCACGCCCAAGGAGCGCGTCGAGGCGGTCGCGCCCTGGCTGACCATCGACGGAGACGCCTACCCGGCGGTCGTCGACGGCCGGATCCAGTGGATCGTGGACGCGTACACGACCACCAACGGGTACCCGTACGCCTCGCGTACGACGCTGGGGGAGACCACGGCCGACGCGCTGACGGTCGGCAACCAGCAGCGCGCGGTGGTCGCCCAGCAGAACCAGGTCAACTACATCCGCAACTCGGTGAAGGCCACCGTCGACGCCTACGACGGCACGGTGAAGCTCTACCAGTGGGACACCAAGGACCCGGTCCTCAAGACCTGGATGAAGGCGTTCCCGGACACCGTGGAGCCGCGCGAGGCGATCAAGGACAGCCTCATGCAGCACCTGCGGTACCCGCAGGACATGTTCAAGGTCCAGCGTGAGCTGCTGACCCGGTACCACGTCACCAACCCGGCGCAGTTCTACAGCGGTTCGGACGCCTGGCAGGTGCCGGACGACCCGACCAACAAGGACGGCAACGCGGTTCCGCCGTACTACCTGAGCCTGAAGATGCCCGGGGACACGCAGCAGCGGTTCTCCCTGACGACGACGTTCACGCCGAACGGGCGGCCCAACCTGGGCGGCTTCATGGCGGTCGACGCCGACGCCAAGAGCAAGGACTACGGGCGGATAGAGCTGCTGCGCGTGACCTCCGACGTACCGGGTCCCGCGCAGGTGCAGAGCAAGCTCAACGGCCTCCCGGACGTGGCCCAGTTCGTCCGGGACATGAAGGGCGCGGACTCCGACATCCAGTACGGAAACCTGCTCACGGTCCCGCTCGACGGCGGATTCCTCTACGTCGAGCCGGTCTACGCCCAGGGTCGCAACGCGCTCTACCCGCTCCTGAAGAAGGTCGCCGTGTCCTATGTGGACGCGGACCAGCCGGAAGGTGACACGACCAAGGACACCACCGTGTTCAAGGACAACCTCACCGACGCGCTGAACGCCGTCTTCGGGGTGGAGGGCACCACGCCTCCGCAGCCGGAGCAGCCGGGCACCAAGCCGCCGACGACGCCGACGACGAACGACGCGGCGCTGAAGCAGGCCATCGCGGACGCGCAGAAGGCGTACGACGACGGTGAGGTGGCGCTGCAGAAGGGTGACTGGACCGCCTACGGCAAGGCCCAGGAAGCCCTGCAGGACGCCCTCCAGCGGGCGGCGGACGCGGGCGCGAAGCTGACGCCGCCGGCCGACCAGAAGCCGGGCGACGACACGGCGAAGCCGGGGGCGAAGCCTTCGACCTCGGCGACGCCACCCGCGACCGGGACACCGTCCACGAGCCCGCCGAGCGGCGGCTGACCGACCTGGTCGGGACCCACCCCGCGCCGTGATACCTTTACGGAACAACGACGCGGGGTGGAGCAGCTCGGTAGCTCGCTGGGCTCATAACCCAGAGGTCGCAGGTTCAAATCCTGTCCCCGCTACTGAAGAAAAGGGCCCGGATCCTTCAGGATCCGGGCCCTTTTCGTTGTGCCGCGAAGCCCGCGCGACGCCCCGAAGAGCGGTGGTGAGGGGGCGAGTTGGGGTGAGACGTGTTTGACTTATCTCTCTGTGGGCATGTCGACAAAACGCTGAAGTGACCTCACTGGCTGCGGTATACCAGGTGTACGCGCGTTGCGGGTGGTGCGACGATGGTTTTTATGGGGGACAGGGCAACTCTGTTGGAGACAGGGCGGTTTGTGCAGCGGCGCGCCCGACGCGCCGCGGACGACATCATCGAGGCCGCGGAGGTCGTCGATGCGGCCGTCGACACCACCACCGCCGAGAGCGAGACGGACACCGAGACCGAGGCACGCCACCGGCGCGCCGCCGAGAACGGGGACGCCGCGTCGATGAGCGTGCTCGGCGCGCTGCTGCTGCGCCGGGGCGACCTCGACGGCGCCGAGCCGTACCTGCGCGGCGCCACCGCGGAGGGCGACCGCGCCGCAGCCAACAACCTGGGCGTCCTGCTGCACCAGCGGGGGTACGCGGACGAGGCCGCCGGCTGGTGGCGGGTCGCCGCCGTCGCGGGCTCCGCGCCCGCCGCGCACGCGCTCGGCCGCCACCACCGCGAGCGCGGCGACGAGCCCGCCGCCGAGTACTGGCTGCGCCAGTCCGCCGAGCAGGGCCACGCCCTGGGCGCGTACGCCCTCGCCGACCTCCTGGAGCACCGCAGCGACGTCGGCGCGGAGCGCTGGCTCCGTGCCGCCGCCGAGCAGGGCCACCGTGAGGCCGCGTACCGCCTCGCCCTGGCCCTGGAGCGGCGCGCGACCGAGACGACCCGAGCCCCGGGCCGGGGTACGGAGCTTGCCGCCGAGGCCGCCCGTACGGCAGGCCCCGGCGCGGCCCGTGAAGGCGCCCTGGGCGCGAGCGCGGGTGCGGGGGCGGGGTCGTCCTCCGCGCCGCCCGACGGGGAGCTCGCAGAGGCCGAGCAGTGGTTCCGGCAGGCCGCCGCGCGCGGACACCGGCGGGCCGCGCTGCACCTCGGCGCGATCCTGGAGAAGCGCGGCGACCTCAAGGAGGCCGGCCGCTGGTACCTGAGCTCGGCCAAGGAGGGCGAGGCCAAGGCCGCCTGCGCGCTCGGCTTCCTGCTGCGCGACGCCGGGGACGAGGAGAGCGCCGCCGTGTGGTGGCTGCGCGCCGCCCAGGACGGCGACGGCAACGCCGCCAACGCGCTCGGTGCCCTGCACGCCGCCCGCGGCGAGCAGCAGACCGCCGAGCGCTGGTACCGCGCCGCCATGGACGCGGGCGACGTCAACGGCGCCTACAACCTCGGGCTGCTCTGCGCCGCCCAGGACCGCAACCAGCAGGCCGAGCAGTGGTACCGCCGCGCGGCCTACGCCGGGCACCGCGAGGCCGCCAACGCGCTCGCCGTCCTGCTCCTCCAGGCCGGCGACGCGAACGGCGCCGAGCCCTGGTTCTCCAAGGCCGCCGAGGCCGGCAGCGTCGACGCCGCCTTCAACCTCGGCATCCTCTACGCGGGTCGCGACGACGACCGCTCCGCGCTGACCTGGTACGAGCGCGCGGCGGCGGCCGGGCACACCGAGGCCGCCCTCCAGGTCGGCATCGCCGGCCTGCGGGACGGCGACGAGCAGAGCGCCGAGCGCCACCTGCGGTGCGCGGCCGGTGGCGGCAGCGCCGAGGCGGCGTTCCGGCTCGCGACCCTCCTCGACGCGCGTCGACCCGAGCCCGGTCCGCCGGCGCTCGGCGCCCCGCGCGAGGAGAAGAGCGAGTGCGAGGAGTGGTACGAGCGCGCCGCCCAGCAGGGGCACAGGCGCGCCCAGGTACGGGTGGGCATGCTGGCCGCCGCGCGCGGTGACGTGGCGGAGGCCGCCCACTGGTACCGGGAGGCCGCGGAGGCCGGCAGCCGTAACGGCGCGTTCAACCTCGGCCTGCTCCTGGCCCGTGAGGGCAGCGAGCGCGAGGCCGCCCTCTGGTGGACCCGCGCGGCCCGCGCCGGGCACGGCCGCGCCGCGCTGAGGCTCGCGCTGCTCGCGGCGCGGCGCGGCGAGCTGACCGAGGGGCGGCGCTGGTGCGCGCGGGCCGTGGAGCTCGGCCCGGCCGAGGTGGCCGAGCGGGCGGCGCGGCTCAGCGAGGCGCTGCACCAGGAGCTGACGGCGTAGCCCAGAGGGGCGGCGGGGAACGGATTTGCGCTGGTCGAGGGGGTCCCGTAAGGTTGGGTTCACCGACGCGGGGTGGAGCAGCTCGGTAGCTCGCTGGGCTCATAACCCAGAGGTCGCAGGTTCAAATCCTGTCCCCGCTACTCAGTAGCAACGAAGGCCCGGATCCAGTCACTGGATCCGGGCCTTCGTCGTAGGCGCGCGTGCCTCGGACGCGAAAAGCCCCCACCGAGGTGGGGGCTTTCGTTGTACGTCGTCGTAGGCCGTCGTCCGTCGGGTCAGGCAGTGGCCGCACAGTTCGGGCAGATGCCCCGGTACGTGACCTCGACGCCGGAGATCGTGAAGCCGAAGCGCTCCGAGTCCGGGAGGTCCGACAGCGGGTTTCCAGCCGGGTGGACGTCGCGGATCGCCCCGCAGCCGCCGCAGACCAGGTGCTGGTGCGGGCGGTGGGCGTTCGGGTCGTACCGCTTGGCGCGGCCGTCCGTCGCGACCTCCATCACCTCACCGAGCGTGACCATCTCGCCCAGCGTGTTGTACACCGTCGCCCGGGAGATCTCGGGCAGTCGCTCCACCGCGCGCGCGTGGACCTCGTCCGCGGTCAGGTGGACATGGTCTCCGTCGAGCACCTCGGCCACGACGCGCCGCTGCGCGGTCATTCGCCAGCCGCGGCCGCGCAGTCGTTCCAACAGGTCACTCATAAGGATCAGCCTAACAGCGAAGGGACCAAGGTCCCGAACGCGTGTGACTTTGGATAGGGCCTTGACTTAGACAATGTCTATTGTAGGGTCGAGAGTGCAGTACAGGCCATGGACAGGGCTTGTGGAAGAGCAGCACAGGAGGCGCACGTGACGACGCAGGGACCGCTCACCACGGAGGCCGGCGCGCCGGTCGCCGACAACCAGAACAGCGAGACGGCCGGAGTCGGCGGGCCGGTGCTCGTCCAGGACCAGCTGCTCCTGGAGAAGCTCGCCCACTTCAACCGCGAGCGCATCCCGGAGCGCGTGGTCCACGCGCGCGGTGCCGGTGCGTACGGCACCTTCACGGTGACTGCGGACGTCACGAGGTACACCCGCGCGAACTTCCTCTCCGAGGTCGGCAAGCAGACCGAGACGTTCCTGCGTTTCTCCACCGTCGCGGGCAATCTCGGTTCGGCCGACGCGGTGCGCGACCCGCGCGGCTGGGCGCTGAAGTTCTACACCGAGGAGGGCAACTACGACCTCGTCGGCAACAACACCCCGGTGTTCTTCATCAAGGACGCCATCAAGTTCCCCGACTTCATCCACACGCAGAAGCGCGACCCGTACACGGGCTCGCAGGAGGCGGACAACGTGTGGGACTTCTGGGGGCTCAGCCCCGAGTCGACCCACCAGGTGACCTGGCTCTTCGGCGACCGCGGCATCCCCGCCTCGTACCGCCACATGAACGGCTACGGCTCGCACACGTACCAGTGGAACAACGAGGCCGGCGAGGTCTTCTGGGTCAAGTACCACTTCAAGACCGACCAGGGGATCAAGAACCTCACCCAGGCCGAGGCCAACGAGCTCGCCGGCGAGGACCCCGACAGCCACCAGCGCGATCTGCGCGAGTCCATCGAGCGCGGCGACTTCCCGACGTGGACCGTGCAGGTCCAGATCATGCCGGCGGCCGACGCGGCGACCTACCGCTTCAACCCCTTCGACCTCACCAAGGTGTGGCCGCACGAGGACTACCCGCCGATCGAGATCGGCAAGCTGGAGCTCAACCGCAACCCGGAGAACGTCTTCGCCGAGGTCGAGCAGTCGATCTTCAGCCCGGCTCACTTCGTGCCCGGCATCGGCCCGTCCCCGGACAAGATGCTCCAGGGCCGCCTCTTCGCGTACGGCGACGCCCACCGCTACCGCGTCGGCATCAACGCCGACCACCTGCCGGTGAACCGCCCGCACGCCACCGAGGCGCGCACGAACTCCCGTGACGGCTCCCTCTACGACGGCCGGCACAAGGGCGCGAAGAACTACGAGCCGAACAGCTTCGGCGGCCCGTTCCAGACCGATCGCCCGCTGTGGCGGTCGAGCGCCGTCGCCGGCGGTACGGGCAACCACGCCGCCCCGGTGCACACCGAGGACAACGACTTCGTCCAGGCGGGCAACCTCTACCGACTGATGGCGGAGGACGAGAAGGGCCGTCTGGTCGAGAACCTGGCGGGCTTCATCGCCAAGGTCTCGCGCGACGACATCGCCGAGCGGGCGATCGACAACTTCCGCAAGGCGGACGGTGACTTCGGCAAGCGGCTCGATGCCGCGGTCCAGGCCCTGCGCGGCTGAGGGCGCTTGCCGTAGAGAAGGAGCGGGCCTGTCCTCCGTACATCCGTACGGAGGGCGGGCCCGCTCCGGTGTCAGCTCGCCATGGTCGTCGCGTGTCGGTGGGCCGGGGTCCAGCAGCGAATGATGTCCCGTACGGAGACGATGCCCACGGGCCCGTGCCCGTCGAGCACCACGAGATGGCGGAAGCCGCCGTGGGTCATGGCCGCGGCCGCCTCCTCCAGGGTCCAGGTGGGGGCGGCGAAGACGACGTCGGTCGTGGTGTGGGAGCTCGCGGTCTCGTGGTCGGGGTTCTGGTCGGCGCCGATCGAGTTGAGGATGTCGCGCTCGGTGAGGATTCCGAAGCCGCCGGCGTCGGTGTCGTGGACGACGGCCGCGCCGACGCGGCGCGCCGACATCAGCCGGGCGGCCTGGCGGAGGGTGTGGGCGGGACCGATGGTGAGGACCACGGTGCTCATGGCGTCACGGACGAGCATGAAAGGAGCCACCTCCTTCGTGAACCGTTCCCGCCTTCAACGAGAACGAATTCACAAGTTCACAAGTGGGGGGGCTCTCAGAGTGACATCGCGGGGTGGGGTCGACAAGGGGGCGCGCGAGGCGCCCCCGGGGGGCGGGGCTCAGCCCTCCTGGTTCAGGTAGCTCAGCAGTTCGCCGTGGAGCAGGCCGTTCGAGGCCGCCGCGTTGCCGCTGTGCGGGCCGTGCCGCCCGTCCAGGCCGGTGAACGTGCCGCCCGCCTCCTGGACCACGATCGCCGTCGCCGCCATGTCCCAGAGCGACAGCTCCGGCTCGGCGCAGAAGTCCACCGAACCCTCGGCGACCATCATGTACGGCCAGAAGTCGCCGTACGCCCGGGTCCGCCAGCACGCGCGCGTGAGGTCGAGGAAGCCGTCGAGGCGCCCCCGCTCCTCCCAGCCGCTCAGCGAGGAGTACGCGAACGAGGCGTCACCGAGCTCCGCGACCTTCGAGACCTGGATCCGGCCGGCCGAGCTGAGGCTGCGGCCCGTGTACGCGCCCGCGCCCTTCGCCGCCCACCAGCGGCGACCCAGCGCCGGCGCCGAGACCACGCCCACCACCGGCTGGAAACCGGTGTCGCCGGCCTCCATCAGCGCGATCAGGGTCGCCCAGACGGGCACCCCGCGCACATAGTTCTTCGTGCCGTCGATCGGGTCGATCACCCAGCGGCGGGGGCCCGTGCCCTCCACGCCGTACTCCTCGCCGAGGATCGCGTCGCGCGGCCGCGCCCGCTGGAGCTGAGTGCGGATCAGCTCCTCGGCGGCCTTGTCGGCCTCGCTCACGGGCGTCATGTCCGGCTTGGTCTCGACCTTCAGGTCGAGCGCCTTGAACCGGTCCATCGTGGCCGCGTCGGCGGCATCCGCGAGGACATGGGCGAGACGCAGATCATCGTGGTAATCGGCCATGGTCGAAACTCTATCCCTCGAAGGGACGTGGCCCCACGGGAGGCCTTGACAGTGCGTGGCGGCCCGTCAACTCTGAGCGCAGAACCGTTCTGGCCGGGAGGCGACGATGCCGACTGCCCGTGAGGCCCTGCTGGAGGCCGCCCTCGCGGCCCTCACGGGGCTGCCCTGGTCCGCCGTCCGGATGGTCGACGTCGCCTCCGCCGCGGGCGTCTCCCGGCAGACCCTCTACAACGAGTTCGGCAGCAAGGAGGGCCTGGCCCGGGCGCTCGTACGGCGCGAGGCCGACGCGTACCTCCAAGGGGTCGAGCGGGTCCTCGCCGCACCGGCCCCGCCCCGGCGGAACCTGGCCGCCGTCGCCGAGTGGACCGTCTCCGAGGCCTTCACGCGCCCGGTCCTGCGGGCCCTGCTCACCGGCTGCTGGGGAGAGCGGCTCCCCACGCCCCGCCCCGCGAGGGCCGGAGCCCGGGCCTCCGCCGTGCCCGCCCAGCGCCGCGCCGACGCGGGCGTGCCGTCACCCGCCGACCTGCTCGGGCTCGCCCGTGACCGCGCGGCGACGGTGCTCCACGGTGACGAGGGGGACGTACGGCGCTCCTGCGAGGTCGTCCTGCGGCTCGCGCTCTCCTACGTCGTCGCTCCGACGCCCGTCGTGGCCCTGCCCGGCAGCGTGGAAGGTCAGTGGGAGGATCCGGAGAGCTGGAGTCCGACGACCCCGACGATCACCAGCGTGATCGACACGATCTTCAGCGTCGATACGACGTCGCCGAGGAAGATCATTCCGTAGATCGCCGTCCCGGCCGCGCCGATGCCGGTCCACACCGCGTACGCGGGGCCCACGTCCAGCTTGCGCAGGGCGAGCGTCAGGAGCCCGAAGCTGCCGAGAGCGAAGCAGGCGAAGGCGATCGTGGGCCACAGGCGGGTGAATCCGTGCGAGAGCTTCAGGCAGACCGCGAACCCCGTCTCCAGGATTCCGGCGACCACCACCAGCAGCCACGCCATCGTCAGTGCCTCCCACGCCGTCGGTGACTGCTTCGTCGCACTTGGTGCGATTATGCACTTACCAACACGCGTGGACCGCAAACGTGCGCGACTCAGTCGCCTTCGCGTCGCTCCCGCGTGGCGAGCAGCCGCCGCAGCGAATACAGCCGCGCCGGATCGGCGTGGCCCTCGGCCACCCACGCGTCCAGCGCGCACTCCGGCTCGTCGTGGCTGCAGGCCCGCGGGCAGTTCTCCGTACCGGGGACGAGATCGGGGAAGGCCAGGATCACCCGGGACGGGTCGACATGGTGGAGACCGAAGGAACGCACGCCCGGGGTGTCGATCACCCAGCCGCCCTCCTTGTCGTTGAGCGGCAGGGCGAGCGCCGAGGTGGTGGTGTGCCGGCCGCGCCCGGTGACCGCGTTGACATGGCCCGTGCTCCGCCGCCTGTCCTCCGGGACCAGGGCGTTGACCAGGGTCGTCTTGCCGACGCCGGAGTGCCCGACGAACGCGGTCGTGCGCCCCTTGAGGTGCTCGTGGACCCGCTCGGCCGCGACGCCGTCCACGAACTCGTCGCGCGTCGTCACCACGTGCGGCACACCGAGCGCGCCGTACATCTCCAGGAGTTCGTCCGGCTTCGCCAGGTCCGACTTGGTCAGCACCAGTAGCGGGGTCAGGCCGCCGTCGTACGCGGCGACCAGACAGCGGTCGATCAGCCGGGGGCGGGGCTCGGGGTCGGCCAGCGCGGTGACGATCGCCAGCTGGTCCGCGTTGGCGACGACCACGCGCTCGAACGGGTCGTCGTCGTCGGCCGTGCGGCGCAGCACCGAGCTGCGTTCACCGATCCGTACGATCCGGGCCAGCGTGTCCTTCTCGCCGGACAGATCGCCCACGATCGAGACCCGGTCGCCGACGACCGCGGCCTTGCGGCCCAGCTCGCGCGCCTTCATCGCCAGGACGATCCGGTCGTCGACGAGGCAGGTGAGCCGGCCCCGGTCCACGGTGAGGACCATGCCCTCGACCGCGTCCTCGTGCTTGGGACGGATGTTGGTACGGGGACGGTTGCCCTTGCGGTTGGGCCGCTGGCGGATGTCGTCCTCGTCGGTGTGCTTCCCGTAGCGCCGCATGGATCAGACTCCGAGCATTTCGGTCCACATCCTGGGGAAGTCGGGCAAGGTCTTGGCCGTTGTCGCCACGTTCTCGATCTCCACTCCCTCGACCGCGAGGCCGATGATCGCGCCCGCCGTCGCCATCCGGTGGTCGTGGTACGTGTGGAAGACCCCGCCGTGCAGCGGGCGCGGGCGGATGTGCAGCCCGTCCTCGGTCTCCGTGACGTCGCCGCCGAGCTCGTTGATCTCCTTGGTGAGCGCGGCGAGCCGGTCCGTCTCGTGCAGCCGCAGATGGGCGACACCGCGCAGCGTGGACGGGGAGTCGGCGAGCGCCGCGACCGCCGCGATGCCGGGCGTCAGCTCGCCGACCTCGCTCAGGTCCACGTCGATGCCGTGGATCCGGCCGGTACCGGTGAAGGTGAGACCGGCCTCGGTCAGCTCGCAGGAGCCACCCATCACGGTGAAGATCTCCCGCAGCGCGTCACCGGGCTGGGTGGTTCGCTCCGGCCAGTCGGGGACGGTCACCCGGCCACCGGTGACCAGGGCCGCGGCCAGGAACGGCTGGGCGTTCGACAGGTCCGGCTCGACCGTCAGGTCCCGGCCGAGCAGCGCGGAGGGGGAGACGCGCCAGACGTTCGGCTCGCCGCCGGTCTCCGGCTCGTCGACCTGGGCGCCGACCCCGCGGAGCATGTCGACGGTCATCCGGATGTGCGGCAGGGAGGGGAGCTTCGCGCCCACATGACGTACCTCCACCCCCTGGTTGAAGCGGGGCGCGGAGAGCAGCAGGGCGCTGACGAACTGGGACGACGAGGAGGCGTCGATCTCCACCGGGCCGCCGTCGAGCGCCCCGGCGCCGTGCACGGTCATCGGCAGCGCGCCGCGCCCGTCGTCGTCGATCCGGGCACCGAGGACCCGCAGCGCGTCGATCACGCCGTGCAGTGGACGCTCGTGGGACCTGGCGTCGCCGTCGAAGCGCACCGGGCCGTCGGCGAGGGCCGCGACCGGCGGCAGGAAGCGCATGACTGTGCCGGCGTTGCCGACGTCCACGGTCGCGGGGCCGCGCAGCCCGGCCGGGATGATCCGCCACGCCTCGCCCGTACCGTCCGGGCCGACGCCCTCCTCGATCTTCACGCCCAGCGTGCGCAGGGCCTCGGCCATCAGGAGCGTGTCGCGGGAGCGCAGCGGGCGGCGCAGCCAGCCCGGCTCCGCGGCGAGCGCGGCGAGGACCAGGCCGCGGTTGGTGACCGACTTCGACCCGGGCACGGTGACGGTCGCGTCGACGGCACCGCTGGCATAGGGCGCGGGCCAGGGGTCGGTGTGCGGATCGGCGTGCGAGGAGGTTTCGGTCATGCCCTCACTTTAGTGGGGCACGCGGCGGCTACAGCCCGAGCAGCCAGCGGCCTCCGCCGATCAGGGAGCAGATCGACACCGCGTGGAAGAAGAAGAGCCAGAGCGCCGGGTGGACGTGGGTGAGCCGGGCGAGCTGGTCGGCATCCGAGTCAGGCGCCCCGCCGTGTCGCCGCTTGCTCTGGAGCTCGAAGACCGGGCGCACCCCGCCGACGAGCAGGAACCAGACGACGGCGTACGCGAACACCGCCTGCACCTCCGGGCCGGTGAGCCAGGAGATCAGCAGGAACACGGCGCCCGTGAGGAGGACGGCGAAGATCCCGTACGCGTTCCTGACCATCACCAGCATGGCGAGGAGCAGCGCGGTCGCGAGCCACAGCAGGAGCGTGATCCGGTGGTCGGCGAGCAGCCAGGCCCCGCCGAGGCCGAGCAGCGGGGCGGCGGTGTAGCCGGCGGCGGCGGTGAGGATCATGCCGATGCCGGTGGGGCGCCCGCGCGAGACGGTCAGCCCGCTGGTGTCCGAGTGGACCCGGATGGACTGCAGGCGGCGGCCGGTGACGAGGGCGATCAGGCCGTGGCCGCCTTCGTGGGCGATGGTGATGGCGTTGCGGGACAGCCGCCATATCGCGCGGGGGACGGTGACGAGGAGGGCGGCCAAGGCCGTCGCGATCACGAGCCACTCGTCGGGGCTTGGCTGCGTGCCGAGGACTTCGGTCATGTTGTGGACTGTCTCCTCGGGTCGGTCGTGGATCGTGGCAGTGTGGCACGTATGTGCGGACGGTTTGCAGCGAGTCGGCGGCCCGAGGACCTGGTGGGTGTCTTCGAGGTCGAGAAGTGGGAGCCCGAGGAGACCCTGGCTCCGGACTGGAACGTGGCCCCCACGAAGGAGGTCCACGTCGTTCTGGAGCGCCCTCTGAAAGACGCGGATTCGCGGCGGCCGGTTCGCCAGCTGAGGACGTTGAAGTGGGGACTGGTGCCGTCCTGGTCCAAGAACCCCGAGGGCGCGGCCCGGATGATCAACGCGCGGGCGGAGACGCTCGCCGAGAAGCCGTCCTTCAAGAAGGCCTTCGCCGCGCGGCGGTGCATCCTGCCGGCGGACGGCTACTACGAGTGGGTCACGGGGGAGGGAGAGCGGGAGCTCGAGGTCGAGGGGAAGAAGAAGCGGACGCGGAAGCAGCCGTACTTCGTGACCCCGGCGGACGGCTCGGTCTTCGCGATGGCGGGACTGTACGAGTTCTGGCGCGACCGGACCCTCCCGGACGACCACCCGTCGGCCTGGTGGGTGACGTGCTCGGTCATCACGACCGACGCGGAGAAGGGCCCGCTGGGCGTGGCCCCGGCGGAGGGCCCGGGCTCGCTCGCGGAGATCCACCCCCGGATGCCGCTGATGCTGACCCCGGACCGCTGGGACGCGTGGCTGGACCCGCGCCGCACGGACGTGGACGAGCTGGAGGGGTTGCTGGCGGCGCCGCCGAAAGGGTTGATGCGGGCGTATCCGGTGGCGACGGCGGTCAGCAATGTGCGCAACAACGGGCCGGAGCTGCTGACGGAGCTGGAGGGCCCGGAGATCGGAACGCTGTTCTGACGAGGCTCCGTCTCGGCCGGTGGGCAGCGATGCCGGGCCTCGGTTCGGAGCCGACCGCAGCAGCTGCGTGCCGCGGCTGCGCCCGGCGCGCGGCGGCTTCGGGACGGGAGGGGAGAGCGGCACCATGGGGCGCATGAGTCGTATCGAGAACGTGGCGACCGACGCCGGGACCGCCCGGATCAGCTGGTTTCCCGGAAAGAAGCCGTGGGCGGTTCTCGCCCTCTCCCACGGGGCCGGGGGTGGCATCGAGGCGCGGGACCTTCAGGCGCTCGCCGGGGCGCTGCCCGCGGAGGGGGTGACCGTCGCGCTCGTGGAGCAGCCGTGGCGGGTCGCCGGGAAGAAGGTCGCGCCCGCGCCGAAGACCCTGGACGTCGGCTGGCGCGGGATCTGGCCCGCCCTCGCCGAGCCCGGGCTTCCGGTGATCGCCGGGGGCCGCAGCGCCGGCGCCCGGGTCGCCTGCAGGACCGGCGAGGAGCTCGGCGCCGCCGCCGTCCTCGCGCTGAGCTTCCCGCTGCACCCGCCCGGCAAGCCGGAGAAGTCCCGGGCCGACGAGCTGCTCGGCACCGGCCTGCCCACCCTCGTCGTGCAGGGCGGCAACGACTCCTTCGGGAAGCCGGCGGAATTCCCCGAAGGGGCGTACGCGCTCGTCGAGGTGCCGTACGGCGACCACGGCTTCGCCGTCGCCAAGCGCGCCCCCGTGACCCCGGACGAGACCCTCGGTCTCATCGTCCGGGAGGTGTCCTCGTGGGTCGCGTCACTCCGTCCCTGAGGCCGGGAATGTTGAGCATGCGACCACGGTTGTGACCCATGTCGGTGTGAGAGCAAGGAAGAGGGAGTCCGTCGCATGGGTTCGACCATCTGCCCTGAGCGTGTGCAGGCCGCTGACCTCGACTGGACAGTGCTGCCCGCTCCCAAGAGCGCCCCTATTCGGGCGGCGGGCGGAGCGGTTCCTCGTCTATCCTCCGAAACGAGCGGGTCCGCCTTCGGATTCGCCGCAGCGTTGGAGGAGGTGGGTCCGGTCACTGGGACCGACACAGGGACCGACGACGGCCCCGAGGAGACGACCGCGGAGCGCAACGCGCGCTTCGAGCGGGACGCCCTCGGCTACCTCGACCAGATGTACTCCGCCGCGCTGCGCATGACGCGCAACCCCGCCGACGCCGAGGACCTGGTGCAGGAGACGTACGCGAAGGCGTACGGCTCGTTCCACCAGTTCCGCGAGGGTACGAATCTGAAGGCCTGGCTGTACCGCATCCTCACCAACACCTTCATCAACTCGTACCGCAAGAAGCAGCGCGAGCCCCAGCGCAGCGCCGCCGAGGAGATCGAGGACTGGCAGCTCGCCCGCGCCGAGTCGCACATGTCGACCGGTCTGCGGTCCGCCGAGTCGCAGGCCCTCGACCACCTGCCGGACTCGGACGTCAAGGAAGCGCTGCAGGCGATCCCCGAGGAATTCCGCATCGCCGTCTATCTCGCGGATGTAGAGGGCTTTGCGTACAAGGAGATCGCGGACATCATGGGGACACCCATCGGTACGGTGATGTCCCGACTGCACCGGGGCCGCCGCCAGTTGCGCGGCATGCTCGAGGACTACGCCCGCGATCGCGGGCTCGTGCCCGCGGGCGCCGGAGAGTCGTCGAACGATCTGAAAGGCTCGGGCTCATGAGCTGCGGAGAGCCGCACGAGACGGACTGCTCAGAGGTCCTGGATCATCTCTACGAGTTCCTCGACAGAGAGATGCCCGACAGTGACTGCACCAAGTTCGAGGTGCACTTCGAGGAGTGCTCCCCGTGCCTGGAGAAGTACGGCCTGGAGCAGGCGGTGAAGAAGCTCGTCAAGCGCTGCTGCGGCAGTGACGACGTCCCCACCGACCTGCGGGCCAAGGTGATGGGCCGCATCGACCTGATCCGTTCGGGCGAGCTGGTGCCCGAGCAGGACATCACGGCGACCGCCCCCGCCCAGGAGTAACCCCATCCGTCGATGAAGGGCCGCCGCGACGCGATCGCGGCGGCCCTCACGCATACATCAGCTTGTATCACCCGATGGTGCGAATCGGCCGAGGGCCGCCCGCGCACCGTGCCCAACTCGCTAGCGTGACAGCCGTGATGGGCGTGAAGGCGATTCCCCGAGCGGCACGTGTGTACATCGGCTGCGCCCTTCTCGTCGCCGCCGGGTGCGCGCTCCCGGCGCTGCGCCCCGGCGCGCAGACCGCCTGGGGCGCCGTCGCGCTCCTCGCCGTCCTGTACGCGCTGTGCGAGCTCCCCGCGCGCTGCCGGATCCTCGAACGGCTGCTCGGCGGCTCGGTGCCCATGGGCGCCGGTTCCTTCTTCCCCGTCCTGCTCGCCGCCGCCCTCCTCCTCCCGCCCTCCGCCGCCGCCCTCACCGCGCTGCCCGGGGCCCTGCTCGCCCGCGTGGAGCAGCGGCCTTCGGGGGTGCGCAGGGTCTGGCGGACCGCCCAGCTCCTGATCTCCGTCTCGGCCGCCGCGCTGGTCGCCGGGGCCCTGGGCAGCCGCGAGGCCCTCGGCAAGGGGCCGGACGCCCCCGACTTCCCGTACGCCCTGCTCCCGGCGGCCGCGTCCGCGCTCACCTTCTGTCTGGTCCTGACGGCCCTCGACGGCGGGGTACGGATCGCCGCCGAGCGGATCCCGCCGCGCACCGCCTGGCGCGGGCACCTCGGCCGGACGCTCGCCCCGCACGCCGTGCACGGCCTCGCCGGGCTGATGATGGCGGTGCTCTGGCGGAGCACGTACGGGCCCGTCGCCGCGCTCTTCGTCCTGCTGCCGATGTACATCTCCTGCTGGGTCTTCGCCCAGTACCACCGGGAACGCGCCGCGCACCAGGCGACCATCCGCGCGCTCGTGCAGGCCGTCGACATCAAGGACCGGTACACGCGCGGGCACAGCGAACGCGTCGGCCGGGCCTCGGTGCTGATCGCCCATGAGCTCGGCATGGCGGAGGAACGCCTGGAGATCCTCCGCTTCGCGGGGATCCTGCACGACGTGGGCAAGCTCGGCGTACCGACCCGGATCCTGCGGAAGGACGGACCGCTGACGCCCGAGGAGCGCCGGATCATCGAGCTGCACCCTGAGTACGGACACGAGATGGTCCGGGGCATCGGCTTCCTCGGGGAGGCGCGGGCGGCGATCCTGCACCACCACGAGAGGATGGACGGCAGCGGATACCCGTACGGGCTCAGCGGGGAGCAGATCCCCGAGTTCGCCCGGGTGGTGGCGGTCGCCGACGCCTTCGACGCGATGACCTCGACCCGCTCCTACAGCCGGGGCCGGCCCGTCGCGGTGGCGGTGGCGGAGCTGGAGCGGTGCGCGGGCACGCACTTCGACCCCCGGATGGTCTCGGCGCTCGTCCGGGCGCTCGACCGCCACGGCTGGCAGACGGCGGTGACGGCGGACGAGCCCTGCGCCCCGGGTACGCCGCCCGCAGCCCCAGCGCCCACGGCAGGTGCGCCCGCAGCGGGCGCTCCCACCTCCGACGCGCGGCCGGCCGGAACCGTCCCACCCGCGCGTGAGGCACCCCCGGCCACCCCCACCACCCCCGCCCCCGTCGGCCCGACCGGCCCCCGTAGGCGCCCATGAGGCCCGGGGCCCCGATCGTCGGGGTCGTCCACGGGGCCGCCCTCGCGCTGACCGTCGCCGGGTTCGGGGCCACGCTGTGGAACGGGGTCACCGAACCCGGGAACGCGCTCGCCTTCGGCGTGCTCATCGCGCTCGGCGAGCTCGCCCGCTGGGGCGCCCTGCCGGGGGACCGGGAGCCCGCGCCGCTCGCCGCCGCCGGGGCCCTCGCGTACGCCCTGCTCGGCGAGCAGGCGGGGAGCGCGACCACCCACGGCGTCCTGCAGATCGTCGCCGTCGTCGTCGCCGGCGGGCTCGCCGGGATCGTCCCGCACATCGCCCGCGGCGAGGGACCCCACCTCGACCACCAGGCCCGCCGCATCCTCACCGTCGGCTTCGCCGCCCTCTGTTTCCAGCCGCTCTACAACTCCGGCGAGATCGCCGAGCGCCTCGGCAAGGGCCCCGCGTACGCCTTCTTCCTCCTGCTCCTCCTGGTCCTCACCGCCCTCTGCGACGCCGTCCTCGCCGCCCTGATGCTCCGCGCCCGCACCGGCTACCCCTACGGCCCCCTCCTCCGCGAGGAGCTGCGGGCCCTGCTCGGCATCGGCTCCGCCGTCTGCGCCACCGGCACCGTCATGGCCCTCGGCGTGGCCGCGGCCGGGCTCTGGGCCCTGCCCGTCTTCTGCGTGCCGCTGCTCCTCACCCAGGTCTCCTTCCGGCGGTACGCGGCCGTGCGCACCACCAACCGGCAGACGATCGCCTCGCTCGCCCGCGCCACCGAGATCGCCGGCTGCACCCCACCGGGGCACGCCCGCCGCGTCGCCGCGCTCAGCGGCGCCGTCGGCCGTGAGCTCGGTCTCTCCGGGCCCGAGCTGACCGTCCTGGAGTACGCCGCCCTCATGCACGACATCGGGCAGCTCTCCCTCGTCGACCCCGTCCCCGAAGGCGCCACCGCCCTGCTCCCGGCCGAGGAACAGCGTCGGATCGCGCTCCTGGGCGGGGCCGTCGTCCGCCAGACCGGCGTCCCCGCCGCCGTGGCCGTCGTCGTGGAACGGCAGGCCGACCCGTACCGCGACCAACCGCTCCCCGCCCGGATCGTCCGTACCGTCAACGCCTACGACGACCTCGCCGGCGCCGGTGCCGGCGGGTCGCTGACCGCCCTCGAACGGCTCCGTCTCGCCACCGCCCGCGACCACCACCCGGAGGTGGTGGAATCCCTCGCCCGCGTCCTCGCGAGAGGCGGTGTGACCGGGGGCGTCACCCCTGCTCCTCCTGGGTAACCCATGGGTAATGAGCGCGCGTCCAACCGGGCATGGTTGGATGCGAACAAGAGGGTGAAGCGACCGGCAGGCGGGAATCGTGAGGATCTTCGGGAAGGTACGGCATCGGCCCTCCGCCTCGTGGCGGCAGGCCACCGACCGCGCGTTCACGCTGATCGGCGACGGCCGGTACGAGGACGCGGGCGCGCTGCTGACGCGCGCGGCGGACCTGGAGCCCTGGCTCTCGGAGTCCTGGTTCAACCTGGCGCTGCTGCACAAGTTCCGGCACGACTGGGAGCAGGCCAGGGCCGCCGGGCTGCGCGCCGTCGCGCTGCTCGACAAGGAGACCGGCGCTCCCGACTGGTGGAACGTCGGCATCGCCGCCACCGCGCTCCAGGACTGGCCACTGGCCCGCCGCGCCTGGCAGGCGTACGGGCTCAAGGTGCCCGGGGCCTCCGCCGGTACCGGTGAGCCCGCCGGGATGGAGCTCGGCAGCGCCGCCGTCCGGCTCTCGCCCGAGGGCGAGGCCGAGGTCGTGTGGGGCCGCAGGCTCGACCCCGCGCGGATCGAGGTGCTCTCCATCCCGCTGCCGTCCTCCGGCCGCCGCTGGGGCGAGGTCGTCCTGCACGACGGCGTGCCCAACGGCGAGCGCACGACCACGGCGGGCCCGTCCTACCCCGTCTTCGACGAGATCGAGCTGTGGGCCCCCTCGCCGGTCCCCACCTGGGTGGTCCTCCTGGAGGCCGCCACCGAGGCCGACCGCGACGCCCTGGAGCAGCTCGCCGCCGACGCCGGATTCGCCGCCGAGGACTGGTCCTCCTCGGTCCGGCTGCTCTGCCGCGCCTGCTCCGAGTCGACCATGCCCAGCGCCGAGGGCGAGGGCGAGCACCTCGACCCGCACGACCACAGCGAGCCGGGCCACCCCGGGCCGCTCGGCCACCGCTCGCCCGGCGAGCTCTGGGTCCCCGAACGGGAGTGCGGGATCGCCGCGCCCGTGGGCCTGGTCCGCGGGCTGCTCGACGGCTGGGTGGCGGACAGCCCGGACAGCCGGGAGTGGCGCGATCTCGAAGAGGTCTGCTGATCCTTCTGCTGATTCCGCCCAGATCCTGCCCTTAGGCTGTACGGGACCATCGACTGGGGTTCTGAGGAAGGCGTGCGGCGGAATGGCGCAGCAGGAGACTGACGGGCAGATCAACGACGGTTTCGTCGTGGACACGGAGGACTGCGAGGCGCGTGAGCTCGCGTACCGCGAGCGGGGTACGGCGCGCCCGATCACCGTCGTCGGCAATCCGGTGCTGCACCGGGAGTGCAAGGACGTCACCGAGTTCGACGACAAGCTCGCCGCGCTGATCGACGACATGTTCGCCAGCCAGAAGGCCGCCGAGGGCGTGGGCCTGGCCGCGAACCAGATCGGTGTCGACCTCAAGGTCTTCGTCTACGACTGCCCCGACGACGAGGGCGTCCGCCACACCGGCGTCGTCGTCAACCCGGTGCTCCAGGAGCTGCCGGCCGACCGGCGCGCCCTGGACGAGTCCAACGAGGGCTGCCTCTCGGTCCCCACCGCGTACGCCTCGCTGGCCCGCCCGGACTTCGCCGAGGTGCACGGCCAGGACGCCCAGGGCAACGCGATCAAGGTCCGGGGCACCGGCTACTTCGCGCGCTGCCTCCAGCACGAGACGGACCACCTGTACGGCTTCCTGTACATCGACAAGCTCTCCAAGCGGGACCGCAAGGACGCCCTGCGCCAGATGGAAGAGGGCACCCCGCGCTACGAGACCGTCCCGAACGACTGATCCCGTACCCGGCGACGTACGCGTCCCCGAGCATGACGAAGGGCCCCCTCCCCCGGAGCGGGGCCCTTCGCCCGTCTGTACCTGGAACGAGTGGACCTGGAAGACCCAGAAGTCCTGGAAGGCCTAGAAGTCCTCGTCCAGGTCGACCGAGCCCTCGACCGCCACCTGGTAGGCGGACGGACGGCGCTCGAAGAAGTTCGTCAGCTCCTGGACGCCCTGGAGCTCCATGAACCCGAACGGGTTCTCGGAGCCGTAGACCGGGGCGAAGCCGAGACGGACCAGACGCTGGTCGGCGACGCACTGGAGGTACTCGCGCATCGACTCGGTGTTCATGCCCGGCAGTCCGTCGCCGCACAGGTCACGGCCGAACTGCAGCTCGGCCTCCACGGCCTCCTTGAGCATGTCGACGACTTGCTCCTTGAGGGCGTCGTCGAAGAGCTCCGGCTCCTCCTTGCGGACGGTGTCCACGACCTCGAAGGCGAAGTTCATGTGCATCGTCTCGTCGCGGAACACCCAGTTGGTGCCGGTCGCGAGACCGTGCAGCAGACCGCGGGACCGGAACCAGTACACGTAGGCGAAGGCGCCGTAGAAGAACAGGCCCTCGATGCACGCGGCGAAGCAGATCAGGTTCAGCAGGAAGCGGCGGCGGTCGGCCTGGGTCTCCAGGCGGTCGATCTTCTCGACCGAGTCCATCCACTTGAAGCAGAACTGCGCCTTCTCGCGGATGGAGGGGATGTTCTCCACCGCGTCGAACGCGGCGGCGCGGTCCTCCGGGTCGGGCAGGTAGGTGTCGAGCAGCGTCAGATAGAACTGGACGTGCACGGCCTCCTCGAACAGCTGGCGCGAGAGGTACAGCCGCGCCTCGGGGGAGTTGATGTGCTTGTACAGCGTCAGCACGAGGTTGTTCGCCACGATCGAGTCGCCGGTCGCGAAGAACGCGACGAGGCGGCCGATCATGTGCTGCTCACCCGGCGTCAGCTTGGCGAGGTCGGCGACGTCCGAGTGGAGGTCGACCTCCTCGACCGTCCAGGTGTTCTTGATCGCGTCCCGGTAGCGCTCGTAGAAGTCCGGGTAGCGCATGGGGCGGAGAGTCAGCTCGAAGCCCGGGTCAAGCAGGTTCTTCTGATCGTTGGAGCTCATTACTGGCAGGCCTCGCAGGACTCGGGGTTCTCAAGGGAGCAGGCGACGGCGTCGGGGTCGGCGACCTGCTGGACGGGGATGGTGGCGGCGGTGGGCGCGGCGGCCTGGGCCGCGCGGGCGATCCGCGTCGCCGGGCGGGAGCGCAGGTAGTACGTCGTCTTCAGGCCCTGCTTCCAGGCGTACGCGTACATCGACGACAGCTTGCCGATGGTCGGCGTCTCCAGGAACAGGTTCAGCGACTGCGACTGGTCCAGGAACGGGGTGCGGGCGGCCGCCATGTCGATCAGACCGCGCTGCGGGATCTCCCACGCCGTGCGGTACAGCTCGCGCACCTCGGCCGGGACCCAGGTGAAGCCGGCCACCGAGCCGTTGGACTCGCGCAGCGCCTCACGGGTCTGCGCGTCCCACACGCCGAGCCGCTTGAGCTCCTGCACCAGGTACGAGTTGACCTGGAGGAACTCGCCCGACAGCGTCTCGCGCTTGAACAGGTTGGAGACCTGCGGCTCGATGCACTCGTACACGCCCGCGATCGAGGCGATCGTCGCCGTCGGCGCGATGGCGAGCAGCAGGCTGTTGCGCATGCCGACGGTCGCGATCCGCTCGCGCAGCGCGGCCCAGCGCTCGGGCCAGTTGAGCTCGACGTCGTAGTGGTCGGGGTGCAGGACACCGCGCGCGGCGCGGGTCTTGTCCCAGGCCGGCACCGGGCCGTTGCGCTCGGCGAGGTCGGCGGAGGCCTCGTACGCGGCGAGCATGATCCGCTCGGCGATACGGGTGGACAGCGCGCGCGCCTCGGCCGAGTCGAACGGCAGCTTCAGCTGGAAGAAGACGTCCTGGAGGCCCATCGCGCCCAGGCCCACCGGGCGCCAGCGGGCGTTGGAGCGGCCGGCCTGCTCGGTCGGGTAGAAGTTGATGTCCACGACCCGGTCGAGGAACGTGACGGCCGTACGGACGGTCGCGTCGAGCCGCTCCCAGTCGATGTCCGAACCGACGACGAACGCGCCGAGGTTGACCGAACCCAGGTTGCAGACCGCGGTCTCGCCGTCGTCCGTGACCTCCAGGATCTCCGTGCAGAGGTTGGAGGAGTGGACCGTGTGGCCCGGCTCGGCGGTCTGGTTGGCCGTACGGTTCGAGGCGTCCTTGAAGGTCATCCAGCCGTTGCCGGTCTGGGCCAGGGTCCGCATCATCCGGCCGTACAGGTCGCGGGCCGGCATGGTCTTGCGGGCCAGGCCCTTCGCCTCGGCGGCGCGGTACGCGGCGTCGAACTCCTCGCCCCACAGGTCGACGAGCTCGGGCACGTCCGCCGGGGAGAACAGCGACCACTCGGCGTCCGCGTTGACCCGGCGCATGAACTCGTCCGGGATCCAGTGCGCCAGGTTCAGGTTGTGCGTACGCCGGGCGTCCTCACCGGTGTTGTCGCGCAGCTCCAGGAACTCCTCGATGTCCGCGTGCCAGGTCTCCAGGTAGACCGCGGCCGCGCCCTTGCGCCGCCCGCCCTGGTTCACGGCCGCCACCGAGGCGTCCAGCGTCTTCAGGAACGGCACGATGCCGTTGGAGTGCCCGTTGGTGCCGCGGATCAGCGAACCGCGGGCGCGGATGCGGGAGTACGAGAGGCCGATGCCGCCCGCGTGCTTCGAGAGGCGCGCGACCTGGTGGTACCGGTCGTAGATGGAGTCCAGCTCGTCCTGCGGGGAGTCCAGGAGGTAGCAGGAGGACATCTGCGGGTGACGGGTGCCGGAGTTGAAGAGCGTGGGGGAGGAGGGCAGGTAGTCCAGCCGGCTCATCAGCCCGTACAGCGCGGCGACCTCGTCGAGGGCGCGGACGCTGTCGTCCTCGGCGAGACCCGCGGCGACGCGCAGCATGAAGTGCTGCGGGGTCTCGATCACCTTGCGGGTGATCGGGTGGCGCAGGAGGTAGCGCGAGTACAGGGTGCGCAGACCGAAGTAGCCGAAGCGGTCGTCCGCTTCGCCGTCGATGAGCGCGTCGAGACGCTCGGCGTGCAGCTTGACGAAGTCGGCGGTGCGGTCGGCGATCAGGCCCTCGTGGTGGCCCACGGCGACCGACGCGGAGAAGCAGACCGAGCCCTGCGAGGCCGCCTCGTCCGCGATCGTGATCGTGAGCAGCCGGGCCGCGAGCCGGGAGTAGGCCGGGTCCTCGGCGATCAGACCCGCGGCCGCCTCGGTGGCCAGCTCGCGCAGCTCCGCCTCGTCCGAACCGGCGTTGCGGCCGCGCAGCGCGGCGGCGGCGACCTTGCCGGGGTCGGTGTCGGTGAGGTCGGCGGTGAGGTCGGTCAGGGTCCGCAGAAGCACGGTCCCGGGTCCGTCGCTCTCGATCGCTGCGGCCGGATCGGCGGGCGCGATGGTCACGTGGGGCTCTCCCTCGCTCGGCTCGGGGCCGGCGCGGGGGAGGCGGGCGGCGGCTCCCCGAAGGCAGGGGGCAGCCGCGCCACGGCCCACTCCGCGAGGCCCGGACGTCTGTGGCACCCGGAACGGAAGAACCGGGCGCGCTGTCGGCAGGTCTTCGGACTGACCGGACGGACGAAGCCGTCAAAAGCACACCGTTGCGGGACAGTTCCGGATTCGCACCGGATTCCCCTGCGACGACAGCGAGGATGAGCATACATGTGGGGGGCGCCGCTCGTGGCACCCCCCACATGTTGTGTCGCGTCGCGTCATAGCTCCAGGGCGTAGGTGAGCAGCGGCTCTATGTCCGGTATCGGCGACCAGTCCCGTTCCGGGGTCCGTACGAATCCCATCCGCTCGTACACGCGGTGGGCGGCGGCCATCTGGGGGTCCGTCGACAGCACGATCCGGGCACAGCCGGGCAGCGCCCGGGCCCGCTCCACGCATGCCCGGACCAGTGCCTCGCCGATGCCCCGGCCGCGTGCGCCGGGAGCGACCACCAGCATCCGGAACTCGGCCTCGTCGGCCCGCGCCACGTCCGCCCAACGCGTGCCGCCCGGCACGAAGGTGATGCCGCCGACGATCCGGCCCGCGCCGTCGTCGGCGACGAGCACCTCGGCCTCCGCGGCCCGACCGGCGACGTCCGCGAGGACCGGCAGATAGGGGTCCTCCGCGCCGAAGAAGAGCAGGCCGTCGCCCAGGTAGGTCCCCGCCGTCAGTTCGCCGAGCGTCTCGTACTCCTCGGGCCGTACCGCCCTGATCGTGATGTCCATGGCCCGCAGTCTGCCCGAGGGGCACGGCGAAGGGCCCGGGGATTTCCGCTCGGAAACCCCGGGCCCTCGTGTGGTGCGGTGGTGCGCTACGGCGTCAGTGTGAGCTCGCGCCGAGCTTCGGCATCTCGGACTGGACGCCCGGGTCGCCCGCGTCCGCCGTGTAGTCCGACGGCGAGGTCTCGTCGACGCCCTCCGGCGCCTTGAGGGCCTTCAGGACGAAGGTCAGGACGACGGTGACGACGACGTTGATCACGAAGGCGGTGAGACCGATGTAGCCGATCTCGCCGATGCCCGGGATCTCGGCGGACGAGCCGCCGAAGTGCTTCTGGGTCGGGCTGGCCACGCCGTACGCCGCCGCCGTGCCGTAGACCATGCCGACGGCCCAGCCGGCGAGCAGCGCCCAGCGGTGGAACCAGCGGGTGAACAGACCGCCGACGAGCGCCGGGAGGGTCTGCAGGATCCAGATGCCGCCGAGCAGCTGGAAGTTGATCGCGACGGTCTTGTCCATGGTGAGGACGAAGGCCAGCGCGCCGACCTTGACCAGCAGCGACACCAGCTTGGACACCTTGGTCTCCTGCTCCGGCGTGGCGTCCGGCTTCAGGAAGTCCTTGTAGATGTTGCGGGTGAAGAGGTTGGCCGCGGCGATCGACATGATCGCGGCCGGTACGAGCGCGCCGATGCCGATGGCGGCAAAGGCCACGCCCGCGAACCAGTCCGGGAACATGTTCTCGAACAGCTGCGGGATCGCCAGCTGACCGTTGGAGACCTTGACCCCGGCGGCGATCGCCATGAAGCCGAGCAGCGCGAGCAGACCCAGCATCAGCGAGTACAGCGGCAGGATCGTGGTGTTGCGGCGGATCACGTCACGGCTGCGCGAGGAGAGCGTCGCCGTGATCGAGTGCGGGTACATGAAGAGCGCGAGCGCCGAGCCGAGCGCGAGCGTCGCGTAGCCCCACTGGCCCATCTCGCCCGGGACCAGCGCGCCGCGCGGCTTGTCGGTCGCCGGGTTGATCGTCGCGTACGCCTCGCCGGCCTTGGCGAAGATCTCGTCGAAGCCGCCCAGCTTGATCGGGATGTAGATGATCGCCACCGCGATGACGATGTAGATCAGGGTGTCCTTGACGAAGGCGATGAGCGCCGGGGCGCGCAGACCCGAGGAGTAGGTGTACGCGGCGAGGACACCGAAGGCGATGAGCAGCGGCAGGTCCTTGATGAACCAGTGCGTGTTCTCGCCGCCGCCGACGCCCATCACGTCCAGGACGGCCTGGATGCCGACCAACTGGAGCGCGATGTACGGCATGGTCGCGAGGATGCCGGTGACGGCGACCGCGAGCGACAGGCCCTTGGAGCCGAAGCGGCCGCGGACGAAGTCCGAGGTGGTGACGTACCCGTGCTTGTGCGACACCGACCAGAGGCGGGGCAGGAAGGTGAAGATCAGCGGGTAGACCAGGATCGTGTACGGCACGGCGAAGAAGCCGGCCGCGCCCGCCGCGTAGATCGCCGCCGGGACGGCGACGAAGGTGTACGCGGTGTAGAGGTCGCCGCCGAGCAGGAACCAGGTGACCCAGGTGCCGAACGAGCGGCCGCCGAGGCCCCACTCGTCGAGGCTGTTCTCGTTCTCGGCCCTGCGCCAGCGCGAGGCGAGGAAGCCCATGACCGTGACGGCCAGGAAGAAGAATATGAAGACGGCGAGTGCGACGCCGTTCACTCCGTCGTTCATCGCGACGCACCTGCCTTCCGGGCGCGCTGGTCACGCTGCCAGAGCTTGTACGCGACCATCGTCAGCGCGGTCGAGATGACGACCCACGCCATCTGGTACCAGTAGAAGAACGGGATGCCGATGAACGTCGGCTCGACCTTCGCGTACGAACTCACCCAGAGCATCGCCACGAACGGGGCGAACAGGCAGAGCGCCACGACGACCCGTAGGGGCGTGACGGTTGGTTGTTTCCCCTGTGTCTCTTCCGACATACGGCGGACCGTCCCCTCGCTGATCACCTGTTGTAATGCGCAGGAAATCTAGGGGACGGTTTCGCGGTATGGAACCCCTGTCCGGATAGCGGACGGTGGGTGTGAGGTCTTTTGTCAGCCGTTGGGGCGCTTGAGTCGTGCAACGAACTTGTATCGGTCGCCGCGGTACACCGAGCGCACCCACTCGACCGGCTCGCCCTGGGCGTCCAGCGAGTGGCGGGAGAGCATCAGCATCGGCAGGCCCACGTCCGTACCGAGCAGGCCCGCCTCGCGCGGCGTGGCGAGCGAGGTCTCGATGGTCTCCTCGGCCTCGGCGAGGTGCACGTCGTACACCTCGGCGAGGGCGGTGTAGAGCGAGGTGTACTTCACCAGCGAACGGCGCAGCGCGGGGAAGCGCTTGGCCGAGAGGTGCGTGGTCTCGATCGCCATCGGCTCGCCGCTCGCGAGCCGCAGCCGCTCGATGCGCAGCACGCGCCCGCCGGGGGAGATGTCGAGCAGCCCGGCGAGGGTGTCGTCGGCCGTCACGTACCCGATGTCGAGCAACTGCGAGGTGGGCTCCAGGCCCTGGGCGCGCATGTCCTCGGTGTACGAGGTGAGCTGCAGCGCCTGCGAGACCTTGGGCTTGGCGACGAACGTGCCCTTGCCCTGGATCCGCTCCAGCCGGCCCTCGACGACCAGCTCCTGGAGGGCCTGGCGCACGGTGGTGCGCGAGGTGTCGAACTCGGCGGCCAGGGTGCGCTCGGGCGGGACGGGGGTGCCGGGCGGCAGGGTCTCCGTCATGTCGAGCAAGTGCCGCTTCAGTCGGTAGTACTTCGGCACGCGCGCGGTGCGGGTGGCGACCCCGCCCTCTTTCTCCGTGCTGCCCGCGTCCGTGGCCATGGCCTGCCTTCCCGACTCCTGTGCTGCTGCCGTCACCGGCTCCTCCGTCTGTCGCGGCTCACATGGTGGCACGGACCGGTCACGGGTCGTCGCCCTCCCTCAGGTGTCGGTCCGATAACGGACGCGACTGCCCTTCTTATACACCCTTGACACCCCTAAAGGTCTAGGCCAAGCTCCGGGTACTGGTCTAAACCATTAAAGACCAGGTCCCAGCCCCACGAGCACTACTCGACGTATGTCTTCGCGCGGTGGGGGGGTTGCAGGCATCCCTGAGGAGGGTGGCGTGAAGCGCAAGCTCATCGCGGCGATCGGCGTCGCGGGCATCATGGTCGGCGTCGCGGCATGTGGCGGTACCGACAAGAGCGGGGACAACGCCGGCGGAGACGCCAAGGAGCTGACCGTCTGGCTGACGGTCGACGCCCAGAACAACTGGCCCGAGCTGGTCAAGGCCGCCGACGACGCGGTGACGAAGAAGCACCCCGGCATCAAGATCAACCACGAGTACTACGGCTGGCCGGACAAGAACACCAAGCTCGACGCGGTGCTCGCCACGGACAAGGCCCCGGACGTTGTCGAAATGGGCAACTCCGAGATGATCAGCTACATGGCCAAGGGTGCCTTCGCCGAGGTCGACGCCTCGAAGTTCGAGAACTCGGACAAGTGGCTCGACGCCCTCAAGGACTCGGTCACCTACAACGGCAAGACCTACGGCGTCCCCTACTACGCCGGTGGCCGCGTGGGCACCTGGCGCAAGGACATCGCCGCCGAGGCGGGCGTCAAGGCCGCCCCGAAGACCTGGGCCGAGCTGACCGCCGCTCTCGACGCCATCCAGAAGAAGAAGGGCGACAAGTTCAGCGCCTGGTACCAGCCGTCGCCCGACTGGTACGCCGCGATGTCCTTCGTCTTCGACGCCGGCGGCTCCATCGCCAAGCAGGAGGGCGAGACCTGGAAGGCGAGCCTCTCCTCGCCCGAGTCCCTCAAGGGCCTCAACGAGTACAAGAACATCGTCGACAAGTACATGCACGGCGACAAGACCAAGGACGAGTCCGACCGCCCGGTCGTCTTCGGCCAGGGCAACGCCGCCACGATGTTCGCCGCCGGCTGGGAGGGCGCCACCGCGGCCGACCCGAAGAGCGACAAGGTCGGCGGGCTGAAGGACAAGCTCGAGAACTTCGTCATGCCCGGCCCGTCCGGCAAGAACCTCCCCGTCTTCCTCGGCGGCTCGGACCTGGCCATCCCGGTCAAGTCCAAGGCGCAGGGCGTCGCGGCCGAGTGGATCGCCGCCTTCACCGGCGCCGAGGGCCAGAAGGGCCTCGTCGCCAAGGGCAACCTGCCCAACAACAAGGCGGACCTCGCCCCCCTGAAGGCCGACCCGGCCACCACCGTCGCGGCCACCGCCGCCGAGTCCAGCTGGTTCGTGCCGACCGCCCCGGGCTGGGGCCAGGTCGAGAAGGCCCAGATCCTCAAGACGATGCTCATCGAGATCGCCAACGGCAAGAAGTCGGTCGACGCCGCCGCGAAGGACGCGGACGCCGCGATCGACAAGGTCATCAACACCAAGTGACCTATGGGCAGGGCCCCGTCGCGACGACGGGGCCCTGCTTCCCGTACCACGAGAGGGATCGCTGAGGAGCACGGGATGAGTGCCGCAGACACAACCACCGCGAAGGTGCCGCCGGTGCGGCAATCGCCACCATCCGGCTCCGGAGCCGGTACCCCGAAGCCCGGGAAGAAGCCGACCGCGGGCGGGGGTGGGATCCCCTGGCTGCTGCTCGCGCCCTGCCTGCTCATCCTGCTCCTGGTGCTCGGCTATCCGCTCGTGCGCCTGGTCACCCTCTCCTTCCAGGTCTTCGGACAGCCCCAGCTCTGGGGCTTCCAGGAGGCGGAGTGGGCCGGCCTCGACAACTTCACCAAGATCCTCGGTGACGGCGAGTTCTGGGCCGTCGTCCTGCGCACCGTGATCTTCGCCGGCGGCGCCGTGGTCCTCACCATGGTCCTCGGCATGCTGATAGCCCTGCTGCTCCAGCGGGTCTCCGGCTGGGTCAAGATGCTCATCAACATCGCGCTCGTGGCGAGTTGGGGCATGCCCCTCATCGTCGCCACCGCCATCTTCAAGTGGCTCTTCGACGCCGACTACGGCGTCCTCAACTGGCTGCTCAGCAAGATCCCGGGCGTCGACATGATCGGCCACAACTGGTTCGCCAGCGGCCCGCAGGGCCTCGCCGTCATCATGCTGCTCGTCGTCTGGGGCGCCGTGCCCTTCGTCGTCATCACCCTGAGCGCCGGTCTGACCCAGGTGCCCAAGGAGCTGGAGGAGGCCGCCCGCCTCGACGGCGCCGGAGCCTGGGGCGTCTTCCGCTTCGTCACCCTGCCGATCCTGAAGCCGATCATCGTCATGCTGACGACCCTCTCGGTCATCTGGGACATGGGCGTCTTCCCGCAGGTCTACGTGATGCGCAACGGCCACCCCGAGGCGGAGTTCCAGCTGCTCACCACGTACTCGTTCGACAAGGCGTTCGTCGTCAACGACTACGGCACCGGCTCCGCGATCGCGCTCGTCACCGTCGTCCTGCTGCTCGGCGTGGTCGCCGTGTACATGCGGCAGATGCTCAAGATCGGAGAAGTGGAGTGACCACGGACACCGCTGCTCCCGCCGTCGCGAAGGCACCCGCCGCCCCGCGCCCCGTCACCCGCCGCCGCAAGACCAAGCTCGGCTGGAACCTGCTCGGGCTCCTCGTCTTCGTCACGATCGGCTTCCCGGTCTACTGGATGGTCAACACGGCCTTCAAGCCGGCCAAGGACGCCATCGACCCGAACCCGCACTTCTTCCCCTCGGTCTTCACGCTGGAGAACTTCAAGCGTGCCCTGGAGATCGCGGACTTCTGGGGACCGGTCACCCGAAGCCTCATCGTCTCGTCCGTGGTCGTCGTCATCGGCATCATCGTCGGCATGCTGGCGGCGCTCGCGATCTCGCGCTTCGCCTTCCGGGGCCGCAAGATCGTCATCGTCGGCATCCTCGCCGTCCAGATGGTCCCGCTCGTCGCGATGATCATCCCGGTCTTCCTGATGCTCAACGACCTGGGCCAGTACGACAAGATCAGCGGCCTGATCATCACCTACCTGACCTTCATCCTCCCCTTCACGGTGTGGACGCTGCGCGGATTCATCGTCAACATCCCGAAGGAGCTGGAGGAGGCCGCCCAGGTCGACGGCTGCACCCGCACGGGCGCGTTCATCCGGGTCGTCTTCCCGCTGCTCGCCCCCGGCATGGTCGCCACCTCCGTCTACGGCTTCATCCAGGCGTGGAACGAGTACCTGTACGCGCTGATGCTGATGAGCCAGCAGAACCAGACGGCCACCGTCTGGCTCGGCAACTTCATCACGAAGAACGGCACCGAGTACGCCCCGATGATGGCGGGCTCCACCATGATGGCCGTCCCCATCGTGATCCTCTTCCTCCTCGTCCAGCGCAAGATGGCCGCGGGCCTGACGGCCGGCGCGGTGAAGGGATAACGCCGCCTCATGACCACACTCGTAAGCGCATCGGACACCCTGACCCGTGACGCGCTCACGGTCCTGCAGCCCGGGTTCGTCGGCACCACCGCGCCCGACTGGCTGCTCCGCAGGATCGGTGAGGGCCTCTCCTCCGTCGGCCTCTTCGGCCGGAACATCGCCTCTCCCGGGCAGCTCGCCGCGCTCACCGCCCAGCTGCGGGCCGAGCGGGACGACGTCCTCGTCGCCATCGACGAGGAGGGCGGAGACGTCACCCGCCTGGAGGTCCGGAGCGGCTCCTCCTTCCCCGGCAACTACGCCCTCGGCGCGGTCGACGACGTCGACCTCACCCGGGCCGTCGCCGAGGAGCTCGGCCGTCGGCTCGCCGCCTGCGGGGTCGACCTCAACTGGGCGCCGTCCGCCGACGTGAACTCCAACGTCGACAACCCGGTCATCGGCGTCCGGTCCTTCGGCTCCGGCACCGACCTGGTCTCCCGGCACACCGTGGCGTACATCGAGGGCCTGCAGGCCGTCGGTGTCGCCGCCTGCACCAAGCACTTCCCCGGACACGGCGACACCAACGTGGACTCGCACCACGCGATGCCCCGCATCGATGTGGACCTCGCCACACTGCACGCCCGTGAGCTGGCACCTTTCCGCGCCGCGATCGCCGCGGGTACCAAAGCCGTCATGAGCGCGCATATCCTTCTCTCCGCGCTCGACCCCGAGCGCCCGGCGACCCTGAGCCCGCAGATCCTGACCGGTCTGCTCCGCCAGGAGCTGGGCTTCGAGGGGCTGATCGTCACCGATGGCATGGAGATGCAGGCCATCGCGTCGACGTACGGCATCGAGCGCGGATCCGTCCTCGCGATCGCCGCGGGCGCCGACGCCATCTGCGTCGGCGGCGGGCTGGCCGACGAGGACACCGTACTGCGGCTGCGCGACGCGCTGGTCGAAGCGGTACGGACCGGTGAACTGCCCGAGGAGCGGCTGGCCGACGCCGCGGCGCGTGTACGCGCCCTGGCGGCCTGGACCCAGGCGCACCGGGCCAGGGGGGCTGGATCGGGGCCGGGCGCGGCAGTGCAGGAGGGGACCGCGCCCGGCACCGAGATCGGACTCGTCGCCGCCCGCCGGGCCGTCGCCGTCACGCCGGGGGAGCTGCCGTACACGCCGCTGACCAGCGCCCCCTACGTCGCCGCCTTCACCCCGGTCGCCAACATCGCCGTGGGTGACGAGACGCCCTGGGGTGTCGCGGCCGAGCTGGAGCGGCTGCTGCCCGGCACCGAGACCGGCGCGTTCGACGATCCTTCGGTGGACGCCGTGCTCGCCGCCGCGAAGGAGCGGCGGATCGTCGCGGTCGTCAGGGACGCCCACCGGCACCCGTGGATGACCGAGGCTCTGGACGCCCTGCTCGCGGCCCGCCCGGACACCGTCGTGGTGGAGATGGGCCTGAACCAGGCCCCGCCCCGCGGCGCCCTGCACATCGCCACGCACGGCGCGGCCCGGGTCTGCGGCCGCGCGGCGGCGGAGACCATCGTCGGCATCTGAGGCGGGATCCGAGAGCGGTACGGGAAAGGGCCCGGCACCTGAACCAGGTGCCGGGCCCTCTTGCGTACCGACAGGTCCTAGATGCCCTGCCAGGCGGGCTTGTTGGCGAAGGTGTGGCGGAAGTAGTCCGCGAGCTTCAGCTTGGACGCGGCGGCCTCGTCCACGACGACCGTGGCGTGCGGGTGCAGCTGCAGCGCCGAGGCCGGCACGATCGCGGCGACCGGGCCCTCGACGGTCTGGGCCACGGCGTCGGCCTTGCCCTCGCCCGTCGCCAGGAGCACCAGGTGCCGGGCCTCCAGGATGGTGCCGATGCCCTGGGTGATGACGTGGTGCGGCACCTGCTCGATGTCGTTGTCGAAGAAGCGCGCGTTGTCGACGCGGGTCTGCTCGGTGAGCGTCTTGATCCGCGTCCGGGAGGCGAGCGAGGAGCACGGCTCGTTGAAGCCGATGTGCCCGTCGGTCCCGATGCCGAGGATCTGCAGGTCGACACCGCCGGCCTCGCGCAGGGCCAGGTCGTACGCCTCGCAGGCCGCCTGGACGTCCTCGGCCGAGCCGTCGGGGCCGAGGAACGCGTCCTGCGAGAGCCCGAGCGGCTCGACGACCTGACGCAGCACGGTGGAGCGGTAGGACTCCGGGTGCCCGGTGGGCAGCCCGACGTACTCGTCCAGCTGAGCGATCCGGGCGCGCGAGGCGTCCACGGAACCGGCCTTGACCTGGGCGATCAGGGCCTCGTAGATGGGCAGCGGAGTAGAGCCGGTGGCAACGCCGAGCAGCGCGTCGGGCTTGCGGCGCAGGAGGCCGGCGATGCCGTCCGCGATGAGCTCTCCGCCTGCCGTGGCGTCCGGGACGATGACAACTTCCACGCTGTGCCTGCCGATCTGGTGAGGGGCTGGTGAGGGGCCTGGTGGTATAGACCAATCAAAGTTCAATCTAGCAGAGCGGAGGCCGTCCGCTCAGGCCCTTCCGACCGGTGGACGGCGCCATCCCCATGGTCGAACGGGACCGCCCCCGCAGCCACCGGAGCCCCACCCCGGTCAGGCGATCGAACCCCCCGTCGCGTCGATCCACTGCCCCGTGATCCAGCGCGCGTCGTGCGAGGCCAGGAAGGCCACCACATCGGCTATGTCCTCGGGCCGGCCGACCCGACCCAGCGTCGAGAGCGCCGCCGCGCCCGCCCACGCCTCGTCGTCCCCGCGCAGCCAGGCCGCGTTGATGTCCGTGTCCACGATCCCGGGCGCCACCGCGTTGACCGTGATGCCCCGGCCGCCCAGCACCTTGGACAGATAGCGCGTGAACGTGTCGAGTGCGCTCTTGGACATCGCGTACGCGATCAGCTCGGGCATCATCGCGGCCTGGCTCAGACCGGTGGAGACGTTGATGATGTGGCCCCCGTCGCGCAGCCGCTCCGCGCCCCGCTGCGCGAGGAAGAACGGCGCCTTCGTGTTCACCGCGAAGACCCGGTCGTACTCCGCCTCGTCGATCGTCGCGAACGGCTGCGAGGCCGCGATCCCCGCGTTGTTGACGAGGATGTCGAGCCCGTCCGCGCCCGCCCGCTCGTCGAACCGCTCCCAGAGCGCCGCCGCGTCCCCCTCCGTCCCGAGCTCCTGGCCGATCGCGAACGCCTCGCCGCCCGCCGCCTCGATCGTCGCGACGGTCTCCTTCGCGGCCGCCTCATTGGTCCCGTAGTGCACCGCGACCCGCGCGCCGTCCCGGCCGAGCCGCTCGGCGATGCCCCGCCCGATGCCCCGGCTGCCGCCCGTGACCAGCGCCGTCTTCCCTGTGAGCGCACCCATGGGACGCCCCCCTCATTTCCGTAGTGGTCGTTACAGAAATGACCGTAGCACCACTTCCGTAGTGCTCGCTATAGAATTGGCGTCATGACGACAGGACAGCGCGGCCGCCCCCGCTCCTTCGACCGCCTCACGGCGCTGGAGCAGGCCACGATGGCGTTCTGGGAGAACGGGTACGAGACCACCTCCGTCTCCGACCTCACCCGCGCCATGGGCATCAGCGCGCCCAGCCTCTACGCGGCCTTCGGCGACAAGAAGGCCCTGTTCGAGGAGGTCGTGGAGGCCTACGCCGTCTCGTACGGCTCGTACGGCGGCCGGGCCTTCGAGCAGGAGCCGACGGCGCGCGGCGCGTTCGGCCGGATGCTCCGGGAGGCGGCGGACGTCTTCACCGACCCGTCCCACCCGCGCGGCTGCCTGATGATCTCCGCCGCGGCCAACTGCTCGAACCCCGAGGTCGAGCAGGTCCTGCGGGAGCGGCGCGCGCGCAACCTGCAGTCGTTCGAGGAGCGGATCCGCCGGGGCGTCGACGCGGGCGAGCTGCCCGCCGACGCGGACGCCGGCGCCCTGGCCAGGCTCTACGGCGCGGTCCTCCAGGGCATGTCCCAGCAGTCGCGCGACGGGGCGACGAGGGCGGAGCTCGAGGCGGTCGCGGAGGCGGCGATGCGCTTCTGGCCGCCACCGACCGCGCGCTGACGGCCGCCAGGGAGCACCCGCAGGCTCACGGCCCTCGGAGACCCCACGCGCCCCCGGAAACACCCGCGGGCTACGGCGCCCGACGGGACCCTCAACCCGTCCGGCACCGCAGCCCGGAGTTACCCGGCCGGGGATGTGCGGTCCCACGGCCGTATGTGGAGGTCTCGACGCAGTCAGGGCAGAGAGCGTCGATCACCTCGTCCGCCCTCCTGTGCGGGGAGGGCGGAGGTCTTTCACAGCAACGCTGCTCAGCCATTGTGGACTAGACCATTCTCGTCTGTCCATCCATCGGTCATCGCGCGTTCCTGGCCCATCCTCCAACACGAACGCCGTGAGATCCAGGTTCATCGCCCGCCGATTCCGCAGGTACGCTCGCCCCTGTGCCCTCCATGAACGACCTCGTACGCCAGCACACCGCTCTGAGTGAGACCGACCTCGAGTGGCTCCACCTGCTGGTCTCGGAGTGGCAGCTGCTCTCCGACCTGTCCTTCGCCGACCTCGTGCTCTGGGTCCCCACCCTGGACGGCACCCGCTACGTCTCCGTCGCCCAGATGCGCCCCAACACCGGCCCGACCTCCTACCAGGACGACATGGTCGGCCACCTGGTTCCGCGCGGCCGCCGCCCCCTGCTCGACGCCGCCCTCGACGAGGGCCGGATCGTGCGCGAGGGCGACCCGGAGTGGCGCGAGGAGGTTCCCGTACGGGTCGAGTCCATCCCCGTGCGCCGCGAGGGCCGCGTCCTCGGCGTCATCGCCCGCAACACCAACCTGCTCACTGTGCGGACCCCCTCCCGGCTGGAGCTCACCTACCTCCAGTCCGCCTCCGACCTCGCCCAGATGATCGCCGCCGGAACGTTCCCCTTCCCCGGGGAGGCCGTCGACATGGACGCCTCCCCGCGCGCCGGCGACGGACTCATCCGCCTCGACGCCGACGGCATCGTCCAGTACGCGTCGCCGAACGCCCTCTCCGCGTACCACCGGCTCGGCCTCGCCGCCGACCTCGTCGGCCAGCACCTCGGCCAGATCACCGCAGAACTCGCCCCCTCCCGCGGCCCGGTCGACGAGGCCCTGGTCAAGCTGGCCTCCGGCTACGCCCCGCGAGAGGCGGAGGTCGAGGGCAACGGCGGCGTGATCCAGCTCCGGGCGATCCCGCTCAAGCCCAAGGGCACCCGCATCGGTTCGCTGGTCCTGCTCCGCGACGTCACCGAACTGCGGCGCCGCGAGCGCGAGTTGATCACCAAGGACGCCACCATCCGGGAGATCCACCACCGGGTGAAGAACAACCTCCAGACCGTGGCCGCGCTGCTGCGCCTGCAGGCCCGCCGGATGGACTCCGATCAGGGTCGCGAAGCCCTCAACGAGGCCGTACGCAGGGTCGGTTCGATCGCCATCGTGCACGAGACGCTCTCCCAGAACCTGGACGAGCGGGTGGAGTTCGACGAGATCGCCGACCGCGTGATCGCGATGGTCGCCGAGATCTCCCCGGGCAAGGTGACCTGCCGGCGCAACGGCCGCTTCGGCATCCTCGACGCCGAGGTCGCCACCCCGCTCTCCATGGTCCTCACCGAGATCCTGCAGAACGCCCTGGAGCACGCCTTCGCCCAAGGGGAGCACGGCACGGTCGAGGTCACGGCCGTCCGCGGCGAACCCCGCGCCGACGCGCGGCTGCTGATCACGGTCAAGGACGACGGCCGCGGTCTGCCGGAGGGCTTCGACCCGCAGCGCGCGGGCAACCTGGGTCTGCAGATCGTACGGACGCTGGTGGAGGGGGAGTTGGGCGGAACCTTCGACATGCGGCCGGGCGCGGAGCGCGGCACCAGCGTCGTCCTCGACATCCCCGTACAGCCCCAGAAGTAGCCGCGCCGCGCCCGGCGGCGAGGCTTCGCCCCGTACACAGCAGCGAGCCCCGGACCGAAGAAGATCGGTCCGGGGCTCGAATGCTGTGGGTTACTACTGCGCGCTGCGGCTCGAGAGCGGTGATTGCGTACGCGATGTACGCGCCGCGTGCCTCAGGCTTGTCGCGGGGGCGTCAGGCGCTGGCGTTACGCGCCCGGTTGCGAGCGGCGCGGCGCTTCATCGCGCGGCGCTCGTCCTCGCTGAGGCCACCCCAGACGCCGGAGTCCTGGCCGGACTCGAGCGCCCACTGCAGGCACTGCTCCATGACGGGGCAGCGGCGGCAGACGGCCTTGGCTTCCTCGATCTGCAGCAGCGCAGGACCGGTGTTGCCGATGGGGAAGAACAGCTCGGGGTCTTCCTCACGACAAACGGCGTTGTGACGCCAGTCCATGGCTGCTACCTCTCTTGGTATTACGTGCGGGTTGCTTGTGAATGTGAACGCTTTCACGAATCCCCCCGCAAGGGAAGGGCCGACTGCCAGGTGAACTGGCGTGGTCCTTGGATTGAGGAGGGGTTCTGGCTCTCAGTGGAGGCCGGTCTTGCGGGCCGTCCCGATCGCCAAGAAGAGACTCCCAAACCCCAGCAGCGGATACAACCCCTTCCGGAAAGTTTTTTTTGATTCCTCGGTGTCGGCTAGGTCACAGCCGTACTTCTAAGGGGTGGATGGCAGCCTAAACGTTCGAGTGAAAGGACTTTCGGCCCTTCCACTCACACAATCACACGCAGTGCACGGCGTACGCCTGTGAACGTCACGCTCGTACGCAGTCCCAGGTGGTCTCCGTCCATCTGCAGCGGCAGCGGAACCTTCGAATGCAAGGTGAAGTCCGTCAGATCGTGCAGAGACAGTGCGTGCTTGCCGTGCGGGCCGCGATCGGGGCTCGAAGTGAGCAGCTGGGTGGCGTACCGGGCCACCGCCGGGGTCGAGAGACGGCTCAGTCCGAGGACGTCGAGCGCGGTCTCGAAGGAGGCCTCCGGGGACGCGTACACCGGACGATTGCCCAGGTAGGTCCAGGGGGAGGTGTTGCAGATTATGGAGAGGACAAGGTCCTCGACCGGGGCCTCGCCGGGGCGCTCCAGGGTGATCGTGCCGCGCCGGCGGTGCGGCTCCTCCAGGAACTGGCGGAACACCTGGCGGAGGTAGAGCGCGTGCGTGGATCTCTTGCCGCGCTCCCGCTGCTGTTCGACTCGCCCGATGACACCGGCATCGAAACCGAGCCCGGCGCAGAACGTGAACCAGCGGGACGGGACGCCCTCGTCCTCGGTCCCCGGCGTGCCGGACGCGAGCCCGAGGCTCACTGTGCGTGCACGGCGCTCACGGAGCGCGTCGAGCAGCGCGCCCGTCGCCTCGACCGCGTCGTTGGGCAGCCCGAGCGCGCGGGCGAAGACATTGGTGGAGCCGCCGGGCACGATCGCGAGACCCGGCAGCCGGTCCGGATCCGGACCGTCGTGCAGGAGTCCGTTGACGACCTCGTTCACCGTCCCGTCGCCACCGAGGGCGACGACCAGCTCGATGTCGTCCGAGTCGGCGGCCCGGCGACCGAGGTCGCGCGCGTGCCCCCGGTACTCGGTGGTGACGGCCTCCAGCTTCATCTCGCTCGCGAGGGCGTGGATGAGGACGTCACGGGTGCGGGCACTGGTGGTGGTGGCTGCCGGATTGACCACGAGAAGTGCGCGCATGGCCGCCAGGGTACCTACCCGGCGGTACTGATTCCCAGTCGTGGCCACCTGCCGGACGGCTCCGGAGGCCGTCCCGGCTACCCTGCCGGGTATGAGCAGTACGGAGCAGACTCCCCGCCCTGTCCGGTTGACCGCGGCGGCCGCGGTGGCCGGAATCGAAGCCCTCGCGCTGATGATCGGGGGCGCGTACGTGCTCGTGACCGCGCTCACCGGAGACCCCGACGGCCTGACGCAGGCGGTCATGGGCGGGGCGACCCTGATCGCGCTCGGCCTCATCCCGGGCGCCGCCGCGCGCGGCCTGCTGCTGCGCCGCGGCTGGAGCCGAGGGCCGGCGATCATCACGCAGATCCTGGCGCTGCCGGTCGCCTGGCAGCTCCTCCAGGCGAACAGTGCCATGATCCCCGCCGGGATCGCCCTCGCCGTCCTCGCCGTCACCGGCCTGGTGCTGCTCGTGAACCCCGCGACGACCGAGGCCCTGGGCATCGGCCGCCGCGGCGAGGCGTAACGGCCGCAGCCGCCCCCGCCGCGGCGAGGCGTGACGGCCGAAACCGTCCCGCCCGCGACTCCGCGCCGCTCCTGACTACTCCTCGACGAGGAGCTTCTCCCGCAGCTGGGCCAGCGTGCGCGCCAGCAGGCGGGAGACGTGCATCTGCGAGATGCCGACCTCCTGCGCGATCTGCGACTGGGTCATGTTGCCGAAGAAGCGAAGCAGCAGGATCCGCTTCTCCCGTGGTGGCAGGTCCTCCAGGAGCGGCTTGAGCGACTCCCGGTACTCGACCCCCTCCAGAGCCTCGTCCTCCGCGCCGAGCGTGTCCGCGACCGCCGGGGACTCGTCGTCCGTGTCGGGCACGTCCAGGGAGAGCGTCGAGTAGGCGTTCGCCGACTCCAGGCCCTCCAGGACCTCCTCCTCGGAGATCCCGAGCCGCTCCGCGAGCTCGTGCACCGTCGGGGAACGGCCGTGCAGCTGGGACAGCTCCGCCGTCGCCGTCGTCAGGGAGAGCCGCAGCTCCTGGAGCCGGCGCGGCACGCGCACCGCCCAGCCCTTGTCCCGGAAGTGCCGCTTGATCTCGCCGACGACCGTCGGCGTCGCGTACGTCGAGAACTCGACGCCGCGCTCCGGGTCGAAGCGGTCCACCGACTTGATCAGACCGATCGTCGCGACCTGCGTCAGGTCGTCCAGCGGCTCGCCGCGGTTCCGGAACCGCCGCGCCAGGTGCTCGACCAGCGGCAGGTGCATCCGTACCAGCTGGTTGCGCAGCTCCGCCTTCTCCGCCGAGCCCTCCGGGAGCTCCCGCAGCTCGATGAAGAGCGCGCGCGCCCCGCTCCGGTCGTGCGGATCCGGAGCCTCCTCCGGGACGTCCGGAACCTCGGGAACGTCCTCTGCCTTCTGCGGCTCGGCGTCCTTCGGGACCTCGTTGTGCTGCTCGTGCTCGCTCATGTGGACCGCCTGCTCCGTAGCGACCTCGACCTCGACCTCGACCTCCGGATGCGGCCGCGCCTGCTGCTCAGGGATGCCGGCCGTCGCGTCCCCGCTCCTCACGCCGGGCCTGGCCCCGCGCCGCGCTGTTTGTACAGGCTGATGGAGACCGTCTTGTCGTCCGCCACGGTCGACTCGACCTTCCCGGCCAGCGCGGAGAGCACCGTCCAGGCGAAGGTGTCCCGCTCAGGGGCCCGGCCGTCCGTGGTGGGGGCGGAGACCGTCACGTCGAGGGAGTCCCCGACCAGCCGGAAGACGCAGCTGAGGACGGAACCCGGTACGGCCTGCTGGAGCAGGATGGCGCACGCCTCGTCGACCGCGATCCGCAAGTCCTCGATCTCGTCGAGGGTGAAGTCCAAGCGCGCCGCGAGACCGGCCGTGGCCGTACGCAGCACGGACAGGTAGGCACCCGCAGCGGGCAGCCGGACTTCCACGAAGTCCTGGGACCCGGGCTCGCCTGCGATCTGGGACACCCTCACCTCCAAGGTGGCACAAGCTCATTCGGGGCCCGGGGGGAGAAAGCCCCCCGAACCGGGCGGTGCGCAGTCGGTTGCGCAATCCGCCGTGACGCTATCGCGATCCATGCTGCCGTGTCGCCGTGGGCCCCGGTCGGGACCTCCGCCCCGTCTGTCACTCATGGTAAGGCCATGAGTACGGACAGTGGCTAGAGGTGTGCGGGTCCCAATTGTGAGCGGCCGACAGCCGATTGCCGGGGTGTCGTACCCAGCCCTCAGACGATCGAACCGTCCACGAAACACCAGCGCCAGCGCTCGTTCGGCTCGAAGGTCCGCATCACCGGGTGACCGGTGGTCGAGAAGTGCCCGGTCGCGTGCCGCCCCGCCGAGGAGTCGCAGCAGCCCACGTGCCCACAGCTGAGGCAGAGCCGCAGCTGAACGGGGTGCGTCCCGTCGCTCAGACACTCGAGGCAGGTGTCGGTCAGCGGCGGGGGTTCGGGGCGCGGCATGTCGGCAACGTGCGGGCACTCGCTCATGATGGCCAGGTTACGTGCTGGAACGAGCCGGGGACGGGGCCGACGGATGGACGCACTGCAGTTGGTGGGGCTGGTCGCGGCGAGCGCCGCGGTGGCGGGTCTGGCCCGCAGGACACCCGTGCCGGCGCCGCTCCTCCTGGTGGCCGTCGGCCTCGCCGCCGCGTACGTGCCCGGCGTCCCCGACTACACCCTCGACCCGCACATCATCCTGCCGCTCATCCTGCCCCCGCTCCTCTACACGGCGGCCGTGGACTCCTCCTACCTCGACCTACGGGCCAACATCCGGCCCGTCGCCCTGCTCTCGGTCGGGTACGTCCTCTTCGCCACCGTCGCCGTCGGCTGGCTCGCGTACGTCCTCGTCCCGGACCTGCCGCTGACGGCGGCGCTCGTCCTCGGCGCGGTCGTCGCGCCGCCGGACGCGGTCGCGGCGACCGCGATCGCCCGCAAGCTCGGGCTGCCGAACCGGCTAACCACCATCCTCCAGGGCGAGTCCCTGGTGAACGACGCCACCGCCATCACCGCCTTCAAGGTCGCCCTCGCCGCCGCCGTCGGCGAGGGCGTCAGCTGGGCGGGCGGTCTCGGCGAGTTCGCGCTCGCGGCGGTCGGCGGGATCGGCGTCGGCCTCGTCCTGATGGTCCCCATCCACTGGCTCCGCTGCCATCTCGGCGAGGCCCTGCTGCAGAACACCATGTCGCTCCTGATCCCCTTCGTCGCCTACGCGGCGGCGGAACAGGTCGGCGCCTCCGGGGTCCTCGCCGTGGTCGTCGTCGGCCTCTTCCTCGGACACCGCAACTGGCAGGTGGACTTCGCGACCCGCCTCCAGGAGGAGGCCGTGTGGAAGATGGTCGCCTTCATCCTGGAGTCCGCCGTCTTCGCCCTCATCGGCCTCCAGCTGCCGTACGTCGTCGAGGGCCTCGGGCGGTACGGGATCGGCGAGGCGGTCCGGTACGCCGTGGGGGTCTTCGTGGCCGTCGTCGTCGTCCGCTTCGTCTGGGTCTACCCCGCGACCTTCCTGCCGCGACGGTTGTCGAAGCGGATCAGGGAACGGGAACCGGGGGTGAACTGGAGGACGCCGCTGATCGTCGGCTGGGCCGGCATGCGCGGCGTCGTCTCCCTCGCCATCGCCTTCTCCATCCCGGTGATGACGGACGGGGTGGAGTTCCCCGCCCGCAACCTGGTCCTCTTCCTCACCTTCACCACCGTCATCGGGACCCTGGTCGTGCAGGGCCTCACCCTGCCCCCGCTGATCCGGCTCCTGAAGCTCCCCGCCCGCGACACGTACCAGGAGACCCTGGCCGAGGCGCAGGCCCAGAGCGAGGCGTCCCGGGCGGCGGAGGAGCGCCTGGAGGCCCTGCTGGCCGACGATCGCAACGCCCTGCCCGAGCCCCTCTCCGACCGGCTCCGCACGGTCATGGAGCGGCGCCGCAACGCCGTCTGGGAGCGCCTCGGTTCGGTCAACGCGGTCACCGGCGAGACCGCCGACGACACCTACCGCAGGCTCGCGGGCGAGATGATCGACGCCGAGCGCGAGGTGTTCGTACGACTGAGGGACGAGCGCCGCATCGACGACGAGATGCTGCGCACGCTGCTGCGCAGGCTCGACCTGGAGGAGGCGGCGGCCTACCGCGAGGAGACCTGACGGCCGGTCGCGGGACCCGGGCGCCTCAGCGGGGGCCCGGGCGCGGGGCTCAGGACGGGGCGCCCGTCACCACCGCCGCGATCCTCGTTCCCGGGGCGAACGCGCCCTCCTCGGCGAGGGCGACGAGGCCGTAGAGCATTTTGGCGACATACAGTCGCTCGATGGCGAGTCCATGCCGCGCCCCGAACTCCTCGGCGAACGCGTCGAGCGCCGGGTTCGTACGGGCGTAACCGCCGCCGTGGAACCGCTCGTCGAGGCTCCAGTCGCCCCGGCGGCCGCCGAACGCGGCGCGCTGCAGGGCGCGTACCTCCTCGCCCAGGAAACCGCCCCTGAGGACCGGGACGCCGAGCGCCCTCTGTCCGGGGTCCAGACCGGCCGCCAGGCCCGCGAGCGTGCCACCGGTGCCGCAGGCGACGGCGACCACGTCCGCGACCCCGCGCAGCTCGCGGCCGAGCTCCACGCAGCCCTCGACGGCCAGCGCGTTGCTGCCGCCCTCAGGGACGACGTACGTCCCCGAAGGGGACCGGGCGAGCAGTCCGGCCAGCACCTCCGGATCCGACTTCGCCCGGTACGTGGCACGGTCCACGAACACCAGCCGCATCCCGTCCGCCGCGCACCGCGCCAGCGAGGGGTTCAGGGGCCGGTCGGCCAGCTCCTGGCCCCGTACGACGCCGATCGTGTCGAAGCCGAGCAGCCGGCCCGCAGCGGCCGTCGCGCGCAGGTGGTTGGAGTACGCGCCGCCGAACGTCAGCACCGGGCGGCCGTCCGCCGCGCGCAGGTTGAGCGCGAGCTTCCGCCACTTGTTGCCGGGCAGGTCCGGATGGATCAGGTCGTCGCGCTTGAGCAGCAGCCGCAGGCCGTGGCGGGTGAAGCGCTCGTCCTCGACCGGCTCCAGGGGGGACGGGAGCCGGGGCCGTAGGCGGGAGAGGTCGAACGCGTTCACCCGGCCATTGTCCGGCGCGCCGCACGCGCGCGTGGGTTCGGCTCCCCAGGGTTTCGGCTACCGCAGCCGCTCGGCGATCCGCTCGCGCATCGAGGCCATGGTGAAGCCGCGCGGGTCGACCTTCCCCGGCTGCCACTCCAGGTGGCCGATCACCGAGCGCTGGGTCCAGCCGTGCGCCCGGCAGAGCGCCGCCGCGGCCTTCTCGATGGCCTCCAGCTGGACCTTGGGCCAGGGGTCGACCCCGTCACCGAGGTTCTCGCACTCGAAGCCGTAGAAGTGCCGGTTGCCGTCCGTCGTGGCCTCGTTGTCCGGCGGGAGGCCCTGCTCGGCGATGACCGCCCGCAGGACGTCGCCGTCGCCCGCGCCCGCGTGGTTGGCCCGGCCGTAGCCGACCAGATGGACCGTGCCGTCCTTGGCGATCACGCCGTGGCAGAGCGGCCCGGGCAGGGCCTCGTAGCCGTCCCGGCAGAGCCGGACCGTGTTCGGGGTGCCGCGGGTGACCGTGTGATGGATCATCACGCCGTGGACCGGGCCCCAGGGGCCCTTGTGGTTGCGGTTGTGCGTACGCCAGTCGCCGACCTGGACGACCGAGAGGCCCTCGTCGCCCAGGGCGTCGAGGAACCTGCTCGCGGACAAGGGTGGGGCCATGACCGCCTCCTTCGGGATAGCGGGACAGCGGGACAACGGAGAAGCGGAACGGGCGGGGGCCGAGGCACCCGCGTACCGGAGTACCGGAGGGAGCCGCTCCGCGGCCATCCGTTCGGGCCCTGTGCGAGCCGATCCGGACACCGCGCCATGAGCCGGACGGGGCTGAGCTGTTCGAGTGGAAACCGAGTGACATGCCCAGTCGGGAGCCGATCACTCCCACTCATTTGTGTAATGGCGCCCGCACTCTCCGTGCTGAAAGGCTTCCTCTCGCAGTTCATTCACATCGAGAGGGAGTTCCATGTCCGTTGGTTCGGTTGGCGACGAGGTCCGCGCGGATCAGGCGACACCGCAGCAGAGTCTCGGTACCGCCGCCGCGCGGAACCTGGCGACCACCACCAAGTCGGCACCGCAGATGCAGGAGATCACCTCCCGGTGGCTCCTGCGCATGCTGCCGTGGGTGCAGGTCCAGGGCGGTACCTACCGGGTGAACCGGAGGCTCAGCTACTCCGTGGGAGACGGCCGCGTCACCTTCGTCCAGACCGGTGAGCGCGTCGCCGTCATCCCCGCGGAGCTCGGCGAACTCCCCGCGCTGCGCGGCTACGACGACGAGGAGGCCCTCAACGAACTCGCCTCGCGGTGCCGCCAGCGCGAGTACGCGCCGGGAGAGATCATCGCCACCGCCGGCGAGCCCACCGACCGCGTCCACCTCCTGGCGCACGGCAAGGTCGAGCAGATCGGCGAGGGGCCGTACGGCGACGAGGCGATCATCGGCGTCCTCGCCGACGGCGCGCACTTCGGCGACAGCGCGCTGACCCACCCGGACGCCACGTGGGAGTGGACCGCCCGCGCGGCCACCGCCTGCACCGTCCTCGAACTCACCCACGCCGACGTGCGCAACCTCGCCGAGCGGGCCACCTCGCTCGCCGAGCACCTCGCGAGCGTCGCCGCACTGCCCCACCAGCGCACCAACAAGTTCGGCGAGGCCGCGATCGACCTCTCCGCCGGCCACGTCGGCGAGGCCGTCGTCCCGCACACGTACGTGGACTACGACGCCTCGCCGCGCGAGTACGAACTGTCGGTCGCGCAGACGGTCCTGAAGGTCCACAGCCGCGTCGCCGACCTGTACAACCAGCCGATGAACCAGACCGAGCAGCAGTTGCGGCTCACGGTCGAGGCGCTGCGCGAGCGCCAGGAGCACGAGCTGATCAACAACCGCGAGTTCGGCCTGCTCTCCAACTGCGACTACGAACAGCGCCTCCAGCCGCACGACGGCGTGCCCAGCCCCGACGACATGGACGAGCTCCTCTCCCGGCGCCGGGGCTCGAAGATGTTCATCGCCCACCCGCGCGCCATCGCCGCCTTCGGTCGCGAGTGCAACCGACGGGGCCTCGTCCCCGAGTCCATCGAGATCAACGGCAATCGGATCCCGACCTGGCGCGGTGTCCCGATCTACCCGAGCAACAAGATCCCCGTCTCGGACGCCCGGACCACGTCCATCATCTGCATGCGTACGGGCGAGGACGAGCAGGGCGTGATCGGTCTGCACCAGACCGGCATCCCGGACGAGATCGAGCCCAGCCTCTCCGTGCGCTTCATGGGCATCGACGAGCAGGCGATCATCTCCTACCTGGTCACGGCGTACTACTCGGCCGCGATCCTCGTGCCCGACGCGCTCGGAGTCCTGGAGAACGTGGAGGTCAGCCGCTGGCGCTGACGCGCCGGCCCGGTGACCGTGGCGGGGGGCCGCGCCGACCGGCCCCCCCGCCCCGACCCCGCACGCCCAGCGATTCACGAAAGAGGGGGGAAGCGTGACCATGACCCGGGCGGATGCCGTGGGCGACACCCAGGGCGCCGTGGCGTTCCTCGACCAGACACGGAGCGTCGTCCATCCCCAACTGCGGTCGACCATCGAGTCGTTGCCCGGCTCCATACGCCGCGTCGCGATGTACCACTTCGGCTGGGAGCGGGCCGACGGCTCCCCGGACTCCGGGCAGACGGGCAAGGCGATCCGGCCCGCGCTCGTGCTCGCCGCCACCCGCGCGCTCGGCGGTGACCCGGCGCCCGCCGTGCGGGCCGCCGCAGCCGTGGAGCTCGCGCACAACTTCACGCTGCTCCACGACGACATCGTGGACGAGGACCCGACCCGCCGGCACCGGCCCACGGCCTGGACGGTGTTCGGCATCCCCGACGCGCTGATCGCGGGCGACGCCATGTTCGCGCTGGCCCTTCGACTGCTCGCCGAGGACGGCCACCCGGCCTCGGCCGCCGCCTCGGCCCGGCTCGCCGCCTGCGTCATCGAGCTCTGCGCCGGGCAGCAGGCGGACTGCGCCTTCGAGCACCGCGGCCCGCGCGAGGTGAGCCTGGACGAGTGTCTGGCGATGGCCACCGCCAAGACGGGCGCCCTGCTCGGCTGCGCGTGTGCCCTCGGCGCGCTGTACGCGGGCGCGGGGGAGGAGGAGGTCGCGGCGATGGACGCGTTCGGCCGGGAGGCCGGGCTCGCCTTCCAGCTCATCGACGACCTGATCGGCATCTGGGGCGACCCGGAGCGCACGGGCAAGCCGGCGGGCGCGGACCTCGTCGCGCACAAGAAGTCGTTGCCGGTGGTCGCGGCGCTCGCCTCGGGTACGCCGGCGGGGGAGGAGCTGGCCGAGCTGTACGCCCGTACGGAACTCGACGCCGCGGCCGTACGGGCGGCGGCGGACGCGGTCGAGCGGGCGGGCGGCCGGGACTGGGCGCAGACCCAGGCGGCCGACCGGATGGCCCGCGCCGTGCAGCAACTCTCCCGGGCGGTGCCGGACCTGGCGGCGGCCGGGGACCTGCTGTCCCTGGCGGAGTTCGTCACCCGCCGGACGCGGTGAGCGACCGGGGGCGGGCTGGGTGACCGGGGCGGGCGGGGTGACCGGCGCGCTGTGGCGAACGGTCAGGCCTCCGGGACGATCCGGCTGACCAGGGTCTCGATGAGGTCGTCCAGCTCGCGGTCGTCGTGGAGGCCGGGGACCGTGAAGTGGTCGAAGAGCAGCCCGGTGAGGGCGAAGTAGAGCAGCCGGACCGTGTCCGCGTCGCCCGGCATGCCGTTCTCGACGTGCGTGCGGATGTTGTATGCGAGATCGGTGCGCAGCACCTTCGTGAGCTGCGTGCGCAGCTCCGGGCGCCGCGTGGCCTCCAGCCGGAGTTCGAAGAGGCCCAGATAGCAGGTGCGCTCGGCGGCCATCCGCCGGGCGACCCAGCGCATCAGCTCGACGACGAGCTCCCGGCTGGGCTTCGGCTCCAAGGCCGCGACGAGCGAATCCGGCTCCGGGGTCATCCGGACGAAGATCCGGTCCGCGACCTGCGAGAGCAGCTGGTCCCGGTCGGTGAAGTAGTTGGACGAGGTGCCCGTGGGGACGCCCGCCCGGGCGTCGACGGCCCGGAAGGTGAGCCCGCGGGCCCCCTCGTCCCCGAGCACCTCGATCGCCGCGTCGAGCAGGGTCGTACGGCGTTCCTGGTTCCTGGCCACCGGGCCTCCTGATTCCGCTTCTTTTTGGATTTCTTCGGAAGATAGCTCTTGCGTAACCACTACAGGTGAAGCACTATAGCCGTCGTGGTTGCGACCGCAGCTCACACCTCGAAGAACGAAAAGGACTGGTTTGCGCAAGCTCACCTACTTCATCGCCTGCTCCATCGACGGCTTCATCGGTGACCCCGATGGTGACGCCGCGTCCATGTACCAGTTCGCGGACGCGCAGTTCCTGGAGTTCCTGACGGGCGAGTACCCCGAGACGATCTCCGCGCAGGGGCGCGAGGCCCTCGGGGTCGACTCCGAACACAAACGTTTCGACACCGTCATCCAGGGCCTGAAGTCCTACAAGGTCGCCCTGGACGTCGGCGTCACCAGCCCCTTCGCCCACCTGCGGGAGATCGTCGCGACCCGCTCCCTCACCGAGTCGCCCGACCCGAACGTCGAGCTGATCGCCGACGACCTGGTCGGCCGGGTGCGCGAGCTCAAGGCCGAGGACAGCCCGCTCGGCATCTGGGTCTGCGGCGGTTCGCAGATCGCCGGCGCGCTGGTCGACGAGATCGACGAGCTGATCATCAAGACGTACCCGCAGGTCTACGGCGCAGGCACGCCGATGTTCGGCGCCGACTTCGCGCCCCGCGACTTCGAGCTGGGCGAGGTGCGCGTCTTCGACAACGGCACGCTCGTCCGGACGTACACCAGGAAGCGGTGACCGGAGGCGCGCCCTACCCTGGGAGGTATGGGCAGCGAGACCCCGCGTACGGTACGGGACCCGCAGGCCACGCCCACGTGCGAGGCCTGCGGACACCCCGTCGGTATCCACGCGAAGCGGCACAAGGTCCTGGGGGCCTGGGTGCCGGAGTGGGAAGTGCAGCCGTGCCGGAATCCGCGGTGCGCGCGGTACGTCGGACCTGAGGGTGTCGACGGGGAGAGCGACGGCCCGCAGGGGACGTCGGCAGAGCCGGCAGGGCCTGGTGGAGGATCGGGAGCAGGGTCGGGAGAAGACCTCGCGGCAGGGTCCGCGGCGGGGGACCCGACAGGCGCCCCCGCGCCCGCTCCCGAAGGTGGCACGGAAGCCACCGGCACGCACGTGACCGGCAAGAACGGCGAGATCGGGAGAAGTCCGGCCACAGGGTGACCGGGTCGCGCGAAGGAACCGTTCCGGACGCTACAGTCCGCGCATGTCATCGGAGTCGACAGAAGTCTGGACCGGCTGGTACCGGGACCGCAGCGGCGCGGAAGCGATCGCGATCACGGTGGACGGACGGCACGTGTCCGCCAGCATCAGGGGAGTCGCGTACACGGGCGCGAGCTTCGCCGCGCTGAGCGCGGCGGAGAAGGGCGGCGAGGCCCTCACCGGGTGCGTCCTGGAATGGGACCTGCCGCTTCCTGTCGTCGTGGACGGCGCCACCCAGCAGGCCACCCTCGGCTGTCTGCTGACGCTCGGCGAGCGGGCGGACCTCAGCCTGACGCTGCACTACGGCGGGACGGCCTACGAATCGGGCATCGCCGGCGGCGACTTCGAGGAGGCGCTCGACCGGGTGAGGCGCCAGCTCCCGGCAGGCGCGACGTTCGGCCGCCGCCCGCTCCAGACGGCCTGACCTTCGGGGGCGCGGCACGCGCGCCCCGGTAGTCAGGGCTTCACCGGTGGTCAGGGCTTCACCGGTGGTCAGGCGAGGCCGTTCCAGCCCCAGCGCGGCGTGGGGCCGGGCTCACCGAGATCGGTGCCCGGGGCCGAGGCGGAGACGTCCTTGGCGATCCGCGTCCCCCAGTCGAAGTACTCCACCACCCGGCGGCGCAGCAGGGCGTCGTCCGGCAGCTCCTTCTCCACCGCCGCCGTCATCAACTCCATCCAGCGCAGCCGCTGCTCCTCGGTGATGGCGAGCCCGAGATGGGCGCGGAGCAGGGCCTGGTGCCCGCCCAGTTCCGCCGTGAACTCGGCGGGCCCCGAGAACACCTCGGCCAGCCAGACGGCCACGTGCTCGACGTGGGCCGGGGTGAAGCCGGCGAAGACGGGCGCGAGGAGGGGATCGGCGAGGACCGCCTCGTAGAAGGTGTCGGAGAGCCTGCGCAGCGCGTCGGCGCCGCCCACGGCCTCGTACAGGGTGTCGGTGTGCTCGGCGGTCACGGGACGCCTCCGGGATCCGGGATGTGTCCCCACAGCATTCACTCAACACCGCCTGAATCCAAGGATGTTCGCCCACGGCACGCGGGTCCGTGGGTGCGGCGGGCTCCCGTACGCGCGGAGGTCTCCGCCGCGCACGGGGGGCTGCGGCGGTTCCGGAACCCGCGGAGGGGCGGGCGGCCGCAGCCGTCCGCCCCTCCGGGGGTGGGGGGTCAGAAGGTCTTGGCCGCCGAGGCGAGGCCGTTTCGCCACAGCTGGTCGACGCGCGCCCGCTCCTGGGCGTTGGGCTGGGCGTTCTGACAGGAGGTGCCCGGGCCGCCGCCGGACATCAGCTCGCTGCACGGGCCCGAGTAGTGGTCGGGGAGGCCGAGGACGTGCCCGGTCTCGTGGGCGGTGACACGGGTGGAGTTGTACTGCTGGTTCTGCCGGTAGTCGAGGAAGATGTAGCCGTTGCCGTGCCCGTCGGTGCTGGCGTACGAGCCTCGCGAGTCGTTGCCCTCGTAGTAGGTGAAGTCGGCGTTGCTGCCCTCCACCAGCCGTACGTTGACGACCGAGCTGTTCCATATCTGGGTGGAACGGGAGATCTGGGTGCGGAAGCTCGGGGCGTTGGCGGCGTTGTAGACGACGGTGACGGCGGCCGCGCCGGGGTTCGCGGCCCGCTTCTTCGCCACGGACTTCATGACGGCCTCGTGGAACGCCTTGGTCGCCTTGGCGTCCTCGGCGGATCCGGCGTAGGCCGCGTACCCGGCGGTCGCCGAGGACGGGGCGGCGGGCGCCGCGGCCACGGCCACCGGGGCGGCGCCGAGCGCGGCGGCGAGTCCCAGGCCGAGGGTGGCGGCGAGGGAGGCGGTGAGGACCTTGGGGTGTCGCATGGGGGGCTCCTCCTGGGTCGGTTGGAGAGAGTGTCGGGGGAGCCGGGGCGCGTACGGATGATGGCAGCAGGCGATAGCACGAAGGCATCACCAGCGTCTCGTCCGCACCGTTCATTCTGTCTTAACTTCCTTGGAATCAAAGGGAATTGGTGCGACTTGGGTGTCTGGTGCGGCCCCCGGCGCCGTCCTACCCTCAGGGCATGGAGCTGGAGGTGAGGCATCTGCGCGCGCTCTGCGCCATCGCGGAGACGGGCAGTCTGCACAAGGCGGCGCGGCAACTGGGCATGAGCCAGCCCTCGTTGACGACACAGCTGCGCCGGATCGAGAACTCCCTGGGCGCGGAGCTGTTCTCGCGCGGCCGCACCGGCTGCCGGCCCACACCGCTCGGCCGCTCGGTGCTCAGCAGGGCCCGGCCGCTGGTCGACCAGATGGCGACGCTGATCACCGAGACCAGGGCCGAGGCGGCGCGCTGCGACGGGGCCCGGCTGCGGGTCGGGTCGACGGCGAGCAGGGCCCTGCCGGGCTGGCTGCGCCGACTGCGCCAGGGCCTCCCCGGCACGGACATCGCGCTCCACATGGACGTCTCCGCCAACGCCCTGGTGCGGTCGGTCGCCACGGGCCAGCTGGACGTGGCCTTCGTCCACGAGGTCGAGGGGTGCCCGCTGCGGGTGCCGGAGGGGCTCCAGGTGCGGGTCCTGGTCGAACGGGAGCCCCAGTTCGTCTCGTTGGCCCCGGACCACCCGGCGGCGCGGCACCCGGTCGTGGAGCTGACCGACCTCGCCGAGGACCGCTGGATGGTCGACCCGACGGTCGACGGCGAGTGGGACGGGCTGCGCCGCGTCCTGAGCCAGGCCGGCATCGACCCGCCGCTGCTCCACTGCGACTACCACACGGCGGCGTCCCTGATCGTCCTCGGCGAGGCCGTGGCACCGTGCCAGCCGACATCGTTGCCGCGCGAGGACCTGGCGATCCGTCCCTTACGGGACGACCCCCTGGCGGTACGCCTGCTGCTCTACGCGCGCGAGGGGGCCGCGCTCGACCCGCTGTACGACGACCTGGCGGAGGCCTACTGGGAGGCGGCGCTGCGGGCGGCGCCGTACCGGCAGTGGCTCCGCCGGAACGGGATGTCGGTGGGGGCGGGCATGATGACGGCATGACGGATCGTACGAAGCCGGAGAAGGCGCCAGTGGTGGGGCGGCCGGCCGCCCTCACGGAGGGAACCGAGGGGGACCTCCGATGACCGCCGCCGCCCGCATCCGGCACGCCCGCCCCGAGGACCTCGACCGGGTGGCCGAACTGGCCGCCGAGCACGCGGCGTACGAGAAGGCCGCACCCCCGGCCCCGGGCCTGGCGACCCGCCTGGCGGCCCTCCTCTTCGGGGAGCGCGCCCGCCTGCGCTGCCTGGTGGCGGAGCTCCCCGACGGCCGCCTGGTCGGCTACGCCACGTGCGCCCCGGAGCTCTCCACCTGGGACGGCGCCGAGTACCTCCACATGGACTGCCTCTACCTCTCGGCGACGGAACGCGGCCTGGGCCTCGGCCCCCTCTTCATGGCGGCCCTGCGCGAGGAGGCCAGGTCCCTCGGCCTGACGGAGATCCAGTGGCAGACGCCGACCTGGAACGAGGGCGCGATCCGCTTCTACGACCGCCTGGGCGCCACGTCGAAGCAGAAGCTCCGCTACTCGCTCGCGGTCGACCAGCCCGGCTGACGCGCGACAAGCGAGTGCGGCGCGCGGGCACGGCGCGACGTGTGGACGTGCCGATCACCCGGCCGGTGGCCAAGGCCCGTCGAGCAGCCGCGCGGCTTCCGCGACGATCGCGTCCTGCTGCTCGCGGGCGCCCCGGTGGACCGCGGCCCAATACGCGTCGACCTTGTCGACGAGCGGGCGGAGCGGCTCGGGTCGGGCGAGGGCGCCCCAGCCCTCGTACGTGATCACGTCACCGCCGGGCCCGGCGGCCAGGCTGCCGGTCACGACGAGCCGCAGCCACCACCGTACGAGCTCCCAGCGGGCCGACTCCCAGGGGACGTCGGTGTCATCGGCGGGGAGCTGTCGGGCGAGCCCCAGTTCGTCGACCACCCGCTCGAACAGGCCGTCGGCCTCCGCGTGCTCGGCACGCGTCAGACCGGCGAGCAGCGGGAGCGACTCGGCCTCGACGTCGAGCAGCAGCGCCGAGAGCCCGGCCTCGATCAGCTGCTCGGGGTGGTGCCGCCGCCCGATCAGGCGCTCCAGAGCCAGCATCCGGAGGTTCTCGACGGCCTCCCGCGCGTCGACGGCGTACGGGGCGTACGGCGTGGGCGCGGTGACGTCGGTGCCAGGACCGCCCTCGACGAAGTACGACCAGAAGTCCACGGTCGCCTGGGCGACGAGGCTGCTCGCCCCGCCGGTGAACTCGTGCCGGACGTAGTCGGCGAGGTCGGCCCCGTAGAAGATGATGTCGGTCTGGTGGACGGACAGCACGGGATGGCCCCACTCGCCCGCCGTACCGGGCAGATAGCGGTGGCCGTAGACGGGAACGAGCTGCGGCACGGAGGCCAGCTCGGCCTTGGCGACCAGCAGCGCCTCGGACATCTCCGGGGGCCGCGGACTCCAGTACGGGTACCAGAACCCGTTGTGCTCCACGTCGAAGAGCACCCCCTCGACCGGCCGCGCGAGCCGCTCGGCGAGATCCTCCGGGTCCCCGTTCCGCCAGTCGGGCCACAGCGGCGACCCGAGGGGAAGCCCGGCGGAGAGAAACACCCGATGATCCCCCGAGAACCGGAACCCGAACCGCCGCTCGACCGCATCCAGTTCCCGCTCACCGAGCCCGGGCCCGATCTCGGCCCGAAGCTGGGCCTGAAGCTTCCTGGCGTCTTCCAGGGTCAGGTGCGGCGACTGCTTGATCATTTGGCTCACCCTAGCGAGCCCGCCGATTCGCCCACCCCGGCGGGCCCTGCCCCGTGCGGTGCCGCCCTGCGGCGGCGGTGCGTCAGCTCTGTGCGGATTCGTCGCCCGCCTGCCCGGCGCCCTCGACCGAGCCCGTCTTCTCGCGCATCTTGCGCACCAGCTCCGCCTTCTTGTCCGCTGCGTTCTGGCGGTCGAGGTTGCGGTGCGGACCGTTGTTCTGCCGCTCGGCGCGGGACAGCTTCTTGCGCTGGCCGCCGCCCTGGCCCACGGGGTTGTTGATGTTCTTGCTGTCGGTCACGGGTTCTCCCGGAAATGATGTGAAGTGATCTACGGATTCATCGGTGGGGACGGGCGGCGACGTCGAAGAGCGTCAGCTGGGGCCCGTCACGCTCTCACTCGTGAATCGGCGTCTGGAAGAACATGACAAAGACGTTACCCGCTTCCGTCGGCCCCGCACGCCAGTCTTTCCGCCGCCCGCCGTAGCCGGGAGCCGCGAGCGCCGCAGTACGGTGGATCCGCGTAGGCGCTGCGCCTGCGCGAACGACTCCCGTACACGGCCGTCCGCGGGTCCCCGCCCGCCGCCCACCCTCCGGAGTTGCCGACGTGACCGATCTGTCCGCCGCCCACGACGCCGCCGTCACCGACCGGACCCGCCTGGCGGGCAGCGCCTACAACGGAGACCGGGACCTGGCCGCCCGGCAGTCGCTCTACCGGTGGCAGACGCCCCGGTACGACCTGCCCGGCCTCGTCGCCGAGCGGCTGGGCGACGTACGCGGGCGCGTCGTCGACATCGGCTGCGGCAACGGCACGTTCACCCGGCGGCTCCGCCAGGAACGCCCGGACCTGGCCGTGCTCGGTCTCGACATCGCGCCCGGCATCCTCGCCGGCGTTCCCGGCCCGGTCGCCGTGGCGGAGGCGACGAGGCTTCCGCTGGCGTCGGGGAGCGTCGACGGCGCTCTCGCGCTCTACATGCTCTACCACGTGCCCGACATCCCCCAGGCGGTCAAGGAGCTGGCCCGGGTCGTGACCCGCGACGGGCTCGTGATCGCCTCCACCAACAGCGAGCGCGACAAGGCCGAGCTCGATGAGCTGTGGCAGCGGGCCGCCGGTGACGTCCTCGGCATCGAGCGCGGTCCTGCCCGGATCTCGCTCAGCGCCCGATTCTCCCTGGAGAAGGCCCCGGCCCTCCTCGGCGAAGAGTTCAGCCGTGTGGAGGTCGTCGAACTACCGGGAACCATCACCGTCCACGACCCCGGGCCGGTCATCGCCCACATGGCCTCGTACCGCGCCTGGGCGGATCAGTACGACGTGCCCTTCGACGCGACGATCGAGCGGGCACGTGCCCTGCTCCGCGAGCGCATCGAGCGTCACGGCGCCTTCGAGGTCCGGTGCTCGGGCGGGATCCTCGTCTGTCGTCGGTGACCCTTCCGAGGTGCGTACGCCGAAGGGCCCGACCGGGGTTGCCGGGCGGGCCCTTCGGGTGGTGCGGGGTGGGAGGGGAGAAGGTCAGGCCTTCTTCGTCTCCCAGAAGATGCGGTCGACCTCGGCGATGAGCTCCAGCGCCTTCTCGCCCGTCTTCGGGTCCGTCGACGCCTTGGCGGCCGACAGGGCCTTCAGGGTGTCGTTGATGAGCGCGTGCAGCTCCGGGTACTTCTCGAAGTGCGGGGGCTTGAAGTAGTCGCTCCACAGCACCGAGATGTGGTGCTTCGCGAGCTCCGCGCGCTGTTCCTTGATGACCGTGGCACGCGCGCGGAAGTGCGCGTCCTCGTTGGCCTGGTACTTCTCCTGGACGGCCTTGACCGACTCGGCCTCGATGCGGGCCTGGGCCGGGTCGTAGACACCGCAGGGGAGGTCGCAGTGGGCGCTGACCTTCACCTTGGGGGCAAACAGGCGGGAGAGCATTCAGCTGTCCTTCCTCGTGATCGTCTTCTCAGGTGGGAGATTACTCCCCGAGAAGGCGGTTTTCGCGAGCGCCCCCAGGGGCTTAGGACAAAAGTCCAGGGTCACCATGGGACTCGCGTACGAGTGGACGAACGGATCAGGAGGTGCCGGATGGCGGACGCGAGGCCGGAGCCGGGGCGAGGGGCCGGGCCCCCGTTCGGGATCGCCGAGGTGACGGGGGTGTCCATGGTGCCCACGCTCCTTCACGGCGATCAGCTCCTCGTGCACTACGGTGCGAGGCTGCGGCCCGGGAACGTGGCCGTGCTGCGTCACCCGCTCCAGCAGGATCTCCTCATCGTCAAGCGTCTGATCGAGCGACAGGGGGGTGGGTGGTGGGTGCTTGGGGACAATCCCGATGCCGAAGGGGACAGTCGGGTGTTCGGTGTCGTGCCCGGCGAGCTGGTGCTCGGGCGCGTACGGGCGCGGTACCGGCCCGTCACGCCCGGGCGTCAGCGGTCGGCAGGTGTGGTGCTCTCCTGGTTGTTCTCCGCCGTCAGGCCCGTCTCGTCGGTCCGCTCCGCCTCCAGGCGCTTGCGCGCCCGGTAGGCGGCCACGTTCGCGCGCGTGGCGCAGCGGTCCGAGCAGTAGCGGCGCGAGCGGTTGGTCGAGGTGTCCAGGTAGGCGTTGCGGCACGGCGGTGCCTGGCAGAGGCCGAGCCGGTCGGCGCCGAACTCCGTGAGGTGGAAGGCGAGTCCCATCGCCGCGATCGCCGCGAAGCCCGCCGTCGCGTTCGAGGGGTGGTCGGCGAGGTGCATGTGCCAGCGCGGGTGCCCCTCGTCGTCCAGGAAGTCGTGGCCCGAGATCTGCGGGCTCACCGGGAACTCCAGGAGCAGTGAGTTCAGCAGGTCCACCGCCTGGGTGTGCTCGCCCTCGTCCGCCGCGGTGAAGACCGCCCGCAGCCGGGTGCGTACCGAACGGAAGCGCGTCACGTCGGAGTCCGTCGCCCGCCGGGCCATCTGGGAGGCCTCGCCGAAGAGCTCCCGGACCGCCTCGACCGACGTCAGGGAGTCCTTGTTGCGGGCCGGCTCCTCGGTGTTGACCAGACGTACGGCGTAATCCGAGTAATAGGCCAGTTCCACTTGTAGTCCTTACGGCGGAGGTCTAGGGTCGGGTGCGGAAGGGGTAATGGACGGTTCCCCTTCGAGGGTATTACGAAGAGGGTGGAGGGATGGTATGACGGACGCGGCCACGACCGGAACCGACTGGGCGGCCTGGCAGGAGAGCTGGGACCGCCAGCAGGAGTGGTACATGCCGGACCGCGAGGAGCGGTTCCGCGTGATGCTCGACATGGTCGAGGCCGTGGTGGGGCCGGAGCCCCGCGTCCTCGACCTGGCGTGCGGTACAGGGAGTATTACGGATCGGCTCCTCAAGCGGTTCCCGAAGGCGACCAGCGTCGGCGTCGACCTCGACCCCGCCCTGCTCGCCATCGCCCGGGGCTACTTCGCCGAAGACGAGCGCGTCTCCTTCGTGACCGCCGACCTCAAGGACCCGAGCTGGGTCGGCACGCTGCCGCACGGCCCCTTCGACGCCGTGCTCACCGCCACCGCGCTCCACTGGCTCCACACCGAGCCGCTCACCGCCCTCTACGGGCAGCTCGCCGGCCTCGTCAGGGACGGCGGCGTCTTCATGAACGCCGACCACATGATCGACGAGACCACCCCCCGGATCAACGCCGCCGAGCGCGCCCACCGGCACGCCGCCATGGACCGCGCCAAGTCCGCGGGCGCGCTCGACTGGGCCGCGTGGTGGGCCGTGGCCGCAGCGGACCCGGTCCTCGCCGAGCCGACCGCCCGCCGCTTCGAGATCTACGGCGAGCACGCCGACGGCGACATGCCCTCGGTCCGCCGCCACGCCGAGATCCTCCGCGCCGCGGGGTTCGACGAGGCCCGAGCCGTCTGGGCCTCGCCCTCGGACACGCTCCTCCTCGCGCTGAAGTAGGGCCGAGCAGGGCCGTACACCGTCTGCGTACGCGCGTACGCGCGTACGCCGAAGGGGCGGTACGGGTTCCGTCCCGTACCGCCCCTTCGGTGTAATTCCCGCTCCTACAGCACCTTGGAGAGGAAGGCCTTGGTGCGGTCGTGCTGGGGGTCGGTGAGGACGTCGCGGGGGTGGCCCGACTCGACGACGACGCCGCCGTCCATGAAGACGAGGTTGTCGCCGACCTCGCGGGCGAAGCCCATCTCGTGGGTGACGACGATCATCGTCATGCCGGACTCGGCGAGGTCGCGCATGACGTCGAGGACGTCACCGACGAGTTCCGGGTCGAGGGCGGAGGTCGGCTCGTCGAAGAGCATCAGCTTGGGTTCCATCGCCAGTGCGCGGGCGATGGCGACGCGCTGCTGCTGGCCGCCGGAGAGCTGGGAGGGGTAGTTCCCCGCCTTGTCCGCCAGACCGACCCGGTCGAGCAGCCGCTCGGCCCGTTCCCGGGCGACCGCACGCGACTCGCCCTTCACCTGGATCGGTGCCTCCATGACGTTGGCGAGGGCCGTCATGTGGGGGAAGAGGTTGAAGCGCTGGAAGACCATGCCGATGTCGCGGCGCTGGGCGGCGACCTCGCTGTCCTTCAGTTCGTAGAGCTTGTCGCCCTTCTGGCGGTAGCCCACCAGCTCGCCGTCGACGTAGAGGCGGCCGGCGTTGATCTTCTCGAGGTGGTTGATGCACCGCAGGAAGGTGGACTTGCCGGAGCCGGAGGGGCCGATGAGGCAGAAGACCTCGCCGTTGTTCACCTCGAGGTCGATGCCCTTGAGGATGTGTGCGGGGCCGTAGGACTTGTGGACGCCTTCGGCCTTGACCATGAGGGTCATCGGGTCACCGCCTCGCGGGTCGAGAATCGGGCGAGGTTCGCCTTGATCTTCTGCCACGGGGTGGGTGGCAGGGAGCGCAGCGAGCCCTTGGCGTAGTGGCGTTCGAGGTAGTACTGGCCGACGCTGAAGACGCTGGTGAGGATCAGGTACCAGATGGAGGCGACGAAGAACATTTCCATGACCGCGAAGGAGGTCGAGGCGATGTCCTGTGCGGCGCGCAGCAGGTCGGGGTACTGGACGGCGACGACCAGGGAGGAGGTCTTGAGCATGTTGATGAACTCGTTGCCGGTCGGCGGGATGATGACCCGCATCGACTGGGGCAGGACCACGCGGCGCATGGTCTTGGCCTGCGACATGCCGAGTGCGTGGGAGGCCTCGGTCTGTCCTTCGTCGACGGACTGGATGCCGGCTCGGACGATCTCGGCCATGTAGGCGCCTTCGTTGAG
>NZ_JBICYI010000012.1:0-277456 GCF_043200825.1 Streptomyces sp. NPDC048370 | reverse complement strand
CCCGAAGGGCGGGGCTCGCGGCGTCCGGTGCGTGCGATCGCAAGGCGCCGGGATGCTCTCGTAGCGGAGCTACGTGGGCATTTCGGCAACGCGGCTGGGGGTGCCCCCTGCTCGAAGAGCTTGGGGGAGTGCGTGCCGGGCGTCGCGAGCCAGGCCAGACTTTCCGGACGCGACCTAGAGGTGCGGCAGGATCGCGGGCATGAGGTCCTGGAACGTCCGGCCGTTGGCCGGGTTGCCCAGGGCCGTCATCTGCCAGCCCGAGCCCGCCCGGTGCACCTTCGCCATGATCTGCGCGGTGTACTGGCCGCCGCCGTCCAGGGTGTAGCGCGCGAGCTCCTGGCCGTTGGTCTCGTCGACGATCCGGCAGAAGGCGTTCTGCACCTCCTGGAAGGTCTGTCCGGTGAAGGAGTTCACCGTGAAGACGATCTGGTCGATGTGGACGGGGACGCGCTGGAGGTCGACCAGGATCGACTCGTCGTCACCGCCCGAGCCCGCGCCGCCCACCAGGTTGTCACCGGTGTGCCGGACCGAGCCGTCGTCGCTGACCAGGTGCCGGAAGAAGACCACGTCGACCGGCTGCTTGTCGGCGAAGAGCACCGCGGAGGCGTCCAGGTCGACCTCGCGCGTACGCGAACCGAACAGGCCGCGACGGGGCGCCGCCTGCCAGCCGAGCCCCATCCGTACGGACGTCAGGCTGCCGCCGCCCTGCTTCTCCAGGCTGATGGCCTGACCCTTGGTCATGTTGACCGTCACGCGCTGTCCCCTCTCTAGCGATCCCCGCCGCCGCCTCCGCTGTGCGCGCGGTTGACCAGCACCCTACGCAGGGGCACTGACACCGCAGCAGAGAGGGACCGGTTTTGTGTCGGTCTTGCAACACACATCGGGCACTCCAGACCGTCCGGGACCGACGGACGGGCCGGATGGGCCGGAAGGTGCGGGCGGGCCGGACGGGCCGGTCCGCCCGTCGTGTCAGGCGAGTCCCGCCTCCTTCATCTGGCGCAACTCCTTCTTCAGCTCCCCCACTTCGTCCCGCAGCCGGGCGGCGACCTCGAACTGCAGCTCCGCCGCGGCGGCGCGCATCCGGTCGGTCATCTCCTCGATGATCGCGGCGAGTTCGGTCGCCGGGCGGTCGCCGAGCTCGACCGTGGAGCCCGCCTTGCCTCCCTTGGTCTTGCTCCTGGGCGCGTGCGCGGCGAGCGAGGGGACGGGGGCCTTGGCGCCCTTGCCGTCCTTCCCCTGGCGGTAGCCGGTGCCGAGGAGCTGCTCGGTGTCGACCTCCTCGCGGGCGATGGTGGCCACGATGTCGTTGATCTTCTTGCGGAGCGGCTGCGGGTCGATGCCGTGGGCGGTGTTGTACGCGACCTGCTTCTCGCGGCGCCGGTTGGTCTCGTCGATGGCCTTCTCCATCGCGGGCGTGACGGTGTCCGCGTACATGTGGACCTGTCCGGAGACGTTGCGCGCCGCACGGCCGATGGTCTGGATCAGCGAGGTCCCGGAGCGCAGGAAGCCCTGCTTGTCGGCGTCGAGGATGGCGACGAGCGAGACCTCGGGCAGGTCGAGGCCCTCACGGAGCAGGTTGATGCCGACCAGGACGTCGTACTCACCGGCCCGCAGCTCGCGCAGCAGCTCGATGCGGCGCAGGGTGTCGACGTCGCTGTGCAGATAGCGGACCTGGATGCCCAGTTCCAGGAAGTAGTCGGTGAGGTCCTCTGCCATCTTCTTGGTGAGCGTGGTGACGAGGACCCGCTCGTCCTTCTCGGTGCGCAGCCGGATCTCGTGGACCAGGTCGTCGATCTGGCCCTCGGTGGGCTTGACGACGACCTCGGGGTCGACGAGGCCGGTGGGGCGGATGATCTGCTCGACGAAGCCGTCGCCGCGCGACAGCTCGTACGTGCCGGGGGTGGCCGAGAGGTAGACGGTCTGGCCGATCCGCTCCTGGAACTCCTCCCACTTCAGCGGGCGGTTGTCCAGCGCGGAGGGCAGCCGGAAGCCGTGGTCGACCAGGGTCCGCTTGCGGGAGGCGTCGCCTTCGTACATGGCGCCGATCTGCGGGACGGTGACGTGCGACTCGTCGATGACGAGGAGGAAGTCCTCGGGGAAGTAGTCGAGGAGCGTGTTCGGCGCGGAGCCGGGCTCGCGGTCGTCGAAGTGCATCGAGTAGTTCTCGATGCCGGAACAGGAGCCGATCTGGCGCATCATCTCGATGTCGTACGTGGTGCGCATGCGCAGACGCTGGGCCTCCAGCATCTTGCCCTGCTTCTCCAGCTCGGCGAGCCGGACCTCGAGCTCGCGCTCGATGCCGTTGACCGCCTTCTCCATGCGCTCGGGGCCCGCCACGTAGTGGCTGGCGGGGAAGACGTACAGCTCGTGGTCCTCGCTGATGACCTCGCCCGTGAGCGGGTGGAGCGTGGAGAGCGCCTCGATCTCGTCGCCGAACATCTCGATGCGGACGGCGAGCTCCTCGTAGACCGGGAAGATCTCGATGGTGTCGCCGCGGACCCGGAAGGTGCCCCGGGTGAACGCCAGGTCGTTGCGCGCGTACTGGATGTCGACGAAGCGGCGCAGCAGCTGGTCCCGGTCGATCTCCTCGCCGACCTTGAGCGGGACCATCCGGTCCACGTACTCCTGCGGGGTGCCGAGGCCGTAGATGCAGGAGACGGAGGCGACGACGACCACGTCCCGGCGGGTCAGCAGCGAGTTCGTCGCCGAGTGGCGGAGCCGCTCGACCTCCTCGTTGATCGAGGAGTCCTTCTCGATGTAGGTGTCCGACTGCGGGACGTACGCCTCGGGCTGGTAGTAGTCGTAGTACGAGACGAAGTACTCGACCGCGTTGTTCGGCAGGAGCTCGCGGAACTCGTTGGCCAGCTGGGCGGCCAGGGTCTTGTTCGGCGCCATCACGAGCGTGGGGCGCTGCAGCTTCTCGATCATCCACGCGGTGGTCGCGGACTTTCCGGTGCCGGTCGCGCCGAGGAGGACGACGTCCTTCTCGCCAGCGCGGATCCGCCGGTCGAGCTCGGCGATCGCCGCGGGCTGGTCGCCGCTGGGCTGGTAGGGACTGACGACCTCGAAGGGCGCCACCGTACGTTCGATCTGGGAAACGGGCCGCATGGAACCACCGTACGACCCCCCACTGACAGTCGGGCCGCCTCCGGCTCACCGGTGGCCCTGATCCTCGCTCCTCACCACTCCTGGGAACGGTGGGCGCCCCGGCCGACGCCCTTGCGGCCGCCGCGTCCGGAGGGTCGGCGGGCCGACCAGTTCGCGGGCTCTCCGTAGGCGGGGGCGCGGCGCTGGGCGGGCAGTCCGGGGCGGTGCGGGCCCTGGGCTGTGGGGCGCTGCCAGTCCGGGTCGCCCATCACGAGCAGCGGGTCGAACATGACGACCACGGCGGCCAGGAGCAGGAAGACGGCCGGGCCGATCAGCATCGGCAGGAGGAGCGAGGTGGCTGATTCGCCGGCGCTCGTGGCGGCGCCCGTGCCGTGCACATGGACGTTGACGGCCGCCATCGCTGTGTAGTGCATGCCGCTGACGGCGAACGCCATCACCAGGCTGGCGCCGAGGCTGGCGAGGAAGCCGTGGACCGAGACGGCCGCCCAGAGGGCGGTGGTGGCCGCGACGACGGCGATCACGACGGAGAGGGCCACGGTGAGGGTGTCGTAGTCGATGGTCCCCTGGAGCCGCATTCCGGCCATGCCGAGGTAGTGCATGGTCGCCACGCCGAGGCCGGTGATGGTGCCGCCTGTGACCAGGGTGAGCGGGGTGGCGCCGCGGTAGCCGACGATGAATATCCCGATGCCCACCATCAGGATGGCGACGCCCAGGCTGGCGAAGGTGATGGGCCGGTCGTAGCTGATGGGCGCCCGGTCGACGGAGAAGCCGATCATCGCGATGAAGTGCATCGTCCAGATGCCCGTACCTATCGACGTGGCGCCGAGGGCGAGCCAGCCGGCCTTGAAGGTGTCGCGGTGGCGCAGGGATCTCGTGGTGCAGCGCAGGCCCAGGGCGCTGCCGAGGCAGGCCATGAGAAAGGCGGCGACCGGTGTGACGAGGCCGTAGCTGAAACCGTCGACCGTGCCCTGCATGAGCGTCTGTCCTCCACCCCGTGGTGTCACGTCGTCCGAAATCAGTCGGTACCGCTGAGTAGTGCTACCGGGGCGAGATTATGGCGCGCCGACGGCCGTGCGACCACGAGGTCCGGGAATTGGCATCGGTGAGATCGAGACGAGACCGGGCCGTGACGAACGCGATGTCAGTGGCCGGTCGTACCGTGAGGTTCATGGACACCACGGTGGAATGGGCGGTCGTGCCGAGTGAGATCGGCCCGCTGCTGCTCGCGGCGACCGATCGCGGCCTGGTGAGCGTGGTCTTCCACGCCGACGAGGCGGTGCGGAGGACGGCGGTCGACCGGCTGGCGGGGCAGCTCGGCGCGGAGCCGGTGCGGAGCACCTCGGGCCGGCTCTCCGAGCCGATACGACAGCTCGCCGAGTACTTCTCGGGCGGACGCAAGGCCTTCGACCTGCCGCTCGACTGGACGCTGACGACGGGCTTCAACCGCCAGGTGCTGCGCGAGCTGGCGGAGGGGGTGCCGTTCGGGGCGGTCGTCGGGTACGGAGACCTGGCGAAGCGGGTCGGGCAGCCGGGCGCCGCCCAGGCCGTCGGGGCGGCGATGGGCGCCAACCCGCTGCCGGTGGTCGTGCCGTGCCACCGGGTGGTGGAGAGCGACGGCGGGATCGGCGGCTTCGGGGGCGGCCTGGAGACCAAGCGGACACTGCTGGCACTGGAGGGCGTGCTGCCGCAGCCACTCTTCTGAGGTGCGGCGGTGGGGGCGGATGGCGCGGAGGGCTGAGTGTGGCCGTGGGGGCGGCGGCTGAGGCTGGTGGGTGGGGGCGGCCGCTGAGGCCTGTCGGTGGGCCGGCGGCGCGGAGGGGGCGTTCTCATGTGCGGGGGCGGCTGGCACACTCACGTCGGTGACCAACAGCCCCGATGCCCCTGACGCCCCTGACACGCCCGGAACTGCCCCTGCCGCCCCCGGCGTGCCCAGCGCCCCCGCCAAGGCGCTTCCGGCGGAGATGTCCGACCCCGTCACGGCCGCCGCCGAGCGCATACGCTCGCTCCGGCGGCGCACGCAGGCCGTGCTGATCACCGGCCAGATACTCGGCGGACTCGGCATCGCCACCGGTATCGCCCTCGCCGCCGTCCTGGCGAAGGACGTCAGCGGTTCGGAGGCCCTGTCGGGCCTCGCCTCGACGGCCTCGGTGGCCGGTCCCGCGCTGCTCGCCATGCCGCTGGCCGCCCTCATGGGCGCGCGCGGGCGGCGGCCCGGACTCGTCCTGGCCTATCTGATCGGGGCCCTGGGCGCCGGAGTCGTCGTCCTCGGGGCCGTCGTCGAAAGCTTCCCCCTGCTCCTCGCCGGCCTCGTCGGATTCGGCGCCGCGTCCTCGGCGAACCTCGCGGCCCGGTTCGCGGCCGCCGACCTCGCCGAACCGGACCGCCGGGGCCGGGCCATCTCCACCGTCGTCTGGGCCACGACCATCGGCGCGGTCCTGGGGCCCAACATCGCCGCGCCGGCCGGCGAGAGCGTCGCCGGTCTCGGCATCCCGGCGGCGGCAGGCCCCTTCGTCTGGGCGGCCGGCGTCTTCCTCGTCGCCGCGCTCGTGGTGGCGGTGCTGCTGCGCCCCGACCCGCTCCTTACGGCCCGCGCCCTGGCGGCCCCCGAGGAGGACCAGGCGCCCGACGCCCGCTCGTTGAAGGCGGGCATGCGGGCCGTACGGGAGTCCTCCGGCGCCCGCCTCGCGCTGGTGACCGTGGCCGCCTCGCACACCGCGATGGTCTCGATCATGTCGATGACCCCGGTGGCGCTGAGCCACCACGGCGCCGGGATCCAGCTGATCGGCCTCGTGATCAGCGGCCACATCGCCGGCATGTACGCCTTCTCGCCCGTCATGGGCTGGCTCTCGGACCGACTCGGCCGACTCTCCGTCATCGGGCTCGCCGTCGGGCTCCTCTCCGTGGCCGCGTTGCTCGCCGGCACGGCGGGGTCGAGCCACGGCCAGACCGCGGCGGGCCTCTTCGTTCTCGGCCTGGGCTGGTCGGCGGGCCTGGTGTCGGGCTCGGCGCTGCTCACGGACTCCGTGCCCCAGGCCGCCCGGGCGGCGGTTCAGGGGCTTTCGGATTTCATCATGAACACCGCCGCCGGGGTCGGCGGCCTGATGGCGGGGCTGATCGTGGCCAAGGCGGGCTACGGCTGGCTGAACCTGGTGGGCGCGTGCCTGCTGCTGCCGATGGCGGCGCTGGCGGTGCGCGGAGTCCTGCGCCGAGCCTGACCGCCCCGCGACCAACGGCGCGGATATTGGATATCGGATCTTGGATATCGGATCCAAGGTCCAAGAACGTGGATCTTGGATCCGATATCCGCCCGGGCGCTCAGAGGCTGATGTGGTACGCCTTGCGCAGCGTCTCGTGGACCGTCCAGGTGGTCCGGTCCCCCTCGCGCAGCACGCACGCGTCACCCGCGCCGATCTCCAACGTGGCGCCACCCTCGACGGCGACGGTGGCGCGCCCGCTGACGACGACGAAGAGTTCGTTGGCCTCCGTGTCGGTCACCACGCCGGGGGTGATCTGCCAGATGCCGCGCACCTGCTTGCCGTCGGCGGACTCCCAGAGGACCTTGCCGGTCACCTCGGGAGTGCCGGAGACGATCTGGGCGGGGTCGAGCGGCTCGGGCTCCAGCTCCGCGTCGGGGATATGGACGGCGAAGGAGGCCTGGTCATGTGTCGTCATGGGCGGTGACTGTAGCGGGGACCCGGGGCCTTCCCACGGCCGGGACAGGCTGGAGGAATCGACTCCACTTCCCTTCTGACCAGGCGACTTCGTCGGACCGCCGCCCGGCGACGGAATCCGAAGCAGGGCCTCGGAGCAGCGTCCGAGGGGGCCGAGCTGCGCACCCGCCGGACCCGGGGGCGGGCGCTCGCCCTCCCGGCCGGTCGCGGCGGCGACCCGGCCACCGATTTCGTACACGTCATCACACGCCCCCAGTTGGCCTACCTCAGGTCGTGGCCGGTCGGCGCGGCGGCGTATAGGTGACAGATGAACATCTCGGCCCCCTCGGGGGCGGAATCGCTCATACGCGCACACCGCCGAGGGCGGTGCCCTAGCGCCGCACGGCCGAAAACCGGGGGTGGCGGGACAGGTTACGGACCGATGTCCCCGCTGGTCACGCGTGGCGCCTTTGGTGCGCCCAATGTTGGTCGGGGGGAATCCGCCGAGCCCCCTGTCCCGCTTGGCGTGCGCGCGTCAAACTCCCTCGTAACCTCCTCCCCCACCTCCGACAGGAGAGTGCGATGCCCGCGATACCCCGCACCCGACGCAGCGCCCGCCGCACCGCCCGCCGCACCGCGGTCCTGACCTCCGCCGCGCTCCTCGCGGCCTTCGCGGCCGCCCCCGGGGCCCAGGCCGCCGCCGGACCCGACGCCCCCGAGCCGCTGGCCCCCGGCGCCTCCTACAAGGCCGCGCACGACACCCTCGGCCCGCAGCGCCTCACCCCGGCCCAGCAGAGACTGAGCGCCGCCAAGGAGGCCGAGGCGGCCAGAGGCTTCGACGGCGTCCGCACCCGGGCCGCGCTCGCCGGCTACAAGGTCTCCGGCGGACTCCACCAGTCACAGAAGAACTCGTACTGGTGCGGCCCCGCCACCCTCGTGATCACCCAGTCCGCGCGCGACGAGGTCGCGGGCCGCTCTCAGCAGAACGCGGCGACCCTCCTCAAGACCAACACCAGTGGCACGGCCTGGTACGGCATCAACATCAACGTGCCGAACCCGACCGGGTATCCGATGGCCGACGCGCTGAACAACCGCCTGCCCGGCGCCGGTTACGTACCCCGGGCACTGCCGTACACACCGACCGCCACCGACAAGGCGAACTTCAAGCAGCACATCACCCACAACACCGACAACGACTACGCGATAGCGGGCAACGCCTGGGAGGTGCCGGGCGGCCCCCACCTCGTGGGCCACCCGAACATCGAGATATTCCACTGGGTCTCGATCGACGGCTACAACACGGACAACGCCGCCGGACAGGTCAACTACCTGGACCCGGTGGGCGGAGTGAGCACGAGCGTGATCTCGTGGGCCGGCTCCGTGCCCAAGTCGGCGCACATCTCCTCCGACACCATCACCACCATCATGGGCGGCCGTGGCTACGTCTGGTAGGCGTCCCGGGCCTCCGTCATCGCCCACCGGAGCCCGGGCCCTCGCCCTGCTGCTGACGGGCGTCCTGTTCGCGGGATGCTCGTCGGCGCGGTCCGGTCCCGAGCCCGTGCCGGACCGGTCCACCGGTCCGGCACCGCGGCCGAGCGCCTTGGCGGCCGCGTGCGAGGTCGAACTCCCCACCGCCTGGCGCTCCGCGCTCGACGCCGGCGAGCTGCGGCCCCCGGCCGGACAGCGGGCGGTGCTGACCGACACCGGCCCCGGGTGGACGATCGTCCAGCTCACCGGCGGCGACCGTCGCCGAGCAGCCCTGATTCGCGCGGACGGTGCGCCCCGCACCCTGCTCGACCTCGCCGACCCCGTCGAGCACCAACTGCTCGCGGCCGACTTCGACGGCCGCCGATGGGCCGTCTTCGCCGTCCTGGAAGGACGGACCCTGGACAGCCCGTGGAGCCTGTACGTGTGGGACGCCGAGACGGGCTCGTCCCGGCGGCTCGCCCGGGCCGACCGTCCGGGCCCCCTCCCCCAACCGGTCGTCCGCGACGGCACGGTCCACTGGGCGCAGGGCGTCGGCGACGGCAAGGCCGCGGTGTACGCGGCCCCGGCGGCGGGCGGCGACCCACGCGCCCTGCGCAAGGGCGTGATGGACACGCCGTTCACCGCGGGCGGGCTCCTCGTGTGGCGCGAGTCGGCGGGCTCCGGCACCCGGCTCTCCGCCACCTCCCTCGCGGACGGCCGGCCCGCCGCGCTGCCCGACCCCCTGGCCGCGCTCCGGGACATCCGCTCCGTCGTCTCCGACGGAGGGACCTGGGCCTGGGTGGAGGGCGAGTCCGCGCCCCGGCTGATGGTGTGGCGGTCGGGGGACGCGCGGGCGACCCCCGTCGTGACCACCTCCCCGGCCGTCGACGGCATGGACCAGCTTCGGATCAGCGGCCGCCTGGTCACCTGGCGCACCCCGGAGACCTCCTACGCCCTGGACCTGAGCTCGGGCTCGTACGCGCAGATCACTCCGGCGTACGGCTACGCGCAGGCCCGGGGCGGGGCGTTGGCGGTCGCGTACAGCGTGGGCGACGCCAAGACCGCCGGCTCCCGCCCGGTGATCCAGGTGGTCGACGCGGGGCGGCTCCCCGGGCTGCCGCGCTGTGGCTGAAGCACGCCACCGAGGTTTGAGTGGTGTGCGGTCGCGCCAGAAATGGGACATGTCCACACAGGTGTCCGAAGAGGTGCGGGAAGCGCTCCACGAGGGGCGGCCCGTCGTCGCGCTGGAGTCCACGATCATCGCCCACGGTCTGCCGCGCCCGCGCAATCTGACCGTGGCCCGGGAGTTGGAGGCCCTGGTACGGAGCGGGGGTGCCGTGCCCGCGACGATCGCGGTCGTCGACGGGGTGGCGCGTGTCGGGCTCGACGAGGGCGGGTTGGTCCGGATCGCCGAGGACCCGGCGGTCCGGAAGCTGGGCCACCGCGACCTCGCGCCGGCGCTCGCGACCGGGGCGACCGGGGCGACGACGGTCTCCGCGACCGCGTGGCTGGCGGACACGGCCGGCATCCGGGTCTTCGCGACCGGCGGGCTCGGCGGGGTGCACAGGGAGTGGACCGAGACGCAGGACGAGTCGGCCGACCTGCGGCTGCTCTCCCGGGTCGGGATCACGGTGGTGTGCGCGGGCGTGAAGTCGATCCTCGACGTCCCTGCGACCCTGCAGCGCCTCGAAACCCTGGGCGTGACGGTGGTCGGGTACGGGACGGAGCACTTCCCCGGGTTCTATCTGGCCTCCTCCGGGGAGCCGGTCGACTGGACGCTGCGGACGCCCGAGGAGGTGGCGGGGGTGATACGCGCGAAGGACGCGCTGGGCGAGCCGTACGCCGGGCTGATCGTCGCCAACCCGGTCCCGGAGGCGGAGCAGTTGGATCCGGCGCTGCACGACCGGGTCCTCGCGCAGGGCCTCGCGGCGGCGAAGGAGAAGGGGATCGGCGGCCAGGCCGTGACGCCGTTCCTGCTGGAGTATCTGATGGTGCACACCGACGGGGCGTCCCTGGAGGCGAACCTGGCGGCGGTGCGCGGCAATGTGCGGCTCGGGGCGCGGATCGCGTCCGCGTACGCCGGCGTCGGCGCATGAGCGGTCTTCTGGTCGTCGGTGATGCGGTCACCGACATCGTGGCCCGGCACCGGACGCCGCTCGCTCCGGCGACCGACACGGCCGCCGAGATCCGCCGACTGCCGGGCGGAGCCGGGGCCAACGCGGCCTGCTGGGCGGCGCGTTCGGGCTGTCCGTCGGTGGCCCTGCTCGGCCGGGTCGGCACGGACGAGGCCGACTGGCACGACCTGGCGCTCCGCCGCGCGGGCGTGCGGCCGATGCTCGTCCCGGACGCGGAGGTCGGTACGGCGACGGTGATATCCCTGGTCGACGCGGGCGCCGAGCGCACGTTCCTGACCGACAGCGGCGCGGCACTGCGCCTCTCCCCCGCCGACTGGTCCGACGCGTTCCTCGACGGGGCGGCGCGCCTCCATCTGTCGGGGTATCTCTTCTTCGCCGAGTCGAGCCGTGCCGCCGCGCTTCGGGCGATGAGCGGCGCACGGCAGGCGGGGATCCCGGTGAGCGTGGACCCGGCGTCCGCGGGGTTCCTGAAGCAGCTGGGCGTGGAGAGGTTCCTCGCGGCCGTGCGAGGGGTGGAGGCGCTGTTCCCGAACGCCGACGAGGCCCTGCTGCTCACGGGGTGCGCCGATCCCGCCGAGGCGGCGGAGACCCTGAGCCGTACGTTCCCGCTGGTCGCGGTCACCCTCGGCGCCGGGGGCGCGCTGGTCGCCGAGGCGGGCGCGGTCACGGGCCGCGTTCCGGCGCCGGACGTACGGCCGGTGGACTCCACGGGCGCGGGTGACGCCTTCACCGGGGCGTTCCTCGCGGCCCGGCTGGCGGGCGCGGACGCCCTGGCAGCGGCCGAGGCGGGCTGCCGGGCGGGCGCGGAGGCGGTGACGCTGGTGGGCGGGCGCCCGCCGTCGGCGCACCCCTAGGGAAGGCCCGTCCAGGCCGGGTGGCGCGGGTCGTCGGCGCGGACGACCACGTCGGCGGCATCGGACGGACCGACCTCGTTCTCGTACCGCTCGAAGGCGGGCAGCGTCCAAGGTTCCTCGGCGCGGCGCGCGAGGGCTCCGGCCGAGAGCCGCAGATGCACGGTCGCGTCGAAGGGGAACCAGTGCCCGAGGAGGAACGGACCGTGCACCACGAGGACTCCGTCCGGCGGTAGTTCCGTGTAGGGGCTGCGGGTGGCGCGGTCGGTGGCGGGGTCCCACAGGTCGGGCAGTACGCGTCCGCTGCCGCCCGCCTCCAGCGGCCCGAACACCTCGCGCCACAGCGCTCCGGTGTCGAACCAGCCGCTGTAGTACGAGTCGGGGTCCTGCTTCCCGTACTCGTAGCGGAGCGACGCGGGCCGCAGGAACCCTCCTGTGCCGACGACGAGCACCGACCGGCCGCGCAGCCGCAGCGCCTCGGCGATCCGCTCGGCGGTCTCCCCGGTCGGCGCGGCGGGCGCCCCGTCGATGCCGACCTTCAGCCAGGCACTCCCGTCCCCGGGGGTCACGCCGTCGACGTGCGCGGCCAGGGCCTCGGAGAGGCGCTCCCAGGTGATCGCTTCGAATCGCACGGGCTTGACCTTGTCATTGGCGTCAGGGTTCGAGCATCGAGTCTATGAACAGCACAGACCCGCAGAGGATCATTGTCATCACCGGAGCCGGCACCGGCATCGGCCGGGCCACCGCCCGGTCGTTCGCCGCGGGGGGCGCCACCGTGGTCGCCGTCGGCCGCGGGTCCGGCCCGCTGGCGGAGACCGCCGAGGGGTTTCCGGGGATCCGACCGCTGATCGCCGACATCACGGCCGAGGGCGCGGGCGAGGAGATCGTACGAGCGGTGCTCGACGCCCACGGGCGGCTCGACGTCCTCGTCAACAACGCGGGCATCGCCACCGGCGGGCCCCTCGGAACGCTCGACCGAACCGTCGTCGGCCCGCTCGTCGAGACCAACCTCGTCGCCCCGATCCTGCTGACCCAGGCGGCCGTGCCCGCCCTTGAGGCGACCGGGGGTGTGGTCGTCAACGGTCACCACCACGGTCGGTCAGCGCGGCTGGCCGAACAACTCCGTCTACCCGGCGACCAAGAGCGCCCTGGAGGCGCTCACCCGCTGCTGGGCCGTGGAGCTCGCCCCGCGCGGCATCCGGGTGGTCGCCGTCGCGCCCGGCGCGATCGAGACGCCGATCGCCGACCACATGGGGCTGACTCCCGAGCAGCGCGCGGCGATCCGGACGTGGCAGATCGCACACACCCCACTCGGGCGGGTCGGGCTTCCGGAGGAGGTGGCGTGGGCGATCACCCGACTCGCCTCGCCCGAGGCCGCGTTCCTGACGGGGACGGTCCTGCCCGTCGACGGGGGTGCGCTGGTCGCGTGATACGGCGACATGACGTCCACGCCTCCGTCCCCCCGCGGCCTTGAGATCGCCCGCGAGCGGCTGGCCGTCCTGGAGGCGCGGATCGCCGCGCAGACCGCGGCCCGGGACCGCCTGGCCGCCGCTCTGGCGACCGCGCACACGTGACAGGCCGGCGGCCCTAGGGAGTTTCCGGACGCGACCTAGGTGAGGCGGAGAGCGCAGTCCGGCGCTTCCGCCTCGATCGAGAGCGGTGCGCCCTGGGGCAGCAGGCAGGTCATGTAGAGCACGACGGGCTCGGTGCCGAAGTTGTGTCCGATGTGCCGGTTCCTGCGGCCCGCGGGTTCGACGAACGCCTCGCCCGCGGAGACGGTCTCGACCGAGCAGTCGTGCAGGACGCGGGTCAGCGTGCCCGACTGGACGACGGCGATGATCTGGCCGGGGTGGTGGTGCCAGCCGGTGGAATCGCCCGGGGCGAGCGTGACGGTACGGAAGACGACGTCCGTCCGGCCCTTGGGCGGCTTGATCCGGAGCGTGCCGACGGAGGTTCCCTTCGCCAGCGCGCCATGGGTGTCCCGCGTGCCCGCCCGGCGGCCCACCAGGGTCTCACCGGGCTGTGCGGCCCGGTCGGTGCAGACGTCGATCCCCATGGAGCAGCCCTCCCACTTCCCCTCGCGACCCTCGGTTCATGGCCGCCAAACAGCCATACGCTACTCGTAAGGGGGATGACCCGGACGGGGATTGACGATCAGTTCACCGACAACGGCAGCAACCGCGCCCGCAGTTCACCGGCGGGAAGGCCGTCTCCGACCACCTCGATCCGACCGTCCCGCACCGCCTCCACGAGCGTCACCGCCCCGCCCGCCAGGGCCCGGCAGGTCGCGGAGTCCGTCCGCAGCAGCACGTCGGCGGGGTCGGCCGGCGGTCCGTCCCCGTACGAGGACGGGCCGTCGCCCCCGATCCGTACATGGAAATCCCCCTCGTCCACGGTCACCTGCACCACTCCCGTCACCACGCCCTCCAGGGCCCCGATGAGCGGGATGGCGAACCAGTGGGCGCGTACCGCGTCGGTCGGCCGGGGCTCCTCCAGTTCGGGCGCGCCCCACTCCGCAAGGGCCCGCAGGACGGGGAGCAGTTCCCGCCCGCGCGGCGTGAGTTCGTACACGTACGCGGAGACAGGCGGAGGCAGGCGGCGGCGAGTGACGAGTGCGGCGCCCTCCATGTCCTTGAGCCGGCCGGCCAGCATGTCCGTGCTGACGCCGGGCAGATCGGCGTGCAGGTCCGTGTAGCGGCGCGGCCCTGCGAGGAGTTCACGGACGATCAGCAGTGTCCAGCGGTCGCCCACGACGTCGAGGGCGCGGGCGGCGGCGCAGTACTGGTCATAGCTTCGACGACGTGGCATGCGACTCAGTCTAGACAAGTTGTTGGACTTTCCAAGCTCTCACTTGGTAAAACCAAGCATCAATACGTCTGGGGAGGTCGTCGCATGGAGTTCCGGCAGTCGAGCAAGCTGAGCGAGGTCTGTTACGAGATCCGGGGCCCGGTCATCGAGCACGCCAACGCCCTGGAGGAGGCGGGCCACAGCGTCCTGCGCCTCAACACCGGAAACCCCGCGCTCTTCGGCTTCGAGGCGCCCGAGGAAATCGTCCAGGACATGATCCGGATGCTCCCGAAGGCCCATGGCTACACGGACTCCCGTGGCATCCTCTCCGCCCGGCGCGCGGTCGCCCAGCGCTACCAGGCGATGGGCCTGCCGGAGGTCGACGTCGACGACGTCTTCCTCGGCAACGGCGTCTCCGAACTGGTCTCCATGGCCGTCCAGGCGCTCCTGGAGGACGGCGACGAGGTACTGATCCCCGCCCCGGACTTCCCTCTGTGGACGGCGGTGACCACCCTCGCGGGCGGCAAGGCCGTGCACTATCTCTGCGACGAGTCGGCCGACTGGTACCCGGATCTCGACGACATGGCCGCGAAGATCACCGACCGCACCCGGGCCGTCGTGATCATCAACCCCAACAACCCCACGGGCGCGGTGTATCCGCGCGAGATCGTCGAGGGCATCCTCGACCTCGCCCGCCGCCACGGCCTGATGGTCTTCGCCGACGAGATCTACGACCAGATCGTCTACGACGAGGCCGTCCACCACCCGGCCGCCTCCCTCGCCCCTGACCTCGTCGTCCTCACCTTCGGCGGGCTCTCCAAGACGTACCGCGTGGCCGGCTTCCGCTCCGGCTGGCTGGTCGTCAGCGGCCCGCAGCAGCACGCGAAGAGCTATCTGGAGGGCCTGACCATGCTGGCCTCCATGCGCCTGTGCCCGAACGCCCCCGCCCAGTACGCCATTCAGGCCGCGCTCGGCGGCCGGCAGTCGATCCACGAGCTCACCGCCCCCGGCGGCAGGCTCCACGAGCAGCGCGACAAGGCGTGGGAGAAGCTCAACGAGATCCCCGGCGTCTCCTGCGTGAAGCCGAAGGGCGCGCTCTACGCCTTCCCGCGCCTCGACCCGAAGGTGCACAGGATCCACGACGACGAGAAGTTCGTCCTCGACCTGCTGCTGCGCGAGAAGATCCAGGTCGTGCAGGGCACCGGCTTCAACTGGCCCCGCCCGGACCACTTCCGCATCCTGACCCTGCCGTACGCCGACGACCTCGACGCGGCGATCAGCCGCATCGGCCGCTTCCTCAGCGGCTACCGCCAGTAGGCGGGCGGCGGTCGACAGGCGGCGAGCAACAGGCGGCAGGGTGCGGGCGACAACAAGCGGGCGGGAGGCGGAAAAGGAGCGGGTCCGAGGGCGTAGCCTGCCCCCGGACCCTGTCGATGCCACTCACATCACACGCCGGCACACTTGAGAGCCCGGGTCAGTCGTCATTGCGTCGCGTCCTGCCGTTGGACCACCGCCGATCGAGCTCGGCGGACCAGATTCGAACTGGCATTTCGACGCACCAGGGCCCGGGCCCGGTCGATCCGGCGATGAGCGGCGCATACTGAATCTGGAGCAATAGTCTGAGTTTGAACGCGACCCCTCACAGAAGGGCCGCGCATTCACGACAAGGCTCAGCTTCAGCTTTGCGCTCCTCGCGCACCCCGACCGTGTTCTGTGGCCGGGGAGTTCATGGGTCTTCCCGCTACCCGAAGAGGTAGCCGAAGACGGCGTCGCCGACCCGCTGGTCGGTGACCTCGGCGCCGTTCGCCTCCTCGCGGGCGTACTTCACCGCCTGCTGCAGCTTCTCCACCCGCTCCAGGAGCTCGTTCACCCGCCGGGCCGGCAGGGCGCCGGAGAACTTCACGGTGGTCCAGTATCCGACCGGCACGTCCTCGTAGTACACCTCGACCTGCGCCGGGTGCTTGTCCGTCGCCTCCGCCTTGACGTGGTTGCGCGGCACCTTCTTCGTCCGGACCGTACGGACGACATCGGTCTTCCACGCGTCGGTCGACGGGTCCTGCGTCCACGACTCGGCCGCGTCGAGGACGGGCAGCTTGCGGACGAAGGTGTGAATGTCCGTCAGCTGCTTCTCCAGGAACAGGAGATACGCGACGGGCACCTGGTCCACGAGGACGCGGCCGTCGACGGTGACGTCGGCGCGCGCCTCGCAGTTGGCCCAGTCCTTGGTGGCGGTCACATCGAAGAGCCGCGTCAACGCCCGCGCGGTGTCGCGCAGTACGTCCTCGGCCTTCACCTGCACCAGCGTGGACTCGGGCGGAAGCTGCTCGCCCTCCTCGTCCTTCGGCTGGTAGGTACGGGAGATCCCGGCGAGCAACGCGGGCTTCTGGAGCCCATGGTGTGCCGCCGTCAGGTCCTGCTGCGCCCTGGACTTGACGCCCTTCTCCACTGCGATGATCTGATTGAGTTTCGTTGCCACACGACAGACCCTAGAGGGGGATGTGGCGATGAATCGAACGATTATTGCCTCCCCACTGTCGACCCCCATGTGCGTCGACCCACTCGTCGACACCACCGAGCGCGCCGAGGAGCAACCGGTCATGGATACGGCCCTGATAGCCGTGGCGGGAACCCTGCTGGGTGTGATCGCCACCCACTGGTTCCAGAACCGCGCCGACGAGCGCACGGCCTCGCTCGCCCGTGACGAGCAGCTGCGCCAGGAACGGATCTCCGCGTACAGCTCGTTCGCGGGCGCGGTCGTCGACTACCGGCGCAGCCAGAACGACCGCTGGTTCCGTGCCGCGCAGGACCCCGACTCGGAGCAGGCGGAGGAGTCGCGCCACGCCTCGTACCACCAGCGCACCGCCACCCGTCAGGCGCTCTTCCGCGTCCAGCTGATCTGCGACGATCCCGACACCCGCGCGTTCGCCGAGTCCGCCTTCGAGGCGACCAACTGCATGCACGAGGCGCCCGACGAGGAGGACCGCGCGCGGCGCTCCCGGGAGGCGAAGGAGGCCGTCGACCGGTTCATCGCGGCGGCCGCGCCCGGAGTGCGCTGAGGAGGCCGCCGTGGACCTGGTCGCACCCGTCGTCGTCGAACCGCTCAAGCGCCGCCGCTGTTCGGAGTGTTCCCAGGGGCCTCTGGAGCGGATGATCGTCGAGTTCAACGCACCGGTCTGCCTGGACTGCGCCGACCTGGGCCATCTGGTGTTCCTGCGCCGAGGGAACACCGCCCTCACCCGCCGGGCGCGGGAGGGCAGCGCGCTGTGGGCGGTGGTCGTACGGCACAACCGGCGCCGGACCCGGTACGAACGTCAGGGCCTCCTCGTCGAGGAGGCCGCGCTCGCCCGGGCCGAGGCGGCCTGCCTCGCGGACGCGGAGGCGCGGGAGCGGCGGCGGGTACGGGACGCGGCGCGCCGCGCGGAGCGGGACGCGGAGGTCACGGCGGCCCTGGAGGCCGAGATCCTGCGGCTGTTCCCGCGCTGTCCCGTGGACCGGGCCGCGGAGATCGCGGCCCACGCCTCCCGGAAGGGCAGCGGCCGGGTGGGGCGTACGGCGGCGGGGCGGGCGCTCGACCGGGGAGCGGTCACGGCCGCGGTGCGGGCCGCCGTACGGCATGTCGACACCGAGTACGACACGCTGCTCATGCGCGGGGTTCCCCGGCACCAGGCCCGGACGAGCGTCGCACCCACCATCGAGGCGGTGCTCCGGACCTGGCGCCCTGGATGAGGGCGGGGGAAGGACCCGCGCCGGGGGCGTCAGACCTGCGCGCCCGTGCCACGCGAACGGCGGTAGAGGAGCGCGCCACCGAGCAGCATCGCCGCGGCGGCCGGGGCGGCGTAGCCGACCATGTCCGAGCCGGTGCTGGCGAGCTCGACCGAGTCGCCCTGCGGGCCGGGCGCCGGAGCGGGGGCCGGGACCTCCGCCTCGTCGTCGACGGGGGCGGGCAGCGTCTTCGGCGGCACCGGCGGCTTCGGCTCCTCGCCGGGCCCCTCGGGCTCGGAGGGGCCGTTGACGGCGGTGTTGCCGATGGCCGGGTTGCCGATGCCGACGACGTTGACCGAGTTGCCGCTCACGTTGACCGGGAGGTCGATCGGCAGCTGGAGGCCGTTGCCGGAGAGCACACCGGGCGAGCCCTTCGCGATCCCCTCGGCGCTGGCGCCACCGCCGTTGGAGGAGCCGCCTTCGTGCGCGCCCCCGCCACTGTGGGAGCCGCCGCCCTCGTGCCCGATGCTGCGCGGGGTGCCGGGCTGGTCCTTGTGGTGCCGGCCGCCGCCTTCGGCGTCCGAGCCGTACCCGTCGGACGGGCTCGTGTTGGCACAGCGGTTGCCCACGGCCGGGTTGAGCAGTCCGACGACGTTGACGGTGTTCCCACAGACATTGACCGGGGCGTGCACCGGCAACTGGATCGCGTTGCCGGAGCCGACGCCCGGCGAACCGACGGCGGCGCCCTGTGCACCGGAGTCGGCGTGCGCGGCGCCCGCCGAGAGCGCGAGCGCGCCACCCGTGACCATCAGTGTGGCCAGACCACTTCGGCGAATCTGCCTCATGGCTTCCTGCCTTCCGGAGGTGTTCACGGGCATTCGCCCGTACCGCAATTAACGCGATCCTGGCGAGGCCGGATCAGGCCGTTGGCGGGTTTCACTCCATCGAGTGGGAATGACCTCGAACGGACGGGGTAAACGCTGCCGTTCGAACGACAAGCGACACGGCAAGGGATGCCCGCCACGCGGCAGGAGGTCGGCGACCGCGGTCAACTGCCGGCGGGGGGTGGTCAGCGGTCATCGGTCCGCCGTCAACTGCCAGCGGTCAGCGGTCAGCGGTCAGCGGTCAGCGGTCAGCGGCCCAGGAGATCCGTGAGTGCGCCGACGGGGTCGGCGTCGGGGCTACCGCGCGGCCACCAGTCCTCGCGGTCGGCGTCGGACTCGTAGCCGTACCAGAGTCCGTCGCGGCCCAAGCGGAGTTGGAGGGACCGGGTCGACAGGTGGTTGCGCCAGGGGCGGAAGGCCGGGAAGTCGGCGGCGAGCAGGGCGGGGCGAGCCCGGTCGAAGGGGCCGGCCGGCGGGTCCCAGGGCTCTTCGAGGACGGTGAGTCCGGCGATTCCGCCCTGCCGCCAGGCGGCGACGGCGCGGGCCAGGTCGGTGGGGGTGCGGTCGAGGGCGTGCGCCAGGTCGCGGTAGAGCGCGCGGGTGGAGGCCGTGAGCCCGGAGCCGGGGTGGGCGGCGGCCAGCCGGACGGCGTCCTGCCAGGGGGTGAGTGCGGCGACGGGGTCGTGGCCTGTGGTCAGAAAGGCGTGGGCGCGGGCGGCGGCCTCGGTGGCGAGCAGGTCCAGGGCGAGAGGGTCGGGGGCGTGGGGGTCCGGCGGGTACGCGGGCGGCCGGCCGGGCTGGGCGGGCGCGGGGAGCGGCGGCGGCAGCGCGGGCAGGGCGTGGCCCGTCTGCGGGGCGAGGGCGGTGCGGGCCGGGACGGTCGCCATGGGCGGTGCGCTCGCGCTCGTCTCGGCCGCCGAGCGGGCCGCGTTGCGGTGGGTGAGGGCGGCCAGGATCTCCTGCTCGCCACGGCCCCGCATCAGGAAGAGGACGAAGGGGTCCTCGTCGAGGAGCCGTGCCGACTGGTAGCAGAGGGCGGCGGCGTGCTTGCAGGGGAAGCCGTCGTCCGGGCAGGAGCAGTCGGGGACGAGGTCGCCGGGGGCGGGCAGCAGACCGGTGACGGCCTCCAGGGCGTGCGGGACGTCCTTGTCGAGGAGCGCGGCGATGTGGTCGGGGCGGGCGGCGACCTCGTTCAGGAACCGCTCCCAGCCGTCGTCGCCGAGCGTCCGCAGGCGGATCTCGGTGCGGTACGGGCGGGGGCGGCTGCCGTGGACGTACGCGATGACGCGGCCCGGGGTGACCGTGATCGCGTCGACGTGGCCGCGCCCCGCGTACGCCTTGCCCCGGGCCAGCCGCGCCGGGTCGAGGGCGGTGTCCTCCAGGGCCTCCACCCAGGCGTTGCCCCACCAGGTGGCGGCGAACCGTCCGTCCGGTGCCTCGCGCGGGGCGAGGGCGGGGAACGTGCGGCGCAGGTCGTCGTGGCGGGGGCCGGCGAACCTACCGCCCCCGGGGCGGTAGGCGGCGGAGCGCGGCGAGGAGCCGGAGCGGCGGTTCACGACGGCCTCCTCAGGGACACCAGGTCGGCCAGCTCGCGGTCGGTGAGTTCGGTCAGGGCGGCCTCTCCGGAGCCGAGGACGGCGTCGGCCAGGGCGCGCTTGGCGCGCAGCATCTCGGCGATGGTGTCCTCCACCGTGCCCTCGGCGATCAGCCGGTGGACCTGGACGGGCTGGGTCTGGCCGATGCGGTAGGCCCGGTCGGTTGCCTGCTCCTCGACGGCCGGGTTCCACCAGCGGTCGAAGTGAACGACGTGCCCGGCTCGGGTGAGGTTGAGGCCGGTGCCCGCCGCCTTCAGCGACAGCAGGAAGACAGGGACGTCGCCGGACTGGAAGCGGTCGACCATGCGCTCGCGCTCGGCCACGGGCGTTCCGCCGTGGAGCAGTTGGGCCGGGATCGCGCGGGCGGCCAGGTGGTCGGCGAGCAGCCGGGCCATGGAGACGTACTGGGTGAAGACGAGCACGGAGCCGCCCTCGGCCAGGATCGTGTCCAGGAGCTCGTCGAGCAGGGCGAGTTTTCCTGAGCGGCCGGCGAGCCTGGCCGTGCCGCCGCCCTTGGCCGTCTGCTCCTTGAGGTACTGCGCGGGGTGGTTGCAGATCTGCTTGAGCGAGGTGAGCAGCTTCATGATGAGTCCGCGGCGGGCGATGCCCTCGGCACCCTCGATCTGCGCCATGGTCTCCCGGACCACCGCCTCGTAGAGCGAGGCCTGCTCGCGGGTGAGGGCCACGGGGTGGTCGGACTCGGTCTTCGGGGGCAGTTCGGGGACGATGCCGGGGTCGGACTTGCGGCGGCGCAGCAGGAAGGGCCTGACCAGGCGGGCGAGGCGCTCGACGGCCTCCTTGTGCTCGATCTCCTCGTTGTTCTCGACGGCGCGCGCGTGGCGGGAGCGGAAGGCCTTGAGGGGGCCGAGGAGGCCGGGGGTGGTCCAGTCGAGCAGGGCCCACAGCTCGGAGAGGTTGTTCTCCACGGGGGTGCCGGTGAGGGCGACGCGCGCCGCCGTGGGGATCGTGCGCAGCGCCTTGGCGGTGGCGGAGAAGGGGTTCTTGACGTGCTGCGCCTCGTCGGCGACGACCATCCCCCACTCCTGTTCGGCCAGCTGGGGGGCGCTGGTGCGGAGCGTGCCGTAGGTGGTGAGGACGAAGCCGGCAGGGCCGGAGTCGGGGGCGAGTCCGTCGAGGGAGCGGTCGGCGCCGTGGAAGCGGCGCACGGGGACGCCGGGAGCGAAGCGCTGGATCTCCCGCTGCCAGTTGCCCAGCAGGGAGGCGGGGCAGACGACGAGGGTGGGGGCGCGGCGGGCGCGGCGCAGGTGGAGGGCGATGAGGGTGACGGTCTTGCCGAGTCCCATGTCGTCGGCGAGGCAGCCGCCGAGTCCGAGCGAGGTCATCAGGTCGAGCCAGGCCAGTCCGCGCAGTTGGTAGTCGCGCAGGGTGGCGTCGAGTCCCGCGGGGGCCTCGACCTCCTCGGGGCCTGCGACGAGCCGGTCCCGGAGCGTCGCGAGGGCGCCGACGGGCACGGCGCGGACGGTCTCGCCGTCCACCTCTGCCGTACCGCTGAGGGCGACCGCGAGGGCGTCGACGGGCTCCAGCAGGCCGAGTTCGCGCTTGCGGGCCTTGCGGACCAGGTCGGGGTCGACGACCACCCACTGGTCCCGCAGTCGCACGATGGGCCGGTGGGACTCGGCGAGCGCGTCCATCTCCCGCTCGGTGAGCGGGTCGCCGTCCAGGGCCACCTGCCAGTTGAAGCGGAGCAGTTCCTCGCTGTCGAAGAACGCGGTGCCGTCGGTGGCGGAGCCCGGGGCGGCGAGGGGCGGCCGGACGACGGCGGAGGCGCTGAGCGAGCGGGCCAGTTCGCGCGGCCAGTGGACGGCCACTCCGGCGTCGGCGAGACGGGCGGCTGCGGGGCCGAGCAGCTCGTACAGCTCGTCCTCGGTGAGGGCGAGGACATCGGGGACGTCGCGCTCCAGGAGCCTGCCCAGGGGTGGCCAGACGCGGGCCGCGCGGCGCAGCGCGAGGACGGCGTCGATCCGGGCGCGCGGCCCGAAGAGCTCCTCGCCGTCGCCCGCCCAGAGGGCGGCGGCGTCGATGACGAGGGTGGGGTCGGCGAGGCTGTGGATCTGGAGGAGGGCCGCCGCGGCCTGCCGCTCGTCGCCGCCCTCCTCGGCGATGTCGAAGAGTTCGTACCCGGCGAGGTCGAGGCGGAGCGAGACCCGGACCCCGGCGTCCATGCCGGCCGCGGCCTCGGCCGCCCAGGCACGCGCGCGGGGGAGGTGCTGGGGGGCGCGCGCGGCGAACGGCGCACCGGCCGCGTGGGCGGCGGCGGGCGTACGGGGCAGGGTGTCGGCGACCGCGTCCAGGAAGGCCCGCACCAGCGCCTCCGGCTCGGGCAGCTGGAGTGGGCTGCGGCCGGGCACGGGCACCGCGTGGGCTTCGTGGGGCATGGCGGCGGCGACGGCCCGCAGATGCGCGATGTCGTCGGCGTCCAGCGGCCCCGCCCGCCAGGCGTCGAGGTCGTCGGCGGTGAGGCCCGGCAGGAGTCGGCCCCTCGCGGCGAGGTGCAGGGCGTGCAGGGCGGCGGCGCCCCAGCAGGCGGTCGCGGGGTGGGCGCCCGGCCGGTGACGGGCGGCCACCAGATCCGGGAGCGCCTCGGCGACGCCGAGGACGACGGCGGGGACCGTCCGGCTGCGGACTCCGGCCCCGTGCCGCCGTACGACGGTGAGCTCGGTCGGCTCCGCGCCCCCGCCGACGGGAAGCTCGCCGCCGTCCGGGGCCCAGAAGGCGACGCGTCCCTCCCGGGGCAGCGCGGCGGGGAGGAAGACGGCGGCGCAGGTCTGCCGACTGTGCTGGGTCACTGTCCTGCTCACCTCCCGTTCCGCGACGGATTCCGACTGGATCTCCGACCTTACGGGTGGGGTCTGACAACGGGCCCTCGCCCCGCTTCGCCCGAGCGGCCCAGCAGCGGATGACAGCCCGGTCGGCAGGCGGCAGGGTGACGGGGAACAGGGCTTCTGCCGCCTTCGCCCGACAGACGAGGATCCGCCATGTCCGTTCACCGGCGTCTCGGCACCGCTGCCGGGGCCGCGCTCCTGACGCTCGCCGTCGCGGGCTGTTCTGGCCTCGGCCGCTCCGCGGTGGGAACGATCTCGTACGAGACCGAGCGCGAGGTCGTGATCACCGTGACGAGCCCCTCGGTCAAGGGCTGCCACCGGCTCGCGCCGTCCGGTGTGACGAAGGTCGAGAACCGGAGCCTGGTCGACCTGCGGATGTTCCGGACCCCGGACTGCAAGGGCAAGGAGAACATCTACGTCCCCAGCCGCTCGGGCAACACGATCGCGCCCGACACGCTCCCCTGGCGCAGCTACAACATCGTGCACTAGGGGATGTGCGGCGGATCAGGCCGGATCAGGGCCGGCGTCGGAGCCGTGCGACAAGCTCCGCGTTGTGGTGGCGACGGGTCCAGGCGATGACCGCGAGCGGTACGGCGAAGAGGACCGGCGTCAGGGCGTACTGGCCGTCGAAGACGGTCAGCTGCGTGACGACGGCCCCGATCATCAGGCCGATGAGCGCGCTCGCCGCGGCGCTGGACAGCACCGGGACGAGCAGCGCGACGGCTCCGGCCAGCTCCAGGGCGCCGACCACGTACATCAGCCAGTCACCCCAGCCGATCCGGTCGAAGCTCTCTGCGGCCGACCAGTGTCCGACCAGCTTCGGCCCGGCGCTCGGGATCGCGAAGGCGAGCGCGAGCAGGATCTGCAGGACGCGTACGGAGATGTCGGCGCGGCGGCTCAGCCGACTGCCGGCCCGTCGGCGTCCGGCGGTCGTGACGGCGGTGGCGGTCGCGGTGGTGGTGGTCATGGGTCCCCCCTGGTGTCGGCGTGGCGTGTTCGCTTCACAGGGGTAGACGGGGCGGGCGCCGGAAACTCATCGCCGTTCCGGCGCCCGACTCGATCTTTTCGATTCTCCTCAGGAGGACGTGGGGCGGGCCCTCACCCACGTGCCGTCGTCCGTCAGATAGGTGTCCACCGCGAGCCCCGCCTCACCCAGATACCGCTCGAAGTCCTCCTTGCTCAGGGGCCGCGAACGGAAGGTCTGGGTCCAGCGCAGATCCGGGAACACGTACTCGGCGAGGACCGAGTTCACGCCGTCGCCGACCGGTTCCGCCGACACGATCCGTACCGTGCAGCCGCTCGGGTCCTGGCGTTCGCGGGGCACGTCCAGGTGCCAGCCTTCGCCCTCGCGCTGGATCAGGACGCAGCCGTCGTCCCGCACATGACGTCTGCAGGTCTCCAGCAGCGCCTGCCGCTCACTGTGCTCTGCCGTGTGCACCAGGTACGACGCGAGCATCACCACGTCGAACCGCCGTGCCAGATCCAGCGATTCGATCGGGCTGCGCACGGTCTCCGTGCCCGGCACCCGCTCCCGTACCGCTTCGAGCATCTCCGCCGACTCGTCCACCGCCGTCACGGCGAAGCCCCGAGCGACCAGAGGCCCCGTCACCCGCCCTGCTCCGCAGCCCAGTTCGAGCAGCGAGGCGCCCGGCGGCACGGCGGCCTCGATCACGTCGGGCTCGATCCCGACGCCCAGGCGTCGATACACGTCGACGGCGCAGCCGTCCGGGGTGATGGCTCCGGTCCCTGTCCCTTGATGTCCCTCACGCATCGGTACGCTCATGCCCGGAAGAACGAGGTGGGCCGGGCGGCCGTTCCCGCCGACGCCCCGGCGGGCCCTACACCCCTCGTTCGAGTGACGTTCGCACGGGCGCCCCGGGGGTAGACCCTCAGTAGGAGATGCGAGCGTCATGCGTACTGGGAGTGAGCCGGTGACCGCACGCAGTCCCCTGCGGATGCGGTTCTGGCTGAGTCTGTGGGGTCTGCTCTGGGCCGCCTTCGGCACGACGGTGTTCGCCCTGGTCGGCAGCCCGGGATGGGCGGCCGCCTGCGGCGTGCTGTTCCTGGTCGCTGCTGTCGACATGTCGATGGTGCTGCGCCACATTCGACAGGGGCCTCACTGGCAGCCCGGACGGAACATCCCGCCGTACGAGCCCGACCACGGCGGCACGGGCCGCCGCTGAGGCGCCCGTCGCCGGGGCGCACCGTAGCCAGAGAGGCTCCGGTCAGCCCTCCGCGTCGAAGCGGGCCGCCTGGAGGTACTCGGGCTTGGGGTCGAGCGCGGCCGCGAGCCGGAAGTGCCGGGTGGCCTGGTCGGGCCGACCGGAGCGCTGGAACGTGCGGGCCAGAGCGAAGTGCGCGAACGCGTTGTCCGGCTCCCGCTCAAGCACCAGCTCGAACTCCAGCTCGGCGGGACGCAGTTGGGCGGAGGCGAAGAAGGCGCGGGCGCGCAGCAGCCGAGCCGCGGTGTTCTCGGGGTGGGCGGCGATCACCGAGTCGAGCAGTTTCACGGCACCACGAGGGTCCCGCGCTGCCAGCAGTTGCTCGGCGGCGCGGAAGTCGATGACGTGGGTCTCGGGGTTCCTCTCGGCCACGGTGGCATCCTTCCCTTGCTCCGGCGGTTCAACATCGGGTGCGGCAGGGCTATTCCGCGCCGGCGTACGACCGGCCGGGACAGCCCGGCGCGGCGGGCGGGTCCCGGTGAACCCGTGATCCGACCGCCGCATGCGCGATCCCTACCCAGCCGGGAGCGTGACCGATCGGCGCGGGCGCCCCGGCTTTCTACCGGGTCTCCTCCGCGGCTCGCCTGGTCAGCTCGTCCCAGACCTTGCGGACCTGGGGTTCCAGCGCCTCCAGCGGCCCGTCGTTGTCGATGACGAGGTCCGCGATCGCCCGGCGCTGCTCGCGCGTGGCCTGGGCGGCCATCCGGGCGCGCGCCTCGGACTCGGCCATGCCCCGCAGCCGTACCAGCCGGTCGAGCTGTGTCTCGGGGGACGCGTCCACGACGACGACCAGGTCGTAGAGCGGCGCGAGGGCGTTCTCGGTGAGGAGGGGCACGTCGTGGACGACGACGTCGTCCGGTCCCGCCGCTCCCTCCAGCTCGGCGGAGCGGGCACCGACGAGAGGATGGACGATCCGGTTCAGGGCGGCCAGGCGGTCGGCGTCCGCGAACACGATGGAGCCGAGCTTCGGCCGGTCAAGCGCTCCCTGCTCGGTCAGGATCTCCGGCCCGAACGCCTCCACGACGGCCGCGAGCCCGGGAGTCCCGGGCTCGACGACCTCGCGCGCGATCTTGTCGGCGTCGATCAGCACGGCCCCGTACGAGACGAGGAGCCGCGACACTGCACTCTTGCCGGCGCCGATACCGCCGGTCAGGCCCACCTTCAGCATGAGCGGCAGCTTAGGACCCCCGGCCCGGCGGTCAGGCGTCGCCCTCCCGCTCGGCGAGGAAGCGCTCGAACTCGCGGCCCAGTTCGTCCGCCGACGGGAGGTCGACGGGCTCGGCGACGAGGCTGCCCCGGGTCTCGGCGCCGGCCACCGCGTCGTACTGGTGCTCAAGGCCCTGGACCAGGGCCGTCAGCTCGTCGTCGCCCTCGCCGATCTGGCGCTCGATCTCGGTCTGGGTGCGCCGGGCCTCGGTGCGCAGGGTGTGCGCGACACCCGGGAGGACGAGACCGGTGGCGGCCGTGATGGCCTCCAGGGCGGTCAGCGCCGCGTCGGGGTAGGAGGACCGGGCGACGTAGTGCGGGACGTGCGCGGCGACACCGAGGGTGTCGTGGCCGGACTCGGTGAGCCGGAACTCGACGAGCGACTCGGCGCTGCCGGGCACCTGCGCCTCGTCGAAGGGGCTCTTGTGGCCGGGCATGAGGTCCGTGCGGCTGCCGTGCGGGGTGAGGCCGACGGGCCGGGTGTGCGGGACGCCCATGGGGATGCCGTGGAAGTTGACCGAGAGCCGGACGCCGAGCCGCTCGACGATCTGGCGGACGGCGACGGCGAAGCGCTCCCACTCCACGTCCGGCTCGGGGCCGGAGAGCAGCAGGAAGGGCGCGCCGGTGGCGTCCTGGACGAGTCGGACCTCGATGGCGGGCGTTTCGTACGCCGTCCAGCGGTCGCGTCGGAAGGTGAGCAGCGGCCTGCGCGCCCGGTAGTCCACGAGCCGGTCGTGGTCGAAGCGGGCCACCACCTGGTGGGGCAGTGTGTCCAGCAGACGCTCGACGATCTGCTCGCCGGCCTCACCCGCGTCGATGTAGCCGTCGAAGTGGTAGAGCATGACCAACCCGGCCGACTCCTGCGCCAGGGCCACGTCCACCACGGCCAGGCCCTTCTGGTCCCATTCGTACAAATCCTGGGGATCAAGCACGATTACCGCTCCTCCTCGCGTTCCTAGGAAAGAACGCTCCTCGGAGCACGAGCATTCCCCGAGTCCCGGTATTCGTGAACGGAGTGTCAGCGCGCGAGCACGCACCACGCGCCCCCGGCGATCACCGGGGGCGTACGGGGCGGGCCGTGCCGGGGCGGGGCGTGCCGGGGCGGAAAACGACTGAGGCCCGCTCCCCCGGAGGGGAGCGGGCCTCGATCGTTGGCTAGCTAGTGCCTGGCGCAGAGCTGATTCAGCTCTGGCCGCCGGCCAGCTTCTCGCGCAGGGCAGCCAGGGCCTCGTCCGACGCCAGGGCGCCGGAGTTGTCGTCCGACTCCGAGGAGTACGAACCACCCGTGACACCCGCCGGGGCGCCGGCCGGAGCGGCGGTGCCACCCTCGGCAGCGGCGGCCTCGTCGGCCTCGCGGGACTTGATGACCTGAGCCTGGTGCTGCTCGAAGCGCTGCTGCGCCTCGGCGTACTGGGTCTCCCAGGCCTCGCGCTGGGTCTCGTAGCCCTCGAGCCAGTCGTTGGTCTCGGGGTCGAAGCCCTCGGGGTAGATGTAGTTGCCCTGGTCGTCGTAGGACGCGGCCATGCCGTACAGGGTCGGGTCGAACTCGACCGACGCCGGGTCGGCACCGAAGGACTCGTTGGCCTGCTTCAGGGACAGCGAGATCCGGCGACGCTCGAGGTCGATGTCGATGACCTTGACGAAGATCTCGTCGTTGACCTGGACGACCTGCTCCGGGATCTCCACGTGGCGCTCGGCCAGCTCGGAGATGTGGACCAGACCCTCGATGCCCTCGTCCACGCGGACGAACGCACCGAACGGAACCAGCTTGGTGACCTTGCCCGGGACGACCTGACCGATCTGGTGCGTGCGGGCGAACTGCTGCCACGGGTCCTCCTGCGTCGCCTTCAGCGACAGGGAGACACGCTCGCGGTCCATGTCCACGTCGAGAACCTCGACGGTGACTTCCTGGCCGACCTCGACAACCTCGGACGGGTGGTCGATGTGCTTCCAGGAGAGCTCGGAGACGTGCACGAGACCGTCGACGCCACCCAGGTCCACGAAGGCACCGAAGTTGACGATCGAGGACACGACGCCGGAGCGGACCTGACCCTTCTGGAGGGTCGTGAGGAAGGTCTGGCGAACCTCGGACTGGGTCTGCTCCAGCCAGGCGCGGCGGGACAGGACCACGTTGTTGCGGTTCTTGTCCAGCTCGATGATCTTCGCCTCGAGCTCCTTGCCCACGTAGGGCTGGAGGTCGCGGACGCGACGCATCTCGACCAGGGAGGCCGGGAGGAAGCCGCGGAGGCCGATGTCGAGGATGAGACCACCCTTGACGACCTCGATGACGGTACCGGTGACGATGCCGTCTTCTTCCTTGATCTTCTCGATGGTGCCCCAGGCGCGCTCGTACTGGGCGCGCTTCTTCGAGAGGATCAGGCGGCCTTCCTTGTCCTCCTTCTGGAGAACCAGGGCCTCGATCTCGTCGCCGACCTTGACGACCTCGTTCGGGTCGACGTCGTGCTTGATCGAGAGCTCGCGGCTCGGGATGACACCTTCGGTCTTGTAACCGATGTCGAGCAGGACCTCGTCCCGGTCGACCTTCACGATGACGCCGTCGACGATGTCGCCGTCGTTGAAGTACTTGATCGTCTCGTCGATCGCGGCGAGGAAGGCTTCCTCGTTACCGATGTCGTTGACCGCAACCTGCGGGGTGGTGCTGGTGGCGGTGGTCTCGGTGCTGCTCGTCATGTGGGAAAGGGCTCCGGTTACGGACAGAAAGTCGTAGGTACTGCTACGCCGTGAGCCCGTGATCGCACCGAAGAAGCCGGACAGCCAATGAAGCGCCTTCCCGGATGAACGGGTGGGCGCCTCGAGAACCGAGGGGACATACAACCGTGCGAGCGCGGCCTGCTCCGTCTGAGGCGCGCAGGCCCGCAGCGCAACCTTTAGCATACGGGGGCAGCCGGACAGGGTCAATGCGCGAAGCGCGCACGCGGGGCGGATCCCCACATACCCGGCACAACTCAACTCTCCCCAGGCCATGACAGCCATGAGGGACCGGGGTTCGCACGGCGGCGCTGTGCGCAAAATACAACGACGGGCGAGATGAACCAAGAGTACGAACAGGAAGCCGGTCCCGAGGACGAGGCGGAGGCGACCCGACGGGACGCCGACGATTCGGAGAGCAGCCGGGCGAGCCGGGGCTGGTGGGACCGGAACGCCGACGAGTACCAGAGCGAGCACGGGGCGTTCCTCGGGGACGACCGTTTCGTCTGGGGGCCGGAGGGGCTCGACGAGGCCGAGGCGGGGCTGCTCGGCCCGAGCGAGGCGCTGAAGGGGCTCGACGTCCTGGAGATCGGCGCGGGGGCGGCGCAGTGCTCACGCTGGCTGGCGGCGCGGGGCGCGCGGCCGGTGGCCCTGGACCTCTCGCACCGCCAGCTCCAGCACGCCCTGCGGATCGGCGACGACGTGCCGCTGGTCGAGGCGGACGCGGGCGTGCTGCCGTTCCGCGACGGCTCCTTCGACCTGGCGTGTTCGGCGTACGGCGCGGTGCCGTTCGTGGCGGACCCGGTGAAGGTGTTCCGCGAGGTACGCCGGGTGCTGCGGCCGGGCGGCCGGTGGGTCTTCTCGGTGACGCACCCGATCCGCTGGGCCTTCCCCGACGAGCCGGGCCCCGAGGGCCTGTCGGTCGCGGCCTCCTATTTCGACCGCACTCCCTATGTCGAGCAGGACGAGCAGGGCCGGGCCGTCTACGTGGAGCACCACCGGACGATCGGCGACCGGGTACGGGACGTGGTGGCCGGCGGCTTCCGGCTGATCGATCTCGTCGAGCCGGAGTGGCCGGAGTGGAACAGCCAGGAGTGGGGCGGCTGGTCCCCGCTGCGGGGGAACCTGATCCCGGGCACGGCGATCTTCGTGTGCGAGCGGGACTGACGCACGGCTCACCGGCCGCCGGTCGCCACACTCGCCACACGAGGCGCGTCGGTCATATAAGAGGACAGGGCCTGTGGACAGCCGCGCCCGTCACCGGCGACGACGTATGAAACTGAGTGCGTGATCCGAAACGACGCACTCGATCGTCTCCCCGTCCGCCAGGCCGTCCCCGAGCTGCTGACCGCGCTCGAGGAGCGCGGTGCCGCGGTGCTGTACGCACCTCCCGGTACCGGCAAGACCACGCTGGTGCCCCTCGCGCTCGCGGGACTCATAGGGGACGGGCCTCGGCGGCGGGTGCTGGTGGCCGAACCGCGCCGGATGGCGGTGCGGGCGGCCGCCCGGCGGATGGCGTGGCTGCTCGGCGAGGAGGTCGGCGAGGCCGTCGGTTTCTCGGTGCGCGGCGAGCGCCGGACCGGTCCCGCGACCCTCGTCGAGGTGGTGACGACGGGCGTCCTGCTCCAGCGCCTCCAGCGCGACCCGGAGCTGGCGGGCGTGGACGTGGTGCTGCTCGACGAGTGCCATGAGCGTCATCTCGACGCGGACACGGCGATGGCGTTCCTGGTGGACGTCCGGGCGACGCTGCGACCGGAGCTGAAGCTGATCGCCGCCTCGGCCACGAGTGACGCCGAGGCATGGGCGCAGCTCCTCACGGTGCTCGACGGCAGCGGTCCTGCGCCGATCGTGTGGGGGAAGGGCGAGGGCCACGGGTACCGCGTGCACTTCGCGGCACCGCCCGCCGGCATCAGGCCCTCCCACGGCACCTGGGTGGATCCGGCCCTCCTGCGCCATGTGGCGGCAACCGTCCGGCTCGCCTGCGAGCGGCACGCGGGCGACGTCCTCTGTTTCCTGCCCGGTACGGGTGAGATCGCGCGGACGGCGGGCATGCTGGCCGACCTCGACGCCGAGGTCTTCCAGCTGCACGGGCGCGCCCCGGCGGCGGTGCAGGACGCGGTGTTGAAGGGGGCGGAGCCCGGTGGGCGGCGCAGGGTGATCCTCGCGACGTCCGTGGCCGAGTCGAGCCTGACGGTGCCGGGCGTGCGGATCGTCGTGGACTCGGGCCTGGCCAGGGAGCCGCGGATGGACCACGCGCGGGGCCTGGGCTCACTGGCGACGGTGGCGGTGTCCATCGCGGGCGCGACCCAGCGCTCGGGCCGCTCCGGGCGTGAGGCCTTCGGTGTCGTCTACCGCTGCTGGGCGGAGGCGGACGACGGGCGCCGGGCCCGTTTCCCCTCCCCCGAGATCGAGATCGCCGACCTGGCCTCGTTCGCGCTGCGGACGGCGTGCTGGGGCGACCCCTCGGCACAGGGCCTCGCCCTCCTGGACGCACCACCGGCCGGGGCGATGGCGGCGGCCCGTTCCGTGCTGACGGCGATCGGCGCGGTCGACGAGGAGGGGCGGGCGACGGACCGGGGGGTACGGATGTCCCGGCTCGGGGTGCACCCCCGGCTGGCCCGGGCCCTCCTGGACGGCGCCCCCGAGGTCGGGGCGCGGCGGGCGGCCGAGGTGGTCGCGCTGCTCAGCGAGGAGCCGCCCCGGGAGTACGGGGACGACCTCACGGCGGCCTGGCGGGCGGCGCGGCGGGGAGTCGACGGCTACGGGGCACGGTGGAAGGCGGAGGCCCGGCGCCTCGAACGGTCGGCGGGCGAGGCCGCCTCCGGTGTCGGAAGAGGGGACGGGGGTGGTGGCCTGGCCGGGGGTGGGGAGGACGTCGTGGCCGGGCTTGTGACGGCGTTCGCGTTTCCCGAGCGGGTGGCCCGGGCGCGGGAGGGGAGCGGGTTCCTGATGGTGTCGGGGACAGGTGCCGAGCTGGCCGAGGGGTCCGGGCTCGGGAGCGCGTCCTGGCTGGCCGTCGCCGTGGCGGACCGGACCGCGCGGAGCGCCACGGCCCGGGTGCGGCTGGCGGCCGTGGTGGACGAGGACGTGGCGCGGGCGGCCGCCGGGCATCTGCTGGCCTCGGGTGAGGAGGTGCACTGGGAGGACGGGGACGTCGTCGCGCGGTCGGTCTCCCGGCTGGGCGCCGTCGAGCTGGCCGCCCGTCCGCTCAGGGACGGGGCCGACCCCGTGCTCGTACGGGCGGCGCTCCTGGACGGGTTGCGGCGCGAGCGGCTCGGGCTGTTGCGGTGGAGCCGTGAGTCGGAGGAGCTGAGACAGCGGCTCGGCTTCCTCCACCGGGTGCTGGGTGATCCGTGGCCGGAGGTCTCGGAGGAGGCTCTGCTCGGCCGGGCGGACGAGTGGCTGGAGCCCGAGCTGTCCCGGGCCCGGCGGCGGGCCGACCTCGGCCGGATCGACGCGGGGCAGGCGCTGGGGCGGTTGCTGCCGTGGGCGACGGGAGAGGCGGGCCGGCTCGACGAGCTGGCGCCCGAGCGGATCCAGGTGCCCAGCGGGTCGCGGATACGGGTGGACTACAGCGGCGAACAGCCGGTCCTCGCGGTGAAGTTGCAGGAGATGTTCGGGTTGGCCGAGACGCCCAGGGTGGCGGCCGGGACGCCAGTCGTGGTCCATCTCCTCTCCCCCGCCGGACGGCCTGCGGCCGTCACCGCCGACCTCGCCTCCTTCTGGCGGGACGGCTACCGGGCGGTGCGGGCGGAGCTGCGCGGGCGCTATCCCAGGCATCCGTGGCCGGAGGACCCGGCCGGGGCGGAGCCGACGCGGCACACCAGCGCGCGGCTCAGGAGGGAGCGGTAGCGGGGCCGTCCTCGGCGGGGCGCCGGCCGCGGGCCTCGAGCCAGAGGGAGAGGGCGAGCAGAAGGAGGGACAGGGTGAGGAAGGTCCACGGCAGATAGGAGGTGACGAGCAGGATGATCGTCCGGTTGCCCTGGACCAGCTCGACGGTGTCGACGATGTAGTCCTCGCGCATCTTCACGTGGCCGGAGAAGGCGGTGACCTTCCAGTCGGTCTTGTCGTTGCGGAGCTCCTCCTCGTGGATCTCCTCGCCGTTGACCGGGGCGCCGGTGACCGGGTCGACCCAGAACATCCGCTTGGTCGTGTACCAGATGGACATGCCCGACTGGCTGATCATCTCGGGGGTGACGCCCTTGATCGGCATCGTCTTGGGCATGGGGACCTTGGTCCAGGGGATGGTCTGCTCGAAGTAGTAGACCTCCATGCCCCGGAAGTCGCGGGTGCCCTTGTAGTGGATGGGGGAGGTGGTGCGGGAGCGGGCGTCGAAGTACTGGTAGTCCCGCTTCTCGGTGAGGAAGGGCCACTTGAACTCGATGCCCTCGCGTCGGACCGCGTCGCCGTCGACCATCGCGCCGGTGGCGTTGACCGGGTCCTGGGTGTGGGCGTCGAAGACGTAGCGCTCGGGGATCTGGGAGACCATCTTGCCGTCGGGGCCGGTGATGTAGGTGAGGGCGTCCCAGACCACGACATCACGGCCGGCGTCCAGCTCGATCCGCTTCGACTCCTCCACGTTGCCCTTGAGGGTCTGGATGATCGTGAGTTTCTCGACCTTCTTGGCCGTCAGGGTGGAGTAGTCGACGAGGGTGGCGGGCTTCGCCTCCAGGACGATCTCCTGGTACTGGTTCGGCGGGATCTTCGCCACGCGGGGGAAGACGTACCAGCGGAGCGTGGGGGCCATCGCGGCGAAGAAGACCGCGAAGGAGAGCAGGACGAGGCTGGCTCGGCGGCGCATGGGCGGTGCTCCTCCTACTTCTTGGGGCCGGGGTCGGCGGTGAGGAGGGGCTTGGGCGATGTGGGCCCGTCGGGCGGCAGGTCGACCACGGAGACGAGGAGGACGACGAGGAGGACTGGGACCAGCCCGATGGCGGCGGCTACGAGGGCGCGCATGGTCGGCCTCCCGGTGCTCGATCTGATGCGGCGTCAGGGCTGGGGCACCGTAGCAACGTGGGCACGAGATGAGAACACGTTGCACTCAGAACGCAGAGCGCCGCCCTCCCGTCCGGGTGGACGGGAGGGCGGCGGCAGGACTGCAACGACGGCCGGGCCTGTGCCGGCGGTCGCTCAGGGAGTCGGCGTCGGCGTCGGCGTCGGCTCGGGCTCCGGGGCCGGGGCGGTGACCTTGAGCTCGATGGTCACGCTGCCGCCGCCGGGCGCCGTGAGCCGGAGCAGGAAGGTGCCGGTCTGGTCGTCCGCGAAGACGTCGGGGAGGGTGAGCAGTCCGGAGGCGTCCGTCTTCAGGCCGGTGAGGGTGCGGACCGGGTTGCCGTCGGCGTCCTTGAAGTACGGGCCCTTGGTGTTCTGCTGCGGGTCGTCCGCCGAGTTGATCATGGTGGCGGTCAGGCCGACCGAGGGGGCGACTGCGCCGTCGAGGGTGGCCTTCACCAGGATGCGGTCGGCGAACCGGCCGCCGGTGGTGGTGGTCAGCTCCGTGGAGTCGGCGCGGACCAGCGTGTCGGCCTGCCGCTCGGTGACGGTCGCGGTGAAGGAGACGGGCGCGATGTTCCGGCCCACGACCGTGGCGCGGACCGTGAAGGTGCCCGTCTGCTCGCCGGCCCGCACGGACGGGGCGACGGCACGGCCGGAGAGGCCGGTGACGACGGTCACGCTCTTCGCCACGCCACCGAGGTTGGCGTCGGTGGAGCCGACGATCTCGAAGCGCACGCCAAGCCCGGAGACGGGCTTGCCCGCGGCGTCCAGCGCCTCGACCGTAGGACGCCCGGTGAAGACGGTGCCGACGGTGGCCGTCAGCGTGCCGGTGCCGGCGTCCTTGAGCTTGACGACCTTCGCGGTCGGCGGCGCGGTGATGGGCGGCGTGACCGGCGGGGTGGTGCCGGGCTTCGACGGGTTCGGCTTCGGCGTCGTCGGGGAGGGCGACGGGGTGGGCGTCGTCGGCGTGGGAGTGGGCGAAGGGCCCGTGCTCGGGATGTCGTTGTCGCTGCGGTCGATCGGCAGGACGCCCGAGCCGTCCGGGACCTGGTGGCTGCCGCGCTGGTAGTACTCGAACCAGGAGAGCACGGTACGCAGGTACTCGGTCGAGCGGTTGTAGCTGAGGATCGCCCGGTCCAGATCCGCCTTGACCGCGAGGTCGCGGTTGTTGGCGCACAGGTAGAGACCGGCGGCCTGGGCGGCGTCGTAGATGTTGTTGGGGTCCTTGCGGCCGTCGCCGTTGGCGTCCTGACCCCAGGTCGCCCAGGTGGAGGGGATGAACTGCATCGGGCCGACGGCCCGGTCGTGCGTCGTGTCGCCGTCGAAGGCGCCGTCGTCGGTGTCCGAGATGTTGGCGAAGCCGACACCGTCGAGCTTCGGGCCGAGGATCGGCGAGAGCGTGGTGCCGTTGGCGTCGACGCGACCGCCGCGCGCCTGCCCGGACTCGACCTTGCCGATGCCGGCGAGCAGCTGCCACGGCAGGCGACACGAGGGGTCGCTGGACCGGATCGACTGCTCGGCCCGCTTGTAGGCGGCGAGCACGGTCGCGGGTATGCCGGCCTCGGCGGGACCGGTGATGATCGGCAGGTCTATGGAAGTGCCGGGCTTGTTCGGCGTGTTCAGCGGCGGCAGGTCGGTGTAGTACGGGGAGTCACCGGTCGCCGAACCGTCGGGCGGAGTCGGCGTCGCGTCACCGGCTCCGACCGGCCGGTCCCCGCCCGCACTGTCGGAGGGCGGCGGAACGACGCCGGGCGCCTGCGAGGCGGCCAGTGCCGCCACCGCCGCGGCGACGACGGCACCGCTCGTGGCTCCCCGGCGCAGACGGCGGCCGAATTGCGCTGCCATACGTGTGGTCCTCCCCCTCGACTGCACCCGCGCTCCCCGCGCGTGGCTTCAGGAGACCCTATGACACCGACCGGCCCCGGGACACAGCGCCCTGACCGCGTTTCACGCTTTCGTCACCTCTTGGTCGCCCATCGGCCGGACGGAGATCGCTCCCGCATACTGGGCGTGACCGCCGACCGCCGCCGTGGAGATGTCCGGGGCCGGCGCGGATTTCGAGGGGGATGTTCCGATGCCGTTCACGCTGAGCCATGCCGCCGCGGTGCTGCCAGGCATCCGCCGCGACGGCACCGGACGCGGACCGCTGATCGCCTGCGCGCTCGTGGCGGGGTCGTTCTCACCCGACATGACCTATTTCGCGGCCACCGCCGTCCCGGGTGCGATGCTCTTCGGGAGCGTCACGCACTCCCCCGTGGGCATCCTGACGGTCGATCTGCTGATCACCGCCGCGCTCGTGGCCGTGTGGCTGATGGTGCGTGAGCCGCTGGTGGCCCTGCTGCCGGGCCGTCGGCAGAGCCGGGTGTACGCCTTCGTCCGAGGCGGCTCCTGGCGGGGCCGGCCGGTCCTTCCGCTGGCCACCTGGTTCTGCCTGTCGGCGGCGCTCGGCGCCTCGACGCACGTGGTGTGGGACTCCTTCACCCACCTCGACCGCTGGGGCACCCGCGCGATCCCGTTCCTCGACGCGCTCGTGGCCGGCTTCCCGGTCTATCTGTACTTCCAGTACGGAGGATCGGCGCTGGCGCTCGTGCTGCTGGTGTGGTTCACGGTACGGGCGCTGCGGGCCGCGCCCGGCGAGGCGACGCCGCCCACCGAAGTGCCCGTCCTGACCCGCCGGGGCCGGTGGCTGGCCGGCGGGCTGATCGGCGCCTGCGTCCTGGCCGGGATCGTGCACCGGTGCCTGCGCTGGTACGCGTACTGGGGGCGGATCGAGACGCCCCTCGACATCATCCCGACGGCCTGCTTCGGGGCCGGCGCGGGGCTCGCCGTCGGCCTGCTGCTGTACGGGGCGGGGATGCGGCTGCGCGGAACGCGCCCGGGTCCTGCGGTGTCCCGTGAAGGGGCAGCGGGTCGTGAGCCGGCGCGCTCCCGTCCGGGATCTCGCTGATCGCGCTCTCCGGCGTGAAGCCGCGGGACGCGACACCGCCGGCGAGCCGCCGATGGACGGCGTTCGCCACGCGTTCCAGGGTGTTGACGCCGTAGCTCATGGTCGCGTTGTCGTGGCTGAGCAGGGCGAGGCGGTAGTCGTGGCCGCCGCCTCTGACGGCGCCGATGCTGTGCACCCGCCAGCCGTTGGAGGCACGGGGCAGCCAGCCGTTCTTGAGGTGGACGCGCGCGGCGCGCGGGGCGCCCGCCGAGACGCCCCAGGTCTGTGAGGCGATGACCTGCCCCATGAGCGTGAGCGCGGCGGGGCGGCGGGAGACGGTGGCGAGCAGGGCCAGCTGGTCCCGCGCGGTGGTGTGGGTGAGGCCCCAGTAGCGGTCGTGGCCGAGGACGGTGTCGTGGGCTCCGGCGTCGGTGAGGACCCGGCGCATCCGGTCGCGGGACAGGCCCCACCACAGGGCCGTCGCCGCGTCGTTGTCGGACCGGGTGATCATCGCCTTCATCCGGTCGGACTCCAGGCTGGTGGGCTCGCGTCCGAACTCTTCGGCCCGGCCCATGACCGACTCCATGATCAGTACCTTGGCGACGCTGGCGGCGTCGTAGTACTCGTCGTCGGCGAGCCCGCAGCGCAGGCCGCGTCCGGGGTCGTGGACGGCGACGGACACCGTGCTGTCACGGCCCTTGAGGGCGGCGGCGATGTCCGTGGACAGCCTCGCGGCCAGCGCGGGGTGGCCGGCGGAGGTACAGACGGGGGCCGCGGCGGCGGAGGCCCGGTGCACGGCCTCGGCGGGCGCGGCGACGCCCAGCACGCCGAGGACCGCGCCGAGGGCGACCCAGCTGCGCGGACGGGGACGACGGCTCCTGAACATGCACCCAGTCTCGGGAGCGCTCCGGTGCGAAGCGCTCCCGAACTGGTCCACCTGGCGCAAGCGACGCCCGGGCCGGCCCACGCCAGGTCGCGCCCGCCCCGGTCGGGACGGACGCCCGGTCGGGACGGACGCCAGGTCGCGCCCGCCCCGGTCGGGACCGTGGACGGCCCGACCGTCGACGGGCCGGTCCGTCAGTGGGCCGCCGACTCCCAGTCCTCGCCCACGCCGACCGACACGTCGAGGGGGGCGCGGAGCGAGGCGGCCGCGGACATCTGCTCGCGGACCAGGGCCTCGAGCTGCTTCCGCTCGCCCGGGGCCACTTCGAGGACGATTTCGTCGTGGACCTGGAGCAGCATGCGGGAGGCGAGACCGGCCTGGATGAGCGCCCGGTCCACGTTCAGCATCGCGACCTTCACGATGTCCGCCGCCGTGCCCTGGATCGGAGCGTTCAGCGCCATCCGCTCGGCGGCCTCGCGGCGCTGGCGGTTGTCGCTGTTCAGATCCGGGAGGTACCTGCGACGGCCGAGCATCGTCTCGGTGTAGCCCGTGGCCCGCGCCTCGTCGACGACGCGGCGCAGATACTCCCGTACCCCGCCGAAGCGCTCGAAGTAGGTGTCCTTCAGGGCCTGGGCCTCGCCCGGCTCGATGTTCAGCTGCTGGGAGAGGCCGAAGGCGGACAGGCCGTACGCCAGGCCGTAGGACATGGCCTTGATCTTGCGCCGCATCTCGGCGTCGACGGCGGACGGCTCGACGCCGAAGACCTGCGAGGCGACCGTGGTGTGCAGGTCCTCGCCGGAGTTGAAGGCCTCGATGAGGCCCTCGTCCTCGGAGAGGTGGGCCATGACCCTGAGCTCGATCTGGCTGTAGTCCGCCGTCATCAGGGCCTCGAAGCCCTCGCCGACGACGAAGCCGTGCCGGATCGCCCGGCCCTCGTCGGTGCGCACCGGCACGTTCTGCAGGTTCGGGTCGGTGGAGGAGAGCCGACCGGTCGCGGCCACGGTCTGGCTGAACGTGGTGTGGATACGGCCGTCGGCCGCGATCGTCTTGATCAGACCCTCGACCGTGGAGCGCAGCCGCGCCTGCTCGCGGTGGCGGAGCATGATCACCGGCAGCTCGTGCTCGGTCTGCCCGGCCAGCCACGCCAGCGCGTCGGCGTCCGTGGTGTAGCCGGTCTTGGTCTTCTTCGTCTTCGGCAGGTTCAGCTCGCCGAAGAACACCTCCTGGAGCTGCTTGGGCGAGCCGAGGTTGAACTCGTGCCCGACCGAGGCGTGCGCCTCCTTCACGGCCTGCTGCACCGCTCCGGCGAACTGCTGCTCCATGGCCTCCAGATGGGCCCGGTCGGCGGCGATGCCGTGCCGCTCCAGACGGGCCAGGAGCCCGGACGTCGGCAGCTCCACCTCGTGCAGCAGCTCCCGGGCGCCGACCTCGCCGAGCTTCTCCTCGAAGGCGTCGCCGAGGTCGAGGACGGCCCGGGCCTGCGTCATCAGGGCCTCGGCCTCCGCCGTGTCGTCGGCGCCGAAGGCGAGCTGGCCGTCGGCGGCGGACGCCGGCGCGAGCTCACGGCCGAGGTACTCCAGGGAGAGCGCGTCGAGCGCGAAGGAGCGGCGGCCCGGCTTGACGAGGTAGGCGGCGAGCGCGGTGTCCATGGAGACGCCGGCGACGCTCCAGCCGTGCTCGGGGAAGACTCGCATCACGCCCTTGGCGTTGTGCAGCACCTTGGGCCGGTCCGGGTCGGCGATCCAGGCGGCGAAGGCCTGCTCGTCGGCCTCGTCGAGCTCGGTGGTGTCGAACCAGGCGGCGGCGCCGTCGGCGGCGGCCAGCGCGATCTCGCCCACGTTCCCCGTGCCCAGCGCCCAGCTGTCGACCGTGGCCACACCGAGCGGCTTCGTGCCGTGCTCGGCGAGCCAGGGGGCGAGCTCGCCCGCGCCGAGGACCGAGCCGTCCAGCTCCACACCGGCGGCGGGCGCCGGGGCCTGCTCCTCGCCGGCGCCCGGGTCGACGGCGAGCAGCCGCTCGCGCAGCGAGGGGTTACGGATCTCCAGGGTGTCGAGGACCATCGCCACGCCCGTGCGGTCGTACGGCACGCGCTCCAGGTCCTGGACGGTGCTGGGCAGCTCGACGTCCCGCACCATCTCCGTCAGGACGCGGTTGAGCTTGACCGATTCCAGGTGGTCCCGGAAGTTCTGACCGGCCTTGCCCTTGATCTCGTCGGCGCGCTCGACCAGCTCGGCGAACGAACCGAACTGGTTGATCCACTTCGCGGCCGTCTTCTCACCGACACCGGGGATGCCCGGCAGATTGTCGGACGGGTCGCCGCGCAGCGCGGCGAAGTCCGGGTACTGCTGGGGCGTGAGTCCGTACTTCTCCTCGACCTTCTCCGGCGTGAACCGGGTCAGCTCGGAGACGCCCTTCGTCGGGTACAGCACGGTCACGTGGTCCGTGATCAGCTGGAAGGAGTCCCGGTCGCCGGTGACGATCAGGACCTCGAAACCGGCGGCCTCGGCCTGGGTGGCGAGGGTGGCGATGACGTCGTCGGCCTCGAAGCCGTCGATCGCGAACCGCGGCGCGCGCATCGCGTCCAGCAGCTCGCCGATCAGCTCCACCTGCCCCTTGAACTCGTCCGGCGTCTTGGAGCGGTTCGCCTTGTACTCGGGGAACTCCTGGGAGCGCCAGGTCTTGCGGGACACGTCGAACGCGACGGCGAAGTGCGTGGGCGCCTCGTCGCGGAGCGTGTTCGCCAGCATCGACGCGAAGCCGTAGATGGCGTTCGTCGGCTGTCCGGTCGCGGTCGTGAAGTTCTCCGCGGGCAGCGCGAAGAACGCCCGGTACGCCAAGGAGTGCCCGTCCATGAGGAGCAGGCGCGGACGGGTTTCTTCGGTCTTCTTCGATGCTGTATCAGCCACGGACACGATCCTGCCACGGACCACTGACAATCCCGCCCACAGCAGCCCTCGGGCACGCGCTGTCGGTGGCCCGTGACAGGATCGGAGACGTACGCCACACAATGACCGCTCAAGGGAGAGCGCGATGGTCAGCAAGCCCCCCGCAGGCGACCCGGTCCAGGACGCGCCGCAGGTCGAGCCGCCGCAGCACGCCGCCGCCGGCCTCGCCGCCGTCGCGCACACCCTGAGGATCTCGCAGGCGCAGATGGGCGTGCGGCGCACCGCGCGGACCCTGCTCAAGGTCAACCAGAAGGACGGCTTCGACTGCCCCGGCTGCGCCTGGCCCGAGGGCGACAAGCGGCACGTGGCCGAGTTCTGCGAGAACGGGGCGAAGGCGGTCGCCGAGGAGGCGACGCTGCGCCGCGTGACCCCGGACTTCTTCGCCGCGCACCCGGTGGCGGACCTGGCGAACCGCAGCGGGTACTGGCTGGGCCAGCAGGGCCGCATCACCCAGCCCGTCCATCTGGCGGAGGGCGCCGAGCGGTACGAGGCGGTGACCTGGGAGCGGGCGTTCGCGATCATCGCCGAGGAGCTGACCGCCCTCTCCTCCCCCGACGAGGCGCTCTTCTACACCTCGGGACGGACCAGCAACGAGGCCGCGTTCCTCTTCCAGCTCTTCGCCCGCGAGTTCGGCACGAACAACCTGCCGGACTGCTCCAACATGTGCCACGAGTCCTCCGGTTCGGCGCTCAACGAGACCATCGGGATCGGCAAGGGCAGTGTCTCCCTGGAGGACCTGCACCAGGCCGACCTGATCGTCGTCGCCGGCCAGAACCCGGGCACGAACCACCCCCGGATGCTCTCCGCCCTGGAGAAGGCCAAGGCGGGGGGCGCGCAGATCATCTCGGTCAACCCGCTGCCCGAGGCGGGCCTGGAGAAGTTCAAGAATCCCCAGACCCCGCAGGGGCTCCTCAAGGGCGCCTCGCTCACCGACCTCTTCCTCCAGATCCGTATCGGCGGCGACCAGGCCCTCTTCCGCCTCCTCAACAAGCTGGTCCTGGAGACCCCGGGCGCGGTCGACGAGGAGTTCGTACGGGAACACACCCACGGGTACGAGGAGTTCGCGGCGGCCGCGCGCGCCGCCGACTGGGACGAGACGCTCGCCGCGACCGGCCTCGACCGCGCCGAGATCGAGCGGGCCCTGGGGATGGTCCTCGCCTCGAAGCGGACCATCGTCTGCTGGGCGATGGGCCTCACCCAGCACAAGCACTCCGTGCCGACGATCCGCGAGGTCGTCAACTTCCTTCTGCTGCGCGGAAACATCGGCCGCACCGGCGCGGGCGTGTGCCCCGTGCGCGGCCATTCGAACGTGCAGGGCGACCGCACGATGGGCATCTTCGAGCGCCCCGCGCCCGCCTTCCTGGACGCCCTGGACAAGGAGTTCGGGATCGTCTCGCCGCGCCACCACGGCTTCGACGTGGTCCGCTCGATCCAGGCGCTCCGCGACGGCGAGGCGAAGGTCTTCTTCGCCATGGGCGGCAACTTCGTCGGGGCCACCCCCGACACGGAGGTCACCGAGGCGGCGATGCGCCGCGCCCGGCTCACCGTCCACGTCTCGACCAAGCTGAACCGCTCGCACGCCGTCACCGGCACGCGCGCGTTGATCCTCCCCACGCTCGGCCGCACCGACAAGGACGTCCAGGGCAGCGGAAAGCAGTTCGTGACCGTCGAGGACTCGATGGGCCAGGTGCACGCCTCGCGCGGCAACCTGCCGCCCGCGAGCCCGCACCTGCTCTCCGAGCCGGCGATCGTGGCCCGCATGGCCCGGGCCGTCCTCGGGGCCGGTTCGGCCACGCCGTGGGAGGAGTTCGAGAAGGACTACGCCACGATCCGCGACCGCATCGCGCGCGTGGTGCCCGGTTTCGAGGACTTCAACGCCCGCCTGGCCGCCTCCCCCGGCGGCTTCGCGCTCCCGCACGCGCCGCGCGACGAACGCCGCTTCCCCACGGCGACCGGCAAGGCCAACTTCACGGCCGCGCCCGTGGAGTACCCGACGGTGCCGGAGGGCCGGCTGCTCCTGCAGACCCTGCGCTCGCACGACCAGTACAACACCACGATCTACGGCCTGGACGACCGTTACCGCGGCATCAAGGGCGGCCGCCGGGTCGTCCTCGTCCACCCCGAGGACGCGGGGGCCCTCGGCCTCGCCGACGGGGCGTACACCGACCTCGTGAGCGAGTGGAAGGACGGCGTGGAGCGGCGCGCTCCCGGCTTCCGGGTCGTGCACTACCCGACGGCCCGGGGCTGCGCGGCCGCGTACTACCCGGAGACGAACGTCCTTGTGCCGCTGGACTCCACGGCGGACATCAGCAACACCCCCGCCAGCAAGTCCGTGATCGTCCGGCTGGTTCCGGCGGGGTCCGAGGGCTGACCGGCCCGGCTCGCGGTGGCGGGTGGCGGGCTCGGGCGACTGATCGGCTGCGGCTTGGGTGCGGCTCGCGGGCGGCTGGGGTGCGGCGGTTGCTCGGCAGGGTGGCCTGTTCTGCTCTGTCGGGGGTTCCGGGGCGTTCTGTATCCTCCACTCCCATTCACGGACGCCACGGGGGCTCCTGTTGTCCACTCCACCCTCCGCCGAGCCGCCACCGCCGGATCCCCCGGCCACACCGCCAACTCGCCCACCGGCACCGCCGGTTCCGCCGGTTCCGCCGGTTCCGCCGGTTCAGCCCGCTCGACAGGAGCAGTCGGCGCCGCCGCCCGAGCCGCAGGGGCCGTCCCTGAGCGATCTCGCGATGGAACGGATCGCTCCCGGCGCCGAGGTACCGCCCTCCCGGCGGACGCGGATCCTCGTCCGCGGGCTCGTGGTCATCGCCCTCGGAATCCTGGCGACGGCGGGCCTCGGACAGGTCGTCACCTACCTCTACGACACCCTCTCCACGGAGTCCCGGCTGCGCGCCGAGGACGACGCCCAGAAGCAACTGGACAAGGAGGAGGCGCCGTTCACGGCCACGACGGACGCCGACACCTCCGCGCTCGACAGCGACGACTGGACCCTCGTCCTCGACAGGACGATCACCCCGGCGGAACAACGCGAGCTGGCGGCCCTGGACATCGCCGTGCCCGACTACGGACGGAACGCGTGGCGGATCCTCGGGCCCCTCGGCGCGAGGGTCATCGGCGCGAGCCCCCGCCTGGCCGACGAGAGCCTCATGCTCGGGCCGACCACCGTCGTCAAACTCAACCTCTTCAGCGACCGGACCTCCCAGCTGTCGATCACCGACATGCGCGCGGTCGACGTCCGCTGTGCCCCCTCGACCGCCCGCTTCGTCCTGCGACACCCGGCCCAGGGCGAGGCGGCCTACCCAGGGGTCCTCTTCGACCTCCGGCGGAAGAACCCGGTTCCGGTCATCACCGACGAAGGTGACGATCAGGGCCTGCCGTACTTCGACCACCGGAAGATCGATCTCGGTGGCGGCAGCACACCCGGCGGCCTGCGGGTGGCGGCCACCGTCACCGAGCGCGAGAGCTGCGACTGGGAGATCGCGGCCGACTACCGGGACGCGGCGGGCACCCGCGGCGAGCTCCGGATCCGGGACGACGACGGCAATCCGTTCCGCGCGGAGGCGCCGCCCGTGGCGCCCGACCAGTACTTTCTGCTCCAGGTCCGCCCGTACCGGCTCGTCCCCTGCCACGAACCGCAGCACGCGGACGACCACCTCTGCAGGCTCTTCCTCCGAGGGTGACTGGGGGTGACTGGACCGCGCCCCGGATCCGTCTGGAACAATCGCCAGGCGCCTAAGCGTTTGCTCAGGCACGCACTGACGACGTACGAAGACGAACGGAGCCGGGCCGATGGGCGAGCAGCAGCACGTGAAGTTCCCGCAGGAAGTCCTCGACGAGTACGCCGCGCTCGGCGTCGACCTTCCCGCCCTGTTCTCGGCGGGCCACCTCGGCAACCGCATGGGCGTGCAGATCGTCGAGGCCTCGGCGGAGAAGGTCGTCGGCACGATGCCGGTGGAGGGCAACACCCAGCCGTACGGGCTGCTGCACGGCGGCGCCTCCGCCGTCCTCGCCGAGACCCTCGGGTCGATCGGCTCCATGCTGCACGGGGGCGTCTCCAAGATCGCGGTGGGCGTGGACCTGAACTGCACCCACCACCGAGGGGTCCGCAGCGGCCTCGTCACGGGTGTCGCGACCCCGGTCCACCGCGGCAGGTCCACTGCGACGTACGAGATCGTGATCACCGACGAGCAGGACAAGCGGGTCTGCACCGCCCGGCTCACCTGCCTGCTGCGAGAAGTCACGGCCAAGGACGCGGGGAACCTCCCGGACGCAGGCGCAACCGGCGGCGCGGCCTGATCACAGGCGGCCCGACCCCGCCACCGCAGACGGCCGGACCCGTCACCGCAGGCGGCCCGGCCCGCCACCACACCCGGCCCGGGACGGCGCTCCGTCCCGGGCCGTGCCGTGTCACGGCACACACAGAGTCACCGTCGGGGCCCCGAGTGCGGGCACCCGAGCCGGCGTTCTGCCCCCGGGAGCGGGCGCCGGTACCGGGACGAATCCCACGCTCGGGTGCCGGTTCGGGCCCGCTGCGGCGAAACCCGGTCTCCGGAGACGGAACGTCGGCTTCCGAACGTCGCGTCGCCGGGCTCCGGTACCAGCCTCCGGACGCCGGAACAGGGTCCGACCTGACTCACTCCACCAGCCACCCCCGGCCCTCTTGTCCCCGCACCCGACACCCGTTTCACTGACGCACCTCCCCCACAGGAGAGCACCGGTCCCACTCACACACCGAGGGGTTCTTCGTGACCGTCGTACGCTCCACCACCGTGGCGAGCGCCATCACCGCCGCGGCCTGCGCTGCCGCCCTCGCCACCGCGATCCCGTCCGCAGCGATCAACTCGTACAACGCCGCCCCCGCGCCCGAGCGCACCGAGGTCGGCGCGCTGGTCGCGACCTGGGACGCCGACGGCGACCCGGGCACGCCCGACCGGGTCGACTGGGTCTGCTCCGGCACCATGATCGACGCGGACACCTTCCTGACCGCGGCGCACTGCACCACCGACTGGCCGGAGAACGTCCGGTTCCACGTGTCGCTCGACCAGGACGTGCAGGCCGGCCTGGACAAGGCCGCCGCCGAGCACCCGGGCGACCCGACCGCCGTGGCGGAGACAGTCGCCGTCGAGGGCACCGCGCACAACCACCCCGCCTATCCCGGCCCGGCCTCCGACACCCACGACATCTCGGTGATCCAGCTGCCCGCCGCGAAGGTCGCCGAGCGCTGGTCCTTCAAGCCGGCCGCCCTCCCCGCCGCCGGCGCGCTCTCCGCACTCGGCCCACAGGGCCTCGACGACACCTCGTTCGTCGTCGCCGGCTACGGAACGCAGGAGGCGCGCCGCGGGCCCGGCGGGCACACCCACCCGGGCGGCGGCGTCCGCCTCAAGGCCCCGGTCACCTTCAACGCGCTCAACGACGCGTGGATCCGGCTCGCCATGAGCGCGCCGCAGGGCAACGGCGGTGCCTGCTACGGCGATTCGGGCGGCCCGAACTTCGCCACGCTCGACGGCAGGCTGACCCTGGTCGCCACCACGATCACCGGCGACACGCCCTGTTACGCAACCAACGTGGTGTACCGGCTCGACACCCCCGGCGCCCGCTCCTTCCTGGCGCCGTTCGTCCAACTGCCGTAGTCCGGACTGCTGTTGTGCCCGCACGCGGGATCCCCTAGCGTCCCACCCATGGGCTTCCCGCCGCGCGCACGCACGGACGCACGGACGTCCGTACGCGCGGGCGCACCGGCGTACGGACAGCCGCGCCCGCGGGCGTACGCACCGGCCAGGGCCGCACTCTCCGCGGCCCTGGCCGTCGGCGTTCTGACCGTGACCGCCGTCCTCTCCGGCTGCTCGCGCGACCACCCCGACCCCGCCCCACCGCAGGCCAGGACGGCCGTGGAGACCTGCACCGATCTCGTCGCGTACTGGGTCAAGGAGGCCCTGGTCGGGAGCAAGTGGGCAGGGCTCGACTGGGAGCAAAAGGGGCTGTCCAACGAGCAGTTGGTGATACACGACGAAATCCTCGCGCTCGCCCGCGCCCAGGAGCGCACCCGAGGCCGCGAGGCGGCGTCGGAATTCGTCGACAAGGAGACCCGAAGACGGTGCGCGTCGGCGAACGGCGCGACCGGAAGCTCGGAGAACTGGAAGCCCCCGCCGTAACACTCCGTAACATTCGCGCAATGAGAAAACGGAGCCCTGCACTCAGCGTTCCGTCCGCTGACATTGGGCGACTGTCCGATATCCGGAGACCCTCACGGGCGGCCCGACAGGAGCAAGATCCGCTCAAGCCCCTTAGCGGAACTGGGCATTCTCACCATGCGGACACCGGCGTGCTGACCGAATTGCGCCAATTTACCCACCCCCTGTCCACCTCCTCTCCCCCTCGCGATAACAAGACAGTCACATCCTGACCTCGCCGCTCCCCACCTCCTCCACCTGCGCTTAGAGTCACCGCCAGTTACCGCGCCGCCGGGCGCGTCCACTGCACGGCCCTGCATCACCCAGTCATCCCCAGTACGGCCCGGCATTCACAAACGGCACCTCCAGCTCCATGCTTCACGGCACCGCCTCAGCTCGAGGGGGCCGCGCCAGGGAAAGGATTCATCGTGCGACACCGTTCCTTGCTCATCCTCACCACCGTGATCACCACGGGAGCACTCACCCTCACCGCCTGCGGTTCGCGCGACGACAAGGGCGGAAGCGACAACTCCAGCGGCGGCACCACCGTCGTCATCGGTGTCGACGCGCCGCTGACCGGCTCGCTCTCGGCGCTGGGTCAGGGCATCAAGAACTCCGTGGACCTGGCGGTCCAGACCGCCAACAAGAACAAGGAAGTCCCGGGCGTCACCTTCAAGATCGAGGCCCTCGACGACCAGGCCGTCCCGGCCACCGGCAAGGCCAACGCCACCAAGCTCGTCGGCATCAAGGACGTCCTCGGCGTCGTCGGCCCGCTGAACTCCGGCGTCTCGCAGTCGATGCAGGCCGACTTCGACAAGGCCAACCTCACCCAGGTCTCCCCGGCCAACACCAACCCGTCCCTCTCCCAGGGCGACAACTGGGGCAAGGGCGAGTTCAAGCGCCCCTTCAAGACCTACTTCCGTACCGCCACCACCGACGTCATCCAGGGCAAGTTCGCCGCGAACTACCTGTTCAAGGACGCCGGCAAGAAGAAGGTCTTCGTCGTCAACGACAAGCAGACCTACGGTGCGGGCCTCGCCGCGATCTTCTCGGACGAGTTCAAGCGCCTCGGCGGCACCGTCGTCGGCACGGACTCCGTGACGGTCAAGGAGACGGACTTCTCCTCCACCGCCAACAAGATCAAGGGCTCGGGCGCCGACTCCGTCTACTTCGGCGGCCAGTACCCCGAGGGCGGCCTGCTCTCCGACCAGGTCAAGAAGGCCGGCGCCAAGATCCCCACCATGGGCGGCGACGGCATCTACGACCCCGAGTTCATCAAGGCCTCCGGCGAGGCCAACGACGGTGACCTGGCCACCTCGGTCGGCTTCCCCGTCGAGAAGCTCCCGACGGCCAAGAAGTTCATCGCCGACTACTCGGCGGCGGGCTACAAGGACCCGTACGCGGCCTACGGCGGCTACTCCTACGACGCCGCGTGGTCGATCATCCAGGCCGTCAAGGCCGTCGTCGCCGCCAACGACGGCAAGCTCCCCGACGACGCCCGCGCCAAGGTCACCGAGGCCATGTCGAAGGTCTCCTTCGAGGGCGTGACCGGCAAGGTCTCCTTCGACCAGTACGGCGACACGACCAACAAGCAGCTCACCGTCTACCAGGTCAAGAACGGCGCCTGGGTCGACGTCAAGTCCGAGACCTTCCAGGACTGACACCCCGCACTGCCCCGCACACGCACCACCTGAACCAAGCCGCGCGAGGGCGCAAACAGCGCCCTCGCGCGGTGTCATATCCGACACGCTCATCGGAGGCCCTGCGGTGAACGAACTGCCGCAACAGCTGGCCGACGGCCTTGCCCTGGGGGCCCTTTACGGCCTCATCGCCATCGGTTACACGATGGTCTACGGCATCGTCCAGCTCATCAACTTCGCCCACGGCGAGATCTTCATGGTCGGCGGCTTCGGCGCGCTCACGGCATACACGATCCTGCCCGAGGGCACCGCCCTCGTGATCGCGATCCCGATCATGCTGATAGGCGGCGCGGTGGTCTCCGTGGCCGTCGCCACCGCCGCCGAACGCTTCGCCTACCGTCCCCTGCGCGGGGCGCCACGGCTCGCGCCACTGATCACGGCCATCGGTCTGTCGATCGTGCTCCAGCAGCTCATCTGGGGTTTCTACCCGGGAGCCAAGAGCAAGGTCACCTTCCCCGAATTCAAGGGCGGACCCTTCGAGATCTTCGACGGCCTGTCGATCTCCCGCGCCGACACGTTCGTCCTCGTCGCCGCCCCCGCGTGCATGCTCGCCCTCGGCCTCTTCGTCTCGAAGAGCCGCAGCGGCCGCGCCATGCAGGCCACGGCGCAGGACCCGGACACCGCGAAGCTGATGGGCATCAACACCGACCGCATCATCGTGATGGCCTTCGCCATCGGCGCCGCGTTCGCCGCGGTCGCAGCGGTCGCCGAGGGCCTCGACAAGGGCCAGATCCGCTTCGAGATGGGCTTCCTGCTGGGCCTCAAGGCCTTCACCGCAGCAGTCCTCGGCGGCATCGGCAACATCTACGGCGCCATGATCGGCGGCGTGGTGCTCGGTCTCGCGGAGACCCTCTCCATCGCCTACGTCGAGCACATCCCCGGGATGGCGCAGTTCGGCGGCGGTGCCTGGAAGGACATCTGGGTGTTCTCCCTCCTCATCCTGGTGCTCCTGTTCAGGCCACAAGGTCTGCTCGGACAACGCGCCGCGGACAGGGCGTGATCGCGATGACCACCGACCTCACCAAGACCCCCGACACCCCCGAGACTCCCGCGGAGTCCGGCACGCCGGCCCCCGAGAAGACCGACGCCAAGGCGCCCGGCCTCCTCCACTGGATCGTCGCCGCCGGTGGCCTCGCCACCGTCGCCAGCACCTTCCTCGCCTGGACCTACACCACCGAGTTCCCCGGCGACCTCACCGTCACCGGCTACCCCGGCGGACTCCAGCTCCTCACCCTCGTCGGCGGCCTCCTCCTGACGCTCTTCGCCCTCTCCGGGCTCGGCGTCAAGGGCCTCGGCTGGCTCACCCCCGCCGGATCGACGAAGGCACTGCAGTTCCTCGCCCTCGGCACGCTCGGCACCACCTGGTACACCGTGATCGCCATCGCGGCCCAGCTCGGCGGCATCGCCCACTGGGAACCGGGCGCCTACGTCGCCTTCGTCGCGGCACTCATCCCCCTCGCCGCGTTCCTCGTCAAGGACGACAGCCACAAGGCGGCGAAGCCCCGGGAGATCCCCTCCTGGGCGGAGATCCTCCTCATCGTCGTGGCCTTCGCCATCGGCATGTACGCCGTCACCTACGGCATCTCCACCGAGTACCCCGAGCTGTTCCTCGGCTACCTGCTCCTCGTGGGCTTCGGCGCGGCCGCCCTCAACAAGGCCGGCCTCATGGGCCGCATCTCCGCCCTGGCCTCCAAGAACAAGCAGGTCGCCGCCGTCGCCGCGTTCGCCGCTGCGGCCGTCTTCCCCTTCACCCAGACCACCGACACGTTCACCGTGATCGCCGTGCAGATCCTGATCTTCGCGACGGTCGCCCTCGGACTGAACGTCGTCGTCGGCCTGGCGGGCCTGCTCGACCTCGGTTACGTCGCCTTCCTCGGCGTCGGCGCGTACACCGCCGCCCTCGTCTCCGGGTCCACGGCCTCCGCGCTCGACATCGAGCTCCCGTTCTGGGCCGCCATGATCATCGGAGCGCTCGCCTCGCTGATCTTCGGCGTGATCATCGGCGCTCCGACCCTCCGGCTCCACGGCGACTACCTCGCCATCGTGACGCTCGGCTTCGGAGAGATCTTCCGTATCACCGTCAACAACATGGACGGCGACAACGGACCCCAGATCACCAACGGCCCCAACGGCATCCCGAACATCCCGGCGCTGAACATCTTCGGCTACGACTTCGGCGAGACCCACACCATCCTCGGCGTGGAACTCGGCAGCTACGCCAACTACTACCTGCTGATGCTGCTCGTCATGGTCTTCGTCGTCCTGGTCTTCAGCCGGGCACAGGACTCCCGCATCGGCCGCGCCTGGGTCGCCATCCGCGAGGACGAGACCGCCGCGACCGCCATGGGCATCAACGGCTTCAGGGTCAAGCTCATCGCCTTCGCCCTCGGCGCCACCCTCGCCGGCGTCGCCGGCACCGTCCAGGCCCACTTCCAGGGCACGGTCCTCCCCGAGATGTACGTGTTCGCCGGCCCCGTCGCCCCGAACTCCGCGTTCCTCCTCGCGGCCGTCATCCTCGGCGGCATGGGCACCATCCGCGGCCCGCTCCTCGGCGCGGCGCTGCTCTTCCTCATCCCCGAGAAGCTGGCCTTCCTCAAGGACTTCCAGCTCCTCGCGTTCGGCCTCGCGCTCATCCTGCTGATGCGCTTCCGCCCTGAGGGCCTCATCCCCAACCGGCGCGCCCAGCTCGAGTACCACGAGCACGAGGAGAGCGCCGACAAGCTCGACGTACCGGACCAGCGGCCGCCCGCCGACCCGATCGTCGGAACCTCGAAGGCGGGTGCGTGAACGCCATGACGACGACCACCACCACGGAAAACACGGCAGCGGCCTCCACCGCCGCCACCGTCCTCGACGCCAGCGGCGTCACCATGCGCTTCGGCGGACTCACCGCCGTGCGCAACGTGGACCTCACCGTCCGCGAGGGCGAGATCGTCGGACTCATCGGCCCCAACGGCGCCGGCAAGACGACCTTCTTCAACTGCCTCACCGGTCTGTACATCCCCACCGAGGGACAGGTCAGCTACAAGGGCACGGTCCTCCCGCCCAAGCCGCACCTGGTCACCAAGGCCGGCATCGCCCGGACCTTCCAGAACATCCGCCTCTTCTCCAACATGACGGTCCTGGAGAACGTCCTCGTCGGACGCCACACCCGGACCAAGGAGGGCCTCTGGTCCGCGCTGCTGCGCGGCCCCGGCTTCAAGAAGGCGGAAGTCGCCTCCCGCGAACGGGCCATGGAACTCCTCGAGTTCGTCGGCCTCGCCGCCAAGGCCGAGCACCTGGCGCGGAACCTGCCCTACGGCGAACAGCGCAAGCTGGAGATCGCCCGCGCCCTCGCCAGCGACCCCGGCCTGCTCCTCCTGGACGAGCCGACCGCCGGCATGAACCAGAACGAGACCCGCACCACCGAGGAACTCGTCTTCGCCATCCGTGACAAGGGCATCGCCGTCCTCGTCATCGAGCACGACATGAAGTTCATCTTCAACCTGTGCGACCGCGTCGCCGTGCTCGTCCAGGGCGAGAAGCTCGTCGAAGGCACCTCCGAGGTCGTCCAGGGCGACGAACGCGTCGTCGCGGCCTACCTCGGCACGCCGTTCGAGGGCGCGCCCGGCGCGGAGGAGGTCGCCGAGGTCGAGGCGGCGGAGGCGCACGCGGAGGCCGAGGCTGAGGCCGAGGCCGCCGAAGCCGAGGCCGAGACTGAGGAGGCTCCCTCGGAGGAGGCCCCCGAGGCTCCCGAGGCCGACGCTCCGGCAGCGGACAGCACCACCGAAGGAGACACCAAGTGACCGCTCTTCTCGAGGTCGAGGACCTCAGGGTCGCCTACGGCAAGATCGAAGCCGTCAAGGGCATCTCCTTCTCCGTCGAGGCCGGCCAGGTCGTCTCCCTCATCGGCACCAACGGCGCCGGCAAGACCACGACCCTGCGCACCCTCTCGGGCCTCATCAAGCCCAGCAGCGGAAAGATCACCTTCGACGGCCAGGTCCTCAACGGGATCCCCGCCCACAAGGTCGTCTCCCTCGGCATGGCCCACTCCCCCGAGGGCCGGCACATCTTCCCCAAGCTCACCATCGCCGAGAACCTCCAGCTCGGAGCCTTCCTCCGCAAGGACAAGGACGGCATCGAGAAGGACATCCAGCGCGCCTACGACCTCTTCCCCATCCTGGGCGAACGTCGCAAGCAGGCCGCCGGAACCCTCTCGGGCGGTGAGCAGCAGATGCTCGCCATGGGCCGGGCCCTGATGTCCCAGCCCAAGCTGCTCATGCTCGACGAGCCCTCCATGGGCCTCTCCCCGATCATGATGCAGAAGATCATGGAGACCATCGCCACCCTCAAGGCCGAAGGCATGACCATCCTGCTCATCGAGCAGAACGCCCAGGCCGCCCTGTCCCTCGCGGACCACGGATACGTCCTCGAGGTCGGCAAGATCAAGCTCTCCGGCACCGGGCAGGACCTCCTGCACGACGACGAGGTCCGCAAGACGTACCTCGGCGAGGAGTAGCCCGTCCCCACGGACAGAAGGCCCGCCCCACAAGGATGTGGGGCGGGCCTTCTCGTACTCGGTGGCGCGTGGGCGCCGCTCCTACTGGCCCTTGGCCGCCTTCTTCTCCTCGGCGTCCTCGATGACCGCCTCCGCGACCTGCTGCATCGACATGCGCCGGTCCATCGACGTCTTCTGGATCCACCGGAACGCGGCGGGCTCGGTCAGGCCGTACTGCGTCTGAAGGATCGACTTCGCCCGGTCGACCAGCTTGCGCGTCTCCAGCCGCTGCGAGAGGTCCTCGACCTCCTTCTCCAGCGCCCGCAGCTCCGCGAACCGCGACACGGCCATCTCGATGGCCGGCACGACGTCACTCTTGCTGAACGGCTTCACCAGGTACGCCATGGCCCCGGCGTCCCTGGCACGCTCGACGAGGTCGCGCTGCGAGAAGGCGGTGAGCATGAGGACCGGGGCGATGGACTCGCCCGCGATCTTCTCGGCGGCGGAGATGCCGTCCAGGACGGGCATCTTCACGTCCAGGATGACGAGGTCGGGCCGGTGCTCCCGAGCGAGCTCGACGGCCCGGGCACCGTCGCCGGCCTCGCCGACGACCGAGTAGCCCTCTTCCTCGAGCATCTCTTTGAGGTCCATGCGGATGAGGGCCTCGTCCTCGGCGATGACGACACGGGTCGTCAGCGGCGGGACGTGCGACGCGTCGGCATCGTCGGCGGCGGGCTGGGGCGACTCGGGGGCGGTCACGGGGGCTCCTCGTTGGCGGGCAAGCTGCTCCCCATGAGCCTACCTAGCTGCGGTATGGTGGACGCGCAGCGGGTCATCGGAAACCTTTGATTTCGCGGGCCCCGGTAGCCCAATTGGCAGCAGGCAGTGGATTCAAAACCCACACAGTGTCGGTTCGAGTCCGACCCGGGGCACCTTTCCTTCGATTCCAAGGTCACGAGCTAGCGATCATCGTTCACTCTCTCCGGTGAACGACTCGCGAAACCCACCCGGCGGCTAACCGTCGCGCACGATGCTCGCATGTATGTACGACCTTCAGACGCGCAAGCGCGCCCTGACACTCGTCGCCGAGGGGCGCAGCCTCAACTCCGTCAGCAAGCAGACCGGCATCTCCCGAGCCGCGTTACGGGCATGGACGACGCGACTTGAGCCCTTGCCGAGCGTCAACAGCCAGACCGTTCCCTGCCCAAGGTGCCGTCCACTACCGGGGGTACCGGAGAACACCCCCGCGTACTCCTACCTGCTCGGCCTCTACCTGGGAGACGGCTGCATCAGCGAGCATCCCCAAGGCGGCCACCATCTCCGCATCGCGTGCGCGGACGCCTGGCCGGGTTTGATCGAGGCGTGCCGCGCGGCGGTCCTGGGCGTTCATCTGGGGGCTCATCCACTCCGACGGGTGCCGGATCGTCAACTGGACCGAGAAGCTCATCGGCGGGCGCATGAAGCGGTACGAGTACCCCCGGTATTTCTTCACCAACACGTCCGCCGACATCATCGGGCTCTTCACGGCCGCCCTCGACCTCGTCGGCGTCGAGTGGAAGGGCGCCAGACAGTCGCGTACCGCGCAGAACATCTCCGTCGCCCGCAAAGCCTCCGTCGCCCTCATGGACCTCCATGTCGGGCCCAAGTCCTGAACCACGGTCAGGGAGTTCGGGTGACCGGGTCGCCGATGTGGTGGACGTGGACCAGGTTCGTGGAGCCGGGGACGCCCGGAGGGGAGCCGGCCGTGATGACGATCGTGTCGCCCTTGCGGCAGCGGCCGATGCGGAGGAGCTCCTCGTCGACCTGGGCGATCATCGCGTCCGTCGAGTCGACGTGGGGGCCCAGGAAGGTTTCCACGCCCCACGTGAGGTTGAGCTGGGCACGGGTGGCCGGGTCGGGGGTGAAGGCGAGGAGCGGGATGGGTGAGCGGTAGCGGGAGAGGCGCTTGACGGTGTCGCCCGACTGGGTGAAGGCGACGAGGAACTTCGCGCCGAGGAAGTCGCCGATCTCGGCGGCGGCCCGGGCCACGGCTCCGCCCTGGGTGCGGGGCTTGTTGCGTTCGGTGAGGGGCGGGAGGCCCTTCGCCAGGACGTCCTCTTCCGCGGCCTCCACGATGCGGCCCATCGTGCGGACGGTTTCGATCGGGTAGCGGCCGACGCTCGTCTCGCCGGACAGCATCACCGCGTCCGTGCCGTCGATGACCGCGTTGGCCACGTCGCTGGCCTCGGCGCGCGTCGGGCGTGAGTTGTCGATCATCGAGTCGAGCATCTGGGTGGCGACGATGACCGGCTTCGCGTTGCGCTTGGCGAGCTTGATGGCGCGCTTCTGGACGATCGGGACCTGTTCGAGGGGCATTTCGACGCCGAGGTCGCCGCGGGCGACCATGATGCCGTCGAAGGCGGCGACGATGTCGTCGATGGCCTCGACCGCCTGGGGCTTCTCGACCTTGGCGATGACGGGGAGGCGGCGGCCTTCCTCGTCCATGATGCGGTGGACGTCCTCGATGTCGCGGCCGCTGCGGACGAAGGACAGGGCAATGATGTCGGCTCCGGTGCGCAGGGCCCAGCGGAGGTCGTCGATGTCCTTCTCGGAGAGGGCGGGGACGGAGACGGCGACTCCGGGGAGGTTGAGGCCCTTGTGGTCGGAGACCATGCCGCCTTCGACGACGCGGGTGTGGACGCGGGGACCGTCGACCGCGGTGACTTCGAGGGTGACGCGGCCGTCGTCGACGAGGATGCGCTCGCCGGTGGTGACGTCGCCGGCGAGGCCCTTGTAGGTGGTGCCGCAGGTGGTGCGGTCGCCTTCGTGGTCTTCGACGGTGATGGTGAAGTCGTCGCCGCGTTCAAGGAGTACGGGACCTTCACGGAAGCGGCCGAGGCGGATCTTCGGGCCTTGAAGGTCGGCGAGGATGCCGATGCTTCGGCCGGTCTCGTCGGCGGCTTTGCGTACGTGCTGGTAGCGCTCCTCGTGTTCGGCGTAGGTGCCGTGGCTGAGGTTGAATCGGGCGACGTCCATTCCGGCTTCGACCAGTGCCTTGATCTGGTCGTACGAGTCGGTGGCGGGGCCCAGGGTGCAGACGATTTTCGCTCGGCGCATGGTTCGAGCCTAGGGCTTACCGGCGGGTAGTTGAGGGGTCGGGCATGGCCGTTCAACAACCTTTGCGTGAAAGGTTGTTGACAAGTCTTGAATCTGTGCGGGTGGGTGCTCCGATGAGCACGTCGGGCCGGTTCGGGGCGACCCTCTACAGCGTCGGTGGGGTCATGGTGAAGCGGGCCATGACCTCGGCCGTGACGGTCTGTCGCTGGGGTTCGAGGTCGAGGGGTGGGGCCGTGTCGACGGATTCCGCCGCGAAGGCCATCCGCATGCCGCCCACCGGGGCGGGCGGGGGGACGAGGCCGGTGTCCGAGAGTTCGAGGAGGGCGGCCAGGGAGGTGCCGAGCGCGTCGGCGTAGGCGCGGGCGCGTTGGACGGCTTCCCCTACCGCCGTGCGGCGGGCCTCCGCGTAGGCCGGGGAGTCGGGGCGCAGTGCCCACCAGGGGCCGTCGACGCGGGTGAGGTCGAGGTCGGCGAGGCGGGTGACGAGTTCGCCGAGGGCGGTGAAGTCGCCGAGTTCGGCGGTGAGGTGGACGTGGCCCTGGTAGGCGCGGACGCGTTCGCCGCGTCCGTGTTTGGCGGGTTCGGGGGTGATGGAGAAGGAGCCGGTCTCCAGGTTCTCGACGGCTCGGCCGTAGGACTTGATGAGGTCGAGGGCGAGGGTGTTGCGCCGTGTGAGGTCGGCGAGGGTCGTGGTCCGGTCCGTGCCGCGGGCGCTGATGGTGACGCCGACGCGGGCGATCTCGGGGTCGACGTCGAGTCGGGCTTCTCCGCGGACCGCGACCTGCGGTGCTTCGGGGGTCGGGTGGGGCGTCGACCGGGGGGTCGTCATGGCTGGCTCCCTCGTGGGCGCATCGCTGTGGTCCCGGATACTTTCCCACTCCGTAACCGGAAACCTCTGTTGCCGGTGGGACGGCGTGGGCCAGAATCTACGCGCGTTGTGCGCCACTGGACCAAGGAGAACACATGCCGTTGAACCGTCGGACGTTCCTGGAGAGCTCCGTCGCGGTCGGAGCCGGAGCCGCTGTCGCCACGGGGGCCGCGGTCGCACCGGCGCGGGCCCACGAGTCTCGTCCCCGGCCGGCCAAGCGGTACTCGTTCACCGTGATGGGCACGACCGACCTGCACGGCAACGTCTTCAACTGGGACTATTTCACCGACAAGGAGTTCGACGACAAGGCGCACAACGACGTCGGCCTCGCGAAGATATCGACCCTGGTCGATCAGGTGCGTAAGGCGAAGGGGAGGCGCAACACGCTTCTCATCGACGCCGGTGACACCATCCAGGGCACCCAGTTGTCGTACTACTACGCCAAGGTCGACCCGATCACCGCTCGCCGGGGTCCGGTGCACCCGATGGCGCAGGCCATGAACGCCATCGGCTACGACGCCGCCGCGCTGGGCAACCACGAGTTCAACTACGGCATCCCGGTGCTGCGGAAGTTCGAGGAGCAGTGCGACTTCCCGCTGCTGGGTGCCAACGCGCTCGACGCGAAGACGCTGCGGCCGGCGTTCCCGCCGTACAGCATGCACCGGTTGCGCACTCCGCACGGTCGGGACGTGAGGGTCGCCGTTCTCGGTCTGACCAATCCGGGGATCGCCATCTGGGACAAGGCGAACGTCAGCGGCAAGATGGTCTTCCCGGGTCTGGAGGAGCAGGCGGCGAAGTGGGTGCCGAAGCTGCGGTCGATGGGCGCCGATGTCGTGGTCGTGTCCGCCCACTCGGGTTCCAGTGGCACGTCCTCGTACGGTGATCAGCTTCCGCACATCGAGAACGCGGCCGGTCTGGTGGCCGAGCAGGTCCCCGGGATCGACGCGATCCTCGTGGGGCACGCGCACACCGAGATCCCTGAGTACCGGGTGAAGAACAAGGAGACGGGTAAGGACGTCGTGCTGTCCGAGCCGCTGAAGTGGGGGCAGCGGTTGACGCTCTTCGACTTCGACCTCGTGTGGTCGCGGGGCCGCTGGGTGGTGGAGAAGGTCGGTGCGCAGGTCCTCAACTCCAACACGGTGGAGGAGGACCCGGAGATCGTGGGGCTGCTGGCGGACGAGCACAAGAAGGTCGTGGCGTACGTCAATCAGGTGATCGGTACGTCCTCCGCGACGATGGCCACGGCCCAGGCGCCGTGGAAGGACGAGCCGATCATCGATCTGATCAATCACGTGCAGGCGGAGACGGTGCGGGCGGCGCTGGCCGGCGGCGAGTACGCTGCTCTGCCGGTCCTGTCGCAGGCGTCCTGCTTCTCCCGTACGGCGGCGATCCCTGCCGGGCAGGTCACCATCAGGGACGCGGCGGGTCTGTATGTCTTCGAGAACACCCTGGAGGCGCGACTTCTGACGGGTGCGCAGATCAAGGACTATCTGGAGTTCTCCGCGCGGTACTACGTGCGGACGCCGGCGGGGGCGCCGGTGGACACGGCGAAGTTGACGAACGCGGACGGCACGCCGGACTACAACTACGACGCCGTGTTCGGGGTGACGTACGAGATCGACATCGCCAAGCCGGCGGGTGATCGGATCGTGAACCTGTCGTACGGCGGTCGGCCGATCGATCCGGCGGCGCGGTTCGTGTTGGCGGTGAACAACTACCGTGCCAGCGGCGGTGGTGCGTTCCCGCATGTGGCGAACGCGCCGCAGCTGTGGGCGAATTCGGATGAGATCCGCAACACGATCATCCAGTGGGTGAAGGCGAAGGGGTCGATCGATCCGGGCCAGTTCGCGTCGGTGGACTGGAGGCTGACCCGGGACGGCGTGCCGGTGTTCTGATCACGGCGGTTCAGCTGTGCGTTGAGCTCGGTGTTCAGCTCTGAGTTCAGTTCTGAGTTCAGTTCTGTGTGAGAGGCGTCAGCGCCTGGCCTTGGGCCGGGATGCGTGGCGCCTCTTGCCGTTCCAGGCCGAAGCTGGTGAAGGCGGTGCGGCGCGGGAGGGGGTAGGGCTCCTTGCCGGTGAGGGAGTTGAGGATGGTGGCGCTGCGCCAGGCGGCGAGGCCGAGGTCGGGGGCGCCGACGCCGTGGGTGTGCTTCTCGGCGTTCTGTACGTAGACGGAGCCGGTGACGGACGGGTCGAGGACGAGGCGGTAGTCGGTGTCGATCCTGGCGCGTCCGGCGGAGTCGTGACGGAGGTAGGGGTCGAGTCCGGCGAGCATCCGGTCGACGGGGCGTTCGCGGTAGCCGGTGGCGAGGACGACGGCGTCGGTGGTGATGCGGGAGCGGGCGGACTGCTGGAGGTGTTCCAGGTGGAGTTCGACCTTGGTGGTGGCGACGCGGCCCGCGGTGCGGACACGGACTCCGGGGGTGAGGACGGCGTCGGGCCAGCCGCCGTGGAGGGTGCGTCGGTAGAGCTCGTCGTGGATGGCGGCGATGGTGTCGGCGTCGATGCCTTTGTGCAACTGCCATTGGCGGGGCACGAGTTCGTTGCGGGTGGGTTCGGGGAGTGAGTGGAAGTAGCGGGTGTAGTCGGGGGTGAAGTGTTCCAGGCCGAGCTTGGAGTACTCCATGGGGGCGAAGGCCTCGGTCCGGGTGAGCCAGTGGATCTTCTCGGCTCCGGCGGGGCGGGCGCGGAGGAGGTCGAGGAAGATCTCGGCGCCGGACTGTCCTGAGCCGATGACGGTGACGTGGTCGGCGGTGAGGAGCTGCGCGCGGTGGAGGAGGTAGTCGGCGGAGTGGATGACGGGGACGGTGGGGGCGTCGGCGAGTGGTTTGAGGGGTTCGGGGACGTACGGCTCGGTGCCGACGCCGAGGGCGACGTTGCGGGTGTAGGCGCGGCCGAGGGCTTCGGCTTCTCCGTCGGCGTCGAGTTGGGTGAAGTCGACCTCGAAGAGGGCGCGTTCGGGGTTCCAGCGGACGGAGTCGACCTGGTGGCCGAAGTGCAGGCCGGGGAGTTGGCCGCTGACCCAGCGGCAGTAGGCGTCGTACTCGGCGCGCTGGATGTGGAACTTCTCGGCGAAGTAGAAGGGGAAGAGGCGGTCGCGACTGCGTAGGTAGTTGAGGAAGGACCAGGGGCTCGCGGGGTCGGCGAGGGTCACCAGGTCGGCGAGGAAGGGGACTTGGAGGGTGGCGCCCTCGATGAGGAGGCCGGGGTGCCAGTGGAAGGCGGGGCTCTGTTCGTAGAAGGCGGCGTCGAGGCCGCCGGGGACGCCGTGGGCGAGGGCGGCGAGGGAGAGGTTGAAGGGGCCGATGCCGATGCCGACCAGGTCGTGGGGCTGGTCGAGGTCGCGCGGGGGGTGGTGGGGGCGCTGGGGGGTGCTGCCGGTCATCGGTCGGTGCTGCCTTCCGTCTGGGCCTCTACGAGGGTGAGGAGCTGTTCCAGGTCGCCGGGGGTGGTGTGGGGGTTGAGCAGGGTGACTTTGAGCCAGAGCCGGCCGTCTTCGTGGGCGCGGCCGAGGACGGCGCGGCCTTCGGTGAGGAGGGTGCGGCGGACGGCGGCGACGGTGGTGTCGTCGGCGTCGGTGGGGCGGAAGAGGACGGTGGTGAGGGTGGGGCGTTCGTAGAGCTGGAGGCCGGGGGACTTCTCGACGAGGTCGGCGAGGTGGTGGGCGAGGGCGCAGACCTGATCGACGAGGGCGCCGAGTCCGTTGCGGCCGAGGGCGCGCAGGGTGACGGCGATCTTGAGGATGTCGGGGCGGCGGGTGGTGCGGAGGGAGCGGCCGAGGAGGTCGGGGAGGCCGGCTTCGGTGTCGTCGGGTGCGTTGAGGTAGTCGGCGGTGTGGGAGAGGGCGGTGAGGTCGTTCGCGTCGCGTACGGCGAGGAGTCCGGCGGCGACGGGCTGCCAGCCGAGTTTGTGCAGGTCGAGGGTGACGGTGCGGGCGCGGTCGAGGCCGGCGAGGAGGTGGCGGTGGGTGTCGCTGAAGAGGAGGGGACCGCCGTAGGCGGCGTCGACGTGGAGGTCGGCGTGGTGGGCGTCGCAGAGGTCGGCGATCTCGGGGAGGGGGTCGATGCGGCCGGTGTCGGTGGTCCCGGCGGTGGCGACGACGAGGAGGGAGCCGTGGCCGTGGAGATCGGTGAGGGCCTCGTCGAGGGCGACGGGGTCGAGGGTGCCGTTGGGGGTGGGCACGGTGACGGGTTCGGGGAGCCCGAGGAGCCAGGCGGCGCGGTGGAAGGAGTGGTGGGCGTTGGCGCCGACGACGGTCTGGACGGTGTGGCCGGGGCCGTGGCGTTGTCGGGCGAGGAGGAGGGCGAGTTGGTTGGACTCGGTGCCGCCGGTGGTGACGAGGGTGGTGGAGGTGTGGCGGGTGATTTCGGTGTGCGGGTGCGCCTCGGCGGCGCGGGCGTCGGGCGTGTGGCCGGTCTGCGGGTACACCTCGCGGGCGAGGGCCTCGGTGACCAGGGCTTCCAGGGCGGAGGCGGCGGGGGCCTGGTCCCAGGAGTCCATGGAGGGGTTGAGGACAGAGGCGGCGAGGTCCGCGGCGGCGGCGAGTGCGAGGGGTGGGGTGTGGAGGTGGGCGGCGCAGAGGGGGTGGGAGGGGTCGGCCGCGCCTTCCGCGAGGGTGCGGGTGAGGGTGTGGAGCGCGGCTTCGGGGGTGGTGCCGGTCTCGGGGAGGGGGGCTCCTCCGAGGGCCTCGCGGACGCGGGCGGTGACGGCGTCCGGGCCGCCGGGCGGGATCGGGCCGCCGCGTGCGGCCGCGCCTTCCTGGAGGGCGGTGAGGACGGTCTCCAGGAGGGGACGCAGGGCGGTGGGGTCGGTCGCGAGGGGCGGGGTGGGCTCGGCACGCATGGGCACGAGCCTGCCGGGGGTTTTCAGGGTTTGTCCGTCGATGTCGCCGGAGCAACCCGAACGGGGGACGGGGCCTGGACAAGGCCCCGTCCCCCGTGATGGACGGCTCGTGGTGCGGCCCGGTGGTCGGGTTGTGCCCACCCGTTCCGCCCTGCGGAACGATGGCCCACAACCGGGGTGGGCGGGGGTTGTTGGGCGGGGCGAAGCCTCCGGCCGGGGTGGGTGGGGGTGGGCGGGTCCCGGGCCCGGCCGGGGCGGGCGGGTCCCGGGCCCGGCCGGGGCGGGCGGGTCCCGGGCCCGGCCGGTGGGTTTCGGGGCCGGATGGTGGGTGGGATGGGATCCGGGCCGGGCCCGGCCGGTTAGGGAGTGTCCGGAAAGTATGGTCGTCCGCCCGAAGGGCGGGGCTCGCGGCGTCCGGTGCGTGCGATCGCAAGGCGCCGGGATGCTCTCGTAGCGGAGCTACGTGGGCATTTCGGCAACGCGGCGAGCGTGCGTGCCGGGCGTCGCGAGCCAGGCCAGACTTTCCGGACGCGACCTAGGGCTTGCGGGTCTTCAGGGCTCGGTGGAGGTCGGCGAGTTGGTCGGTCAGCTTGCGGTGGAGGGCCGGGGTGAGGGTGGGGTCCTCGAGGTGGGATTCGCCCAGGGCCAGGGAGTCCTGGTCGATCGCGTACGCCGGGAAGGCGTGGCGGCCCGCCGCCTCCGCGATGGCCGGGCCTCGGCGGGCGCCGAGTGCGATGGCCGCCGGGTAGAAGCGGGGGACGTACTCCCGTACCAGTTCGGCCTGTTCGGGCTGCCAGAAGCCCTGGGCCGTGGCCGTGAAGAGGTAGTTGGAGAGGTCGTCCGTGTCGAAGAGGCGGGACCAGGCGGCCGCCTTCGCCTCCGGGGTGGGCAGGGCGGCGCGACAGCGGGCGGCGCCTTCCTGGCCGGTGGCGCTGGGGTCGCGTGCCAGTTCGGCGTCGATCGCGGCGTCGTCGACGGCGCCGAGGACGGCGAGGCGGGCGAGGATGCGCCAGCGCAGTTCGGGGTCGATCTCGGGGCCGCCGGGGACGGTTCCGTCCGCGAGCCAGCCGGCGATGGTGTCGGGCTGGGTGGCGCTGCTGATGAACGTACGAACGGCGGTGAGGCGCAGTCCGGGTGCGTCGCCGTCCTCGGTGTGGCGGATGAGGGTGCGGGCCAGGGCCGTGAGCTGCGCGAGGGCCGCGGGACGTTCGTCGAGCGGGAGGTAGCGGTCGGCGATCTGGGTGCGGGCGAAGGCGAGGACGCCCTGCACGATGGCCAGGTCCGTCTCCTCGGGGAGGTGGGCCACCGCGGTCGTGAGGTAGGCGTCGGGCTCCAGTTCGCCGTCGCGGACCATGTCGCGCAGGGTGTTCCAGACGACGGCGCGCGTGAGGGCGTCGGGGATGCCGGAGAGACCGCGCAGGGCGTTCTCCAGGGAGTGCTCGTCCAGGCGGACCTTGGCGTAGCTGAGGTCGCCGTCGTTGAGGACCACGAGGGCGGGCCGCGGGCCGGGCAGTTCGAGGGGCTCGGTCTGCGGGACGTCGATCTCCAGGTGCTCGCGCGGGACGAGGCGACGGCTGTCGACGAGGTCGCGGTCGTGGACGCCGACGGCGATGCGGTGCGGGCGGCTGCCGTGCTGGTGGACGGTGAGCGTGGTGCGGGTCTCGTCGCCGCCGAGTTCGGAGGTGAGGGTGTCGACGCCGGTGGTGCGGAGCCACTCGTCGGCCCAGGCGTGGACGTCACGGTCGGTGGCGGAGGCGAGGTTGTCGATGAAGTCGGCGAGGGTGGCGTTGCCGAAGCGGTGGCGCTTGAAGTGCGTGTTGATGCCGGCGAGGAAGTCCTTCTCCCCCATCCAGGCGACGAGTTGGCGCAGGGCCGAGGCGCCCTTGGCGTAGGAGATGCCGTCGAAGTTGAGCAGCGCGGACGCGGTGTCGGGGACAGCGTCGGGGTCGGGCGCGACGGGGTGGGTGGAGGGGCGCTGGTCGGCGTCGTAACCCCAGGCCTTGCGCTCGATGCCGAAGTCGATCCAGGTGTCGGGGAAGCGGTCGGAGCACGCTTCGTTGATCGTCTGGTAGCCCATGTACTCGGCGAAGGACTCGTTGAGCCAGATGTCGTCCCACCACTGCAGGGTGACGAGGTCGCCGAACCACATGTGGGCCATCTCGTGGGCGATGACCATCGCACGGGTCTGGCGTTCGGTGACGGTGACGGCGGAGCGGTAGACGAACTCGTCGCGGAAGGTGACGAGGCCGGGGTTCTCCATGGCGCCGGCGTTGAACTCGGGTACGAAGGCCTGGTCGTAGGAGTCGAAGGGGTAGGGCTCGTCGAACTTCTCGTGGAAGCGGTCGAAGCAGGCCTTGGTGATGTCGAGGATCTCGTCGGCGTCGATGTCGAGGTGGGGGGCGAGGGAGCGCCGGCAGTGGAGGGCGAAGGGCAATCCGGCGTGTTCGGTGCGGACGGAGTGCCAGGGGCCGGCGGCGACGCAGACGAAGTACGTGGAGAGCAGCGGGGTGGTGGCGGCCTTCCAGCGGCCGTCGGGCTGCTGCTCGGTGATGCCGTTGGCGAGGACGGTCCAGCCTTCGGGGGCCGTGACGCTCACGTCGAAGACGGCTTTGAGGTCGGGCTGGTCGAAGGCGGCGAAGACGCGCTGGATGTCTTCCATGAACGCCTGGGTGTAGACGTACGCCTCGCCGTCCGTCGGGTCGGTGAAGCGGTGCATGCCCTCGCCGGTGCGGGAGTAGCGCATGGTGGTGCTGACGCGCAGTTCGTGCTCGCCCTGGGTGAGGCTGAGGGGGAGGCGGTTCTCGGCGAGTGTGGCGGGGTCGAGGGGGGTGCCGTCCAGGGTGGCGGAGTGGAGCGTGACGGGCTTCAGCTCGACGAACGTGTCCCCGGCGGTGCGGGCGGTGAACCGGATCGCGGTCGTGGATTCGAAGGTCTCGTCGCCTGTGGTGAGGTCGAGGTCGACCGTGTAGTGCTCGATGTCGAGGAGCTGGGCACGGGTCTGCGCTTCGTCGCGCGTCAGTACGGACATGGGCCCATGCTGCCCGATGGGGTGGTGGCGGGGCACGGGGGTTCCGCCCAGTTCCGCCGAGAGCTCAGCGGCGGGTCGTCGTTTCCTCCGAGAGCCGGGCGGCGGGCCTCGTTTCCGCCGCGGGCTCGGCGGCGGAGCTCGTCTCCGCCGCGAGCTCGGCCACGGGGCGTCGGGCGCGCTCTCGTCGGGCGCGCTCTTGTCAGGCGAGGCCCGCGCCGGTGACGTGCGCGAAGGCGGCGGTGATCCCGGGGCGGTCGTAGCCGCTGGGGCTCTTGGCGCCGGTGGAGAGGAGGGCGTGGAGGAGGAGCCGGGCCTTGGCCGGGTCGAGCGGCCCTGCGGGGATGAGGCCCCGGTGCAGGAGGTCGTGTTCGGAGCCGGGGCCCCGGTAGGTGTGGGTGAGGGTCGCGCCGGCGCCGGTGCGGGAGGCGAGGACGACGGGGATCCGGCCGGCGAGCCGCTCCAGGGGGTCGACGAGCCAGGTGGGGACGTGGCCCGCGCCGAAGGCGGCGACGACGAGGCCGTCGTGGCGGGAGTCGATGTCGTCGAGGAGTTCGCCCCGGTCGCCGACGGAGAGGGCGACGAGAGCGATCCGTACGGCCGGATCGAAGTGGAGGGGGTGGATCGCGCTGGTGCCGGCGGGGCGGAGCAGGATGCGGGGTTCGCCTTCGACGACGGTGCCGAGGGGGCCTGCGCCCGGGGAGGCGAAGGTGGTGACGGAGGTGGTGTGGGTCTTGCGGACGAGGCGGGCGGCGTGGATCTCGTCGGCGAGGACGACGAGGACGCCGAGGCCCGCGCAGCCGGGGTCGGCGGCCACGGTGATCGCGGCGGCGAGGTTGGCGGGGCCGTCGGCGCCGGGCAGGTCGGGGCGGCGCATGGCGCCGGTGACGACGACGGGCCGGGTGGTCTCGCAGAGCAGGTCGAGGAGGAAGGCGGTCTCCTCCAGGGTGTCGGTGCCCTGGACCACGACGACGCCGGATCCGGCGGCGATGGCCTCGCGGACGTCGTGGGCGAGGGCCGCGAGGTCCTCGAAGGTGAGGGAGGAGCTGGGGAGGCGGCGGAAGTCGCGCAGCTCGACGTCGGTGGCGGCGGCGTCGGCGAGGCCCAGGCCGGCGAGGACCTCCGTGCCCGTCATGCGGCTGGCGTCGCCGCCGCGGGCGGAGATGGTGCCGCCGAGGGTGAAGACGGTGACGCGGTTCATGGTTGTGCTCCGTCCGCGATGGTCTCGTGGTGGCGAATGACCTCGGCGATGATGAAGTTCAGGAGTTTCTCGGCGAACGCCGGATCCAGTTTCGCGCTCTCGGCCAGTTCGCGCAGCCGGGCGATCTGACGGGCCTCGCGTGCGGGGTCGGCGGGCGGGAGCTGGTGGCGGGCCTTGAGGACGCCGACCTGCTGGGTGCACTTGAAGCGTTCGGCGAGCATGTGGACGACCGCCGCGTCGATGTTGTCGATGCTTTCGCGCAGCCGGGTCAGTTCCGTGGTGACGGACTCGTCGATCTCACTCATGAGCAGCGAGCTTAGACGGATCGCGAGGCGATCGTCGGTGGGTGTTCGGGATCCGGGATGCGGTTGCTCCAGCCGCCGGGGACGGCCCTGCCCTGCTGTTCACGGAAGCGGACGGGGGCCGTGCCGACCCGGCGGGTGAAGAGCCGGGAGAAGTAGGCGGGGTCGTCGTAGCCGACGCGGCGGGCGACGGCGGCGACGGGCAGTTCGGTGGCGGCGAGGAGTTCCTTGGCGCGGCCGAGACGGATGGTGAGGAGGTAGTCCTTGGGGCTGCAGCCCGCGGCCCGGCGGACGGCGGTACGGAGTTCGGTCTGGGTCATGCCGTGCCGGGCGGCGTGTTCGGCGACGGACAGCGGCCGGAAGGCGTCGCGGGCGAGGGCGGTGAGGACGGGGTCGCCGTCGGCGTTGGTGTCGGCGCGGGCGCGGCGCAGGGCGACGAGGAGTTCGTGGACGGCGGCGCCGGTCTCGACCTCCAGGAGGGGGTTGCCCCGGCGGGCGGCGCGGGCGATGCGGCCGACGGCGGCGCGGGCGGGGGCGGCGTCGGAGAGGGGGACGACGGGCCGGTCGGGTTCGATGTAGCCGAGCTCGGTGTACGTGGTGGTGGCGGGTCCCGCGAAGTCGACGAAGGACTCGTCCCAGCCGGTTTCGGGGTCGGCGGAGTAGTGGTGGGGTACGCCGGGGGTGAGCCAGATCAGGGCGGGTGCGGTGATGGTCGTACGGCGGCCGTCGGGGCCCCGGTACCAGCCGCTGCCGGCGCTGACGACGACGGCGACGTGGTGGTCGAGGGTGCGGGGGCCGACGGTGGGCAGGGTGCCGTGCTGGAGTCCGACGCCGAGGCAGACGAGCCCGAGGCGGTGGTGGACCGGGCTGGGCGTGAAGTAACGCATCCAGGTGTGATACATCGGCGTACCTGCCTTCCTCCGCCGCATCCGCGCCGCTCTTGCGTGCTGCTCTGCTGTGCCGGTCTTCCGTGTTGGGCTTCCGTGCCTGGCTTCCGTGTTGGGCGTCCGTGCCTGGCTTCCGTGCTGCTTCGCGCGAGCTCTTCGGGCTGCTTCCGTGGCGCTCTTCCGCACCGCTCTTCCGTCCAAACAGCGACGATCTTTGTCCATGGACCCCTCCGGCGCCAGAGGGCGAAGGTGAGGCCATGAGCACGTTCGCTGTGGGTGACGAGGATTTTCTTCTGGACGGCCGGCCGGTGCGGCTGCTGTCGGGGGCGCTGCACTACTTCCGGGTGCACGAGGAGCAGTGGGGTCATCGGCTGGGGATGCTCCGCGCGATGGGCCTGAACTGTGTGGAGACGTACGTGCCGTGGAACCTGTACGAGCCGGAGCCCGGCCGGTACGGGGACGTGGCGGCACTCGGGCGGTTCCTGGACGCCGTGGCGGCGGCCGGGATGTGGGCGATCGTGCGGCCGGGTCCTTACATCTGCGCCGAGTGGGAGAACGGCGGGCTGCCGCACTGGCTGACGGGGCGCCTGGGGCGGCGGGTGCGGACGGACGACGCCGAGTTCCTGGGCCATGTGGAGCGCTGGTTCCGTGCGCTGCTGCCGCAGGTGGTGGAGCGGCAGATCGGCCGGGGCGGGCCGGTGATCATGGTCCAGGTGGAGAACGAGTACGGGAGTTACGGCTCGGACCAGGCATATCTGCGCCGGGTCGCGGATCTGCTGCTCGACTGCGGTGTGGAGGTGCCGCTGTTCACCTCGGACGGCCCGGAGGACCACATGCTGACGGGCGGGTCGGTGCCGGGTGTCCTGGTGACGGCGAACTTCGGCTCGGGGGCGCGGGAGGCGTTCGCGGAGCTGCGGCGGCACCGGCCGTCGGGGCCGCTGATGTGCATGGAGTTCTGGTGCGGCTGGTTCGACCACTGGGGTACGGAGCATTCCGTACGGGACGCGGGGGACGCGGCGGCGGCGCTGCGGGAGATCCTGGAGTGCGGGGCGTCGGTGAACGTCTACATGGCGCACGGGGGTACGAACTTCGCGGGTTGGGCGGGGGCGAACCGGACCGGCGAGTGGCACGACGGTGAGCTGCGGCCGACGGTGACCTCGTACGACTACGACGCGCCGATCGACGAGGCGGGGCTGCCGACGGAGAAGTTCTGGCGGTTCCGGGAGGTGCTCGCGGAGTACGTGGAGGGTCCGCTGCCCGAGGTGCCGGAGCCGCCTCGGCGGATCGCGGGGCCGGTGGCGGCGGGCTTGGCGGAGTGGGCGCCGCCGGCGGAGGTCCTGGAGGCCCTCGGCGACGAGGAGTCGGTGACGGCCGTGCCGCCGACCTTCGAGGAGCTGGGGGTGGACCGGGGTCTGGTGCGGTACCGGCTGGAGATCCCCGGGCCGCGGCAGCCGTATCCGCTGGTCGTGACCGGGCTGCGGGACCGTGCGGTGGTGTACGTGGACGGGGTGCGGGCGGGCGTCCTGACGGCGGAGGACGGGGCGCTGCCTGAGCCGGTGGCGGGACCTGCGGTGGTGGAGCTGTGGGTGGAGTCGCTCGGGCGGGTCAACTACGGGCCGCGGGTGGCGGAGCCGAAGGGGATCACGGGCGGGGTCCGGCACGAGCGGCAGTATCTGCACGGGGTGCGGGCCCGGGGCTTGCGTCTTGACGCCTTCGAGGCGGGGGCGGTGGCGAAGGTGCCGTTCCGGCCGGTGGTGGCCGAGGCGGCGGTCTCCGACGGACCACCGGGGCTCTACCGGGCGGTCGTGGAGGTGTCGGGGCCGGGTGACGCGGCGCTCTCGCTGCCGGGCGGGACGCGGGGCTTCGTGTGGGTGAACGGTTTCTGCCTGGGCCGGTACTGGGGTGTCGGCCCGCAGGAGTCGCTGTTCGTGCCGGGCCCGGTGCTCCGGGAGGGCGCCAACGAGGTGTGGGTCCTCGAACTGGAGGGCGGGGCGCCGGAGTCGGTGCGGCTCGCGTAGGCGTACGGGCTGGGCGGGACCGACAGAAGCCGACGGGGTCCGGCAGGGACGACGGGACCGACGGGGACGGGCGGGACCGACGGGGACGGGCGGGACCGACGGGGACGGGCGGGTACGGGGGCGGAGGCCCGTCCCGTACCCGCCCGGAGTGGTGCCTGTCGTGCCTGTGGTGCGTGCGGAGCGGGTACGGGGCGGCGGAGCCCCGCACCCGCTCGGGGTCGTACTAGAGGGTGGCCGCCGCGGACTTGATCTGGGCGGCGAAGGTCGAGACCTCGGTGTACACGCCGGGGTAGTTCGGGCGGGCGCAGCCCTGGCCCCAGCTCACGATGCCGACCTGGATCCAGGCACCGGCGTTGTCGCGGCGGAACATCGGGCCGCCGGAGTCACCCTGGCAGGTGTCGACGCCGCCCTGGGGGAGGCCGGCGCAGATCTCCTCGCCCGCGATGAGGTCGCTGCCGTAGGCCTTCTTGCAGTCGGTGTCCGAGACGAACGGGACGGTGGCCTTGAGCAGGTAGCGCTGCTGCGCGCCGCCCTCGCGTGCGGCACCCCAGCCGGCGACGGTGAACGTGCCGCTGTTGTACGCGGTCGTCTCGGCGATCTTCAGGGTGGGCACCGAGGTGATCGGCGAGGCCAGCTTGATCAGGGCCCAGTCCTTGCCCGAGCCGTTGTAGCCGGGGGCCTGGAGGACCTTGGTGGACCTGACCTTGATGGCGCTGCTGGACTGGAGGTCCACGACGCCGACGGTGGCGGTGATGCTGGTGTTGTTGCCGGAGCCGCTCACACAGTGGGCGGCGGTGAGGACGATCTGCGGGGTCAGCATCGAGCCACCACAGCCCATGGAGAGCCGGACCATCCAGGGGAACTCGCCCTGGGCGGCGCGGGTACCGCCGACGACGGGCGCGGGCGCGGCGGAGGCGGTGGTGGAGGGCTGGAGGCTGACGGCGGCGAGGACGACGACGCCGGCCGCGGCGATTCTCTGCAGGGCGCGGACGAACCTGTTCTTCTTCAAGTGTCTGCCTTTCGTGGGGGGTTCGCCTTGATGGCATGTGCCCGTCAAGGTTTGGTCCGGATTATGGACAGCGCCCGGCGGGGGCCACAAGGGGACGATTTCGGCCAGCGCGGTGGCACCGCGCGGACTCGTACAGTGGTGGAGGGAAGGGGGTGCCGCGTGCCGAACGGAAGCGGAGCCGACACGGTGGAGCACGGGTTCCCGCACCTCGCCACGGTCCGGGCCGCGATCACCGCGCTGTACCGGCGGCTCTCGGCGGACGGGGTACGGCAGTACGTGGCGAGCGTGCCCGCGACGGCCGTCGCCTTCTCCGGCGAGGAGGACCTCCACCTCGGGGCGCAGCGGGTCGCCAGGGCCCTGGTGCACCATCTGCGGCTGCCCGAGGCCCGGATGATCGTGAGCTTCCGGCAGATGGAGCACGCGGCGACCGTCGAACTGGCGGCCGGACCCGAGTACTTCGTCGAGCTGAACGACCGCTTCCGCGGCCACCGCAGGGACGTGGGCGCGGCGCTCGCCCATGAGATCACGCACGTGCTCCTGCACCGCCTCGACCTCGACTTTCCCGGCACCCGGGACAACGAGATCCTCACCGATGTGGTGACCACCTATCTGGGGGCGGGCTGGCTGCTGCTCGACGCGTTCCGGGAGGACGGGATGTCCAGCCAGAAGCTGGGCTATCTGACGCCGGAGGAGTTCGGGTACGTGCTGGCCAAGCGGGCGGAGGTGTTCGGGGAGGACCCCTCTCCGTGGTTCACCAGCCCGCGGGCGTACGAGGCGTGGACGCGGGGACGGGAGGAGGCGGTACGGGACTCCCGGCGGCCCCCGCTGGCGGCGGCCGGGTGGGCGGCCCGGCACCGGTACGCGAAGGACCGCCGCTACGGGCGGGCGGCGGCGGACGCTCCGTACGCCTTCGAGGGGAGCGGGGCCTCGGCGCGGGTCTCCTTCCCGTGTCCGGTGTGCCGGCAGCGACTGAGGGTGCCGGCGGGGCGGCGGGTTCGCGCCAGGTGCGGGGTGTGCGGGACGGTCCTGGAGTGCGACGCGTAGGACGTTCGCGGGGCGGGCGAGGGCGCGGGGGCGGGGTCCGGGGCGTGTGTCGGGGTGTGCTTGGACGTTTGGCCGGACGTGTGCCGGGCTCTGCGCATGCGCCTGGGCGTGCGCCTGGGCGCGCGCCTGGGCGCGCCAACTCATTTGCGCCGGATCGGCCCGGCGGGTGAAGGTCGGTGGATGAGCACGCTGTTCGACGCATTGCACGAGGGGGCCGACGCCGTGGTGCGCGCCCTGCGGGCCGGCGCCTCCGCCGAGACGGCCGACGAGGACGGGGAGACCGTGCTGTACCGGGCGGCCGTGGCGAACGAGCCGGGGATCGTCCGGCTCCTCCTTGCCGCAGGCGCGGATCCGGCGCGGGGCAGCGGCGAGGAGGCCGGGGACCTGCCGCTGTGCGGGGCGGCCTGCGGCGGGCACGCGGAGGTGGTGCGGGCGCTGCTCGCCGCCGGAGCGGCGGCCGACCAGGCGGAGGCGTACGGCTTCACGGCCCTGGACTGGGCGGTGCGGCTCGGGCACGCGGAGACGGTACGGATCCTGCTCGAACACGGCGCCGCCCCGAGTCGGCCCGGGCCCGACGGGCTGCCGCCGCTGGTGGCGGCCGCGCGGCGCGGCTCGACCGCGAGCGTGCGGGCGCTCCTGGAGTTCGGCGCCGGACCGGCCGAGGACGCGCTGCGCGAGGCGCGGCGCTGGATCGGCGTGGACATCGCCGAGGAGCTGCGGCGCGGGCTGCTCGACACGGGCGGACCCGAAGGCGCGGGCGGACCCGAAGGCGGGCCCGAGGGGGCTCCCGAGACCGTGGTGCGGCGGGTGCGGGAGGACGGTGGGGTGACCGTCGTCGTCGACGTGTTGCGGGAGGACGGCGCGCCGAGCAGGGGCAACGAGCAGCAGACCGGGCACGCGGCGGTCGCCACGCTCCTGGAGGGCGCGCTCGGTGTACGGGTCGCGCCCGAGGAGCTCGCCTCGCGGGCCCTGCGCTGCGGCGACCCGGAGTTGGACGACTGGAAGGAGGCGGTCCGCGCGCTGGGGGCCCGCGACGACGAGGAGTCCTTCCGGGCCGCGTCCGCCTGGTGCGCGAGCCAGGACCCGCTGCGCCGCGCCCTCGGCGCCCGCGTCCTGGGCGCCCTCGACAGCTTCACGCCCCGGGGCCTTCCGGTCCTGCGCCGCCTGGCGGCGGAGGCGGCGCGCGGCGAAGGGCCTGCGACGCCCGGCACCGCCCGTGAGCCCGCGCTCTCCGTCGCCGTCGCGCTCGGGCAGTACGGGGAAGCGGAGGCGTTGCCCGAGATGCTGGGGCTTGCCGCCCATCCCGACGTCGAGGTACGCCGGGCGCTCGGGTGCGCGCTGACCGGGCCCGTGCCCGCCGGGGACCCGGTGGCCGTGGCGACCCTGGTCGCGCTGAGCCGGGACCACGACCACGGGGTACGGGACTGGGCGACGCTCGCGCTCGCGGAGGTGCCCGAGGACACCCCGGTCCTGCGGGAGGCGCTCGCGGCGCGGCTCGCGGACGACGACGAGGACACGGTGGCCGAGGCGGCCCGGGGTCTGGCGATGCGTCAGGATCCGCGTGCCATAGAGGTGTTGGCGTCGATCCTGGCCGACGGGGACCCGGAGGGCACCGCCCGCGACACCGCGCTCGCCGCCGTCGAGTACATCAAGGACCCCCGGGCCAGGACCCGGTTGGAGTGGACGAGCCCGCGATGTCGTTGACGGCCGCCCACGCGAAGGCCATCGCGGGGCCGATCGTGGCGCCCGGTCCCGGATAGGTCTCCCCCATCACGGCCGCCGAGCAGTTCCCGGCCGCGTACAGGCCCTCGATGGCGCCGCCGTCCTCGCGCAGCACCCGCCCGTCGCCGTCGGTGACCAGGCCGCCCTTGGTGCCGATGTCGCCCGCGCGGGCGATGCGGACCTGGGCGAAGGGGTCCTCGGCGACCTGCTGGCCGTACGAGACGCGGAACCGCTCGCGGGTGGCGGCGACATGGCCCTCGTAGGCGCCCTCGGCGATGCCGACGATCGGGGTGGAGATGGTGGTGGTGAAGACGGAGGCGTACGGGAGCCGGTAGAGCGGCTCGGGGTTGGCGGCGAGGCCGGGCGCGTCGAGGGCGGTGACGGGTCCGAAGCTGAGCGCGCGGTGGTCGGGGACGAAGACGTCCTCGCAGACGACGTCGTTGGAGCCCGAGCCGCGCAGGCCGACGGTGTCCCAGACGTCGTCGACGCGGTAGGCGGTGCGCGGGACGAGGAAGGTGCGCATGTCGACGGGGCGGCCGTCGGCGTCGGTGACGAGGCCGCCGAGGAGGGCCCGGTCGGTGTGGTCGCAGCCGGACGAGAAGTGCCGGCGGCCGGTGAGGGTGAAGCCTCCGTCGACGGGGGTGACCTTGCCGGTGGGGGCGTACGAGGAGCAGATCCGGGCGTCGGGGTCGGCGCCCCACACCTCTTCCTGGGCCTTCGGCTCGTACAGGGCGACGTGCCAGGGGTGGACGCCGACGACCGAGGCGACCCAGCCGGTGGAGCCGCAGGCCTTCGCGATCTCCTTGACGGCCGTGCAGAAGGCGACGGGGTCGGCGGCGTGGCCGCCGTGGGCGCGGGGCTGGAGCAGCTTGAAGAATCCGGTCGCGGCGAGCTCCTCGACGGAGGCCTCGGGGACCTTACGCCGGGGGTGTTCCGAAACGGCATAGGGGGTTCCCGCTGAGCGGGAAGAGCCCGGGGGCCGACGCCTCCCGCCGAGCGACGCGGGCGGGGCGCGAGTGCGGGCGCGGGCGCAGGTGACCCTGGCAGCCTCGAACTCACGGGTAACCCGTTCCGCCGGGGAATCGCAGGGCGGGCTTCGCCTCGCGTTCACCGAGGGGTCATCGTGACCCCCCGTAATGCAGGAGTTGTATGGACAACAGTTGTTCATACATCTTGGCCCCGCTCCCCTTCCCTCATGGAGTACGCGTGACCTCCCCTGCCCGCGCCGCCGTCCTGCTCGGCGCACTCGGTCTGACCGCCCTGACGCTCACCGCCTGTGGTGCCGCCCCCACCAAGGGCGCCGCCGGCGCCGACGGGAAGAACCTCGCCACCGCCACCTCCGCCACCGAAGCCGGCGGCATGGACGCCCTGGTCGCCGCCGCGAAGAAGGAGGGCACGCTCAACGCGATCGCCATCCCGCGCGACTGGGCGAACTACGGCGCGATCATCGACGGCTTCACCGCGAAGTACGGCATCAAGGTGAACGTCGAGAACCCCGACGGCTCCAGCCAGGACGAGATCAACGCGGTGAAGTCCCGCAAGGGCCAGGACCGCGCCCCCGACGTCCTCGACCTCGGCGCCTCCTTCGCGCAGTCCGCCGGCGAGCAGGGCCTGACCGCCCCGTACAAGGTCGCCGCCTTCGGCAAGATCCCCGAGACCCAGCGCGACGCGCAGGGCCGCTGGTTCAACGACTACGGCGGCTACGTCTCCATCGGCTGCGACGCCAAGCGCGTCAAGGTCTGCCCGCAGACCTTCGCCGACCTGCTGAAGCCCGAGTACAAGGGCAAGGTCGCCCTCAACGGCAACCCGACCAAGTCGGGCTCGGCCTTCGGCGGCGTCTACGCGGCGGCGCTCGCCAACGGCGGTTCGTTCGACGACATCAAGCCGGGCATCGACTTCTTCGGCAAGCTGAAGAAGAACGGCAACTACAACCCGGTCGAGTCGACCCCCGCCACGATCGAGAAGGGCGAGACGCCCATCTCGATCGACTGGGACTACCTGAACGCCGGTTACGCCGAGCAGTTCGCGCCCAAGGGCATCGACTGGAAGGTCGCCGTGCCCACGGACGGCGTCTACGCCCAGTTCTACTCGCAGGCCATCAACAAGGACGCCCCGCACCCGGCGGCCGCCCGGCTCTGGCAGGAGTACCTGTACAGCGCCGAGGGTCAGAACCTGTGGCTCAAGGGTCACGCCCGGCCCGTGCTGATGCCGGCCATGGAGGCCGACGGCACGATCGACAAGACCGCCGCCGCCGCGCTGCCGAAGGTCGCGGGCACCCCGAAGTTCCCCACCGAGCAGCAGACCGCCAAGGCCAAGGAGACCCTGTCGCAGGGCTGGGCCGCGGCCGTCTCCGGGTGACGCCTCGATGACTCCGCACTCCTCCACCACCCCGTCCGGGGCAGCCGGCGCGCCCACCGCGCGCCCGGCCGCCCCGGCGGGGCCCGGCCCGGCCGCCGCGGCCGACCGGACCGCCACGGCCGCCCGGACCGCCGGGGCCGTGGCAGCCGGGGCCGCCGGTTCCCCCATGACCGACGGCTCCCCCACGGCCCCGGCCGTACCCGCGGCCCCGGCGCGACGGGCCCGGCGGCGGCCGTCGTCGGGCCGGCTCGCCGCGCTGCCGCTGCTGCTCCTCGTCGCGCTCGCCTTCGGGCTCCCGGCGCTCGCCATGACCGACGGCGCCTTCACCGTCGCCGACGGCGGGTACGGCCTCGACAACCTGTCCCGGTCCGTGGACGGCGCGTACGCGACCGCGCTGCTCGGCAGCGTCAGGCTCTCCGCGCTCACCGCCGCCGCCGGCACGGTCTTCGGTCTCTTCCTGGCCCAGGCCGTGGTCTCCTCGCGCGGCCGGGCGCTGCGCGAGGCCGTCCTCACCGCGTCCGGGGTGCTCGCCAACTTCGGCGGAGTCCCGCTCGCCTTCGCCTTCGTCGCCACCCTCGGCAACGCGGGCGTGCTCACCACCACGTTCGGCCTGGACGAGCACGGCTGGTCGCTGTACGGGTTCTGGGGCCTCTCCCTGACCTATCTGTACTTCCTGGTCCCGCTGATGGTGCTGACCGTGGCGCCCGCGCTCGACGGGCTGCGCGTCCAGTGGCGCGAGGCGGCCCACGACAACGGGGCGACGACCTGGCAGTACTGGCGCCATGTGGGCATCCCGGTGCTGCTGCCGTCCCTGCTCGGCGGCTTCGTGCTGCTCTTCGGCAGCGCGTTCGCCGCGTACGCGACGGCTGCGGCGATGGTCGGCAGCTCCGTGCCGCTGGTCACCCTGCAGATCGCGGACGCGCTCTCCGGCAACGTCCTGGTCGGCCAGGAGAACGTGGCGCTCGCACTGAGCCTCGACATGGTCGTGGTCGCGGCGCTCGTGATGGCCGTCCACCTCCCCCTCCAGCGAAGGAGCACCCGATGGCTCGCCTAGGACGTCCTGTCGTCCTCCTGGTCGCGGGGGTCTACTTCCTGGTGCCGCTGCTCGCGTCCGCCGTGTTCACCCTGGACGTCCCCGGGCAGGGGCTCACCCTCTCCTCGTACACGCGGATCTTCGCCGCGCCCGGCTTCACCGGCAGTCTGCTGCTCTCGCTCGGGCTCGCGGCGGCGACCGTCGCGCTGGTCCTGCTTGTCACCATCCCCGCGGCGGTCGCGGCGCGGCTCTCCGCGCCCCGGCTGCGGCCGGTCCTGGAGGTCGTCTGCACGCTGCCGCTGGTGGTGCCGCCGGTGGCGCTGACCGCCGGGCTCGGGACCGTGCTGCGCTGGGGACCGGAGAAGCTGTCCACGACCCCGCTCTACCAGACCTTCGTGGCCGTGCAGAACCCGGACTTCCCCTTCGTCCTCGTCCTCGCCTACGCGGTGATGGCGCTGCCGTTCGTCTACCGGGCGCTCGACGCGGGGCTGCGCTCCGTCGACGTCCGCACGCTGGTGGAGGCCGCCCGGGACTGCGGGGCCTCCTGGCCGCGCGCGCTGGTCTCGGCCGTGCTGCCCAATCTGCGCGGCGCGCTCCTGAACGGCTCGTTCCTGACGCTCGCGCTGGTGCTCGGCGAGTTCACGGTCGCCTCGCTGCTCGGCTTCCAGCCCTTCGCGGTGTGGATCGTGCAGGCGTCCGGCTCCGACGCCCGGCTCTCGGTGGCCGTGTCGCTGCTCAGCCTGCTGCTGACCTGGGTGCTGCTGCTCGCGCTGACGACCGTGGGCAACCGGCGCCGTCGCGCACCGCGCGGGTCCCGTACGTCCGCGTCCCGTACGTCCCCGTCGTCCCCGTCCCGTACGTCCGAAGCCCTCGCGGCTTCCCTAGGAAAGACCTCCCGATGACCGTGACCGACACCCCCACCCGGACCGGGGCGGCTCTCCACCTGCGCGGTCTGCGCCGGTCCTTCGGCTCCTCCGTCGCCCTCGACGGCCTCGACCTCGACGTCGCTCCCGGTGAACTCCTCGCCCTGCTCGGCCCGTCCGGCTGCGGCAAGACGACCGCGCTGCGCGTGCTCGCCGGTTTCGAGCGCCCCGACGAGGGCCAGGTGCTGCTCGACGGCGAGGACATCGTGCCGGTGCCCGCCAACCGCCGTGACACGGCGATGGTGTTCCAGTCGTACAGCCTCTTCCCGCACCTCACGGCCGCCGACAACGTGGCCTTCGGGCTGAAGATGCGCAAGGTGCGGGGCGCCGAGCGGCGCGCCCGCGCCGCCGAGCTGCTCGACCTCGTGGGGCTCGCGGGCCACGGCGACCGCTTCCCGCACCAGCTCTCCGGCGGCCAGCAGCAGCGGGTCGCCCTGGCCCGCGCGCTGGCGCTGCGGCCCCGGCTGCTGCTGCTCGACGAGCCGCTTTCCGCACTCGACGCGCAGGTGCGGGTGACGCTGCGGGAGGAGATCCGCCGGCTCCAGCTGGAGCTGGGCATCACCACCGTCTTCGTCACGCACGACCAGGAGGAGGCGCTGTCGATGGCCGACCGGGTCGCGGTGATGAACGACGGCCGACTCGAACAGTGCGCCACTCCCACGGAGTTGTACGAGCGTCCCGCGACGGACTTCGTCGCGGAGTTCATCGGCACCATGAACCGGGTGCCTGGCCGGGTCGTCGGCGACGGCCAGGTCGAGGTGCTCGGCGTCCGGCTGCCGGTCGAGGAACCGGACGGGCGCACCGGGGACGTACGGGTGCTGCTGCGGCCCGAGGCCCTGGAGGTCACGGAGGGCGGGACCGCCCGTGTCACCGGCACCTCGTTCCACGGGCCGACGACCCGGCTGCGGATCGCCCTGCCCGACGGTACGGACGTCAAGGCGGACGTCCCCACGCACGCGGCGGCCGGGCTGACCCCGGGCGCGGCCGTCTCGGTCCGGCCCCAGTCCCGGCCCGTGCTCCTCGCCTCCGCCGGAGGTGTGGTGTGAGGCGGCTGCAGGCGGTCCTCTTCGACATGGACGGCACGCTCGTCGACACCGAGGGCGTCTGGCTCGACGTCGTCGAGTCGGCGGCCGTGCGCCGGGGTCGCGCCCTGGACGCGGGACGCCGTACGGCGGTGACGGGACGGTCGGTCGAGGACTCGGCGGAGCTGCTGCACGCCTACCTGGACACCCCGGCGGAGGAGCTGGCCGCCGAGCTGGGCGGGGACTTCGCCGCCCGGCTCGCGGTGGCGGTGGCGCCCCGCCCGGGCGCGCTGCGGCTGCTCGCGGCGCTGCGCGAGCGCCGGGTGCCGACGGCGCTCGTCTCGGCCTCGCCCCGGGCGGTCGTCGACCAGGTGGCGAGCACCCTGGACGGGCACCGGTTCGACGCGCTGTTCGGCTCCGAGGACACCGTGCGGACGAAGCCCGAGCCCGATCCGTATCTGGCGGCGGCCGTGGCGCTCGGCGCCGAACCGGCGCGGTGCGTGGCGGTGGAGGACAGCCCGACGGGGGTCGCCTCTGCCGTCGCCGCCGGGTGCCGGGTCCTCGCTGTGCCGTCGACGGAGCCGCTGCTGGACTTCGCCGGGACCGAAGGCGTCACGCTGGCGGGCTCGTTGACCGAGGTCGACCCCGAGCTGCTGAACTCCCTGGTCGGGTGAGCCGCGCACATGGCAGGGTGGGCCCGTGAGTGAGGAACGCGGCAGGACACCGCTGTACCTGAAGGTCGCCGCGGATCTGCGGACCGCCATCACGGCGGGGGAGTACGGTTCGGGGGCGAAGCTCCCCGCCGAGGACGAACTGGCCCGCCGCTACGGCGTGTCCAGGGGCACGGTCCGCCAGGCGCTCGCCGCGTTGCGCACCGACGGTCTGATCACCTCGCGGCGCGGTTCGCGCCGGGTCGTCCTCGGCGGCCCGCGGCTCCACAGCTTCGGCGAGCTGCGCTCGTTCACGCGCTGGGCGCGCTCCCTCGGCGAGGAGCCGGGCGGCCGGATCGTGGCGGTCGACCGGGTGCCGGCGGACGCGGAGGAGGCGGAGAAGCTGCGCGTCGAGGAGGGTACGCCGGTCTTCCGGGTGCGCAGGCTGCGGACGTTGGCGGGCGTGCCGGTGATGGTGGAGCGGACGACGTATCCGGAGCGGATCGGGGAGCTGGTGGCCGGGATGCCGCTGGACACGGTCTCGCACTCGGAGCAACTGGAGCTGCACGGCGTGCTGTTCGCGGACGCGCGGCACACCATCGACCTGGTGCCGGCCGACGCCGACGACGCGGAGCTGCTCGGCTGCCGGGTCGGGGAGTCGCTGCTGCGGGAGCGGCGGCACTCGACGGATCCGGCGGGGACGCCGGTGGAGTGGTCGCAGGACCGCTATCTGCCGGGGACGGTGGCGTTCACGATGCAGAGCTCGACGGCGACGAGCGCGCTGGGCCGAAGACTGGGCGCGTGAATCGCCGTACACGACTGAACCCGGGGTCCTGGACCCCGGGTTCAGTCGTGTACGGAGGTGGTGTCACGCCGGCCGGAGCAGCGCCGCGAGCAGCGGCCGGAAGTGCTCGAAGCCGGGAGTCGGCATGTCCGGGTCCTTCGCCTGCTCGTCCCAGCGGCGTACGGCGACGGCGTCGGCCGCGCCCGGGTGGGCCTCGAAGGCGCGCACCTGCTCCTCGGTCATCGGGCCGCCCTGGACGGCCAGGGTGTGCACGGAGGCCTCGGAGAGGAGGGCGAAGTAGCCGGGCTCGACGGCGCAGAGGTAGCGCTTGGCGGCGACGTGCAGCCGTACGGGTTCGGTGACTTCGGGCCCGAACCACTGGTCGAGCCAGTCGGCTCCGGTGTGGCTGTGCCGGTTGTCGCTGCCGTTCTCCATCAGGTCGCGGCCGGTGACCGCGCCCCGGAAGTGGCCGACGTCGTGCAGGAGCGCGGCGGCGACCAGGTGCGCGGGGGCGCCGGCGGCCTCGGCGAGGGCGCCGGCCTGGAGCATGTGCTCGGCCTGGGTGACGGCCTCGCCGAAGTACTCGGCGCTGCCCTCGCCCTCGAAGAGCCCGGCGAGCGTGTCGAGCGGGTTCACTTCGCGTCCCCTTCCCTGCGCAGGACGGCGAGGGTGGAGGCAAGGCCGTCGATGTCGGCGTACGCACCCTGGAGGTGCCGGTCGCCGGACTCGGCGAAGGCCGTACGGGCGTGCAGCAGCCGGGTGTTGTCGAAGATCAGGCAGTCGCCGGGGGTGAGCCTGAAGTCCAGCTGGAGTTCCGGCCGCAGGAGGATCTCGCCGAAGCGCCGGTAGGCGGCGTAGAAGACGTCGAGCAGGTCGGCGGGGAGGCTCAGGGTGCCGATGGAGCGGTTGTTGAAGCGGATCTCGCGGAGTCGGCCGGTCGGGTCCGTGCCGATCAGGGGCCGGTGGGCGCGGAGTTCGGTGTGCTCGTCGGCGAAGGCGAAGGGGACCGGGACGCGGGTGAGGATCTCGTACGCCTCCGGGTCCTCCGCGCGCAGCAGCGCGGCGGCGTGGAAGCCGTCGACGAGTCCGGAGTCGCCGCCCTGGGCCGCGTTGGTGAGGCAGTGCAGGAGCTGGAGGGTGGGGACCGGGTCGCGGTAGGGGTTGTCGGTGTGCGGGGTGATGCGGGCGCCGGTGAAGGCGAGGTTGTTGGGGTCGGCCTCGACGCGGACCTCGAAGAGCTCGCCGTAGTTGGTCTCGCGTACGTGGCCGAAGGTGCGGGCCACGTCGAGGACCTGGCGGTCGCGCACGGGGACCGCGCGCAGCAGGACGAAGCCGAGGCGCAGGACGGAGTCGAGGGCGTCGGCGCGGACGGCCGGGTCGGTGGTGTACGTGTCCCAGGGGGCCTCAGGGAGTCCACCGTCGAAACGGTCCGCGGCCCAGAGTTCCTTGTCGTCCTCGGTGCGGCCGTCGCCGGGGGCGGTGGCCGCGCCGGGGAGGTGGGCGCCGAGCCAGGCCTCCGCGTAGACGGAGCGGTGGCCGTCGGGGGTCCGGCATCCCGCGCTCCTCGGCGCACCGCATCCTCGACCAGCTCGTCCAGCTGCGCTGGCTCGACCGGGAGGGCCGGGACTACCGCATGGGGATGCGGATGCTGGAGCTGGGCGCCCTCGCCGCGCACCACAACCGGCTGCGCAGGGCGGCGCTCCCCCGCCTCCACGCGCTCCACGAGTCGACGGGACACCTGGTCCATCTGTACGTCCTCGACGGCACGGAGGTCGTCCGCCTGGAGCGGATCGGCGGCGCGGAGGACTCCGCCGTCCCCTCCCGTGGTGACCTGTTCGGCCCGGGCCGGACCCCGGCGCCGCCCGCGGCCGCCGCGCCGCAGCCGAGGACCCGGGTCTCGGAGGGCGAGATGGACGCGATGATGGGGTGGCTGCGCTTCAGCGAGTGGATGTAGCCAGGGCGTGCTGCGGGAGGGCGGCGGGGGTTCCGCCCTGCCCGGTCCGCGGCCGGGGGCGTGGGGAAGATGCGGCCGCGGACCGGGTGTTCAGGGAGTCGCGCGGTCAGCAGTCGTAGTCGACGAGGTCGAACGAGGCGTAGTGGTCGGCGGTGTAGTAGTCCTCCTGGTGCGACTCGCCGGTCACGATGCGGCGCGCGCCCCGGGTGGTGGAGCCCGGGGTCTTGACCGTGTACTCGTGGTAGTAGCCGGTGGAGTGGGCCGGGAGGATGCCCTCCCGGTTCTGGAAGACGCTGCCGTCCTGGCGGTAGGGGAAGGGGCCGCCCTGCTCGATCAGGCGGAGGGTGTCGTGGGCCTGGGAGGGGAGGTCGGAGTAGCAGATGTCTCCGACGGGGGCGGCCGAGAACGCGGACGCGGCCGGTGCGGCGGAGGTCGGGGCGACGGCCGCGGTGGCCGGGGCACCGAGGAGGAGAGTCGAGACGAGCGCGGCCGCGCCGCCGATGGCTGAGATTCGTGGGGGGATCCTCATGGCTCGATGATGACGCGCGTAGAAGTGACTCGAACAGTCCAACTCCCTTCAATTCCACGGACGTTAACTTTTTCCGCACGTTGTGGGGACGGCGTGTGCGGCCCTCACTCGTACGTCACTTCCAGCCGCTCGCCGAGGGGCACCGCCTGGCAGGCGAGCACATCTCGGCCAGGTCCGACGGGTCCAGGACCTCGTTGCGGGCCATCTTGACCTCGCCCGCCGTGATCCGGCAGGTGCAGGCCGCGCAGGCGCCCTCGCGACAGGAGTACGGGGCGTCGACGCCGGCCGCGAGGAGGGTGTCGAGGAGCGGGGTGGCCGGTCCGCCGGTCACCCGGTGGACCTGGCCGTCCAGGCGGACCTCGGCGGTGTACGTGGCCTGGTCGACCACCGTCTCCTCGCGGGTGAAGACGTCCTCGGCGAGGGAGAAGTACCGCTCCCGGTGGACGCGGCGCCCGCCCGCCGACCGTACGGCCGTCTCCGCCGCCTCCATCAGCGGGGCCGGCCCGCACAGGTAGATGTCCCTGGCTGCGTACGGGGCGAGGGCGGGGGCGAGCAGGTCTGCCGTCGGCAGGCCCTGGAGGGACTCCAGCCAGTGGGTGAGGACGAGACGCCCTGCGAAGTCCTCGGCCAGTTCGCGCAGTTCGTCGCGGAAGACGACGGAGGACTGGTCCCGGTTGGCGTAGAACAGCGCGACCCGCCCCTCCCCCGCCACCAGCGCCGACTTGGCCAGCGAGATGACGGGGGTGATGCCGCTGCCACCTGCGACCAGCAGCATGTCGCGGCCGGGGAAGGCGGGGGTGAAGGTGCCGGCGGGCGGCAGAACCTCCAACTCGTCCCCGATACCGACCCGTTCGCACAGCCAGCCGGAGCCGCGCCCGCCCGGGACCTTCTTGACCGTGATCTTCGGAGCCTCGCCGGTGTGCGGCGAGCTGGCGAGGGAGTAGCAGCGGGCGCCGCCGTCGGGCAGCCGTACGGTGAGGAACTGGCCCGGGCGTTAGGGGAAGTCGGCGTCGAGGACGAGGGAGACGGCGTCGTCCGTCTCGGGGACGACCTCGGCGACCGTGACCCGGAGGCTACGGGCACGACCGATTCCGTCACTGCTTCGGGCGCTGGTCCCACCACTGTTCCAACCACCGGTCCCGCCGCCGGTCCCGCCGCCGGTCCCGCCGCCGGTTCCGCAGCCGGTCCCCGCGACGCTACGGAAGGTCTGCACCGGTCACCTCCAGCGTGCCGCTCGCCACCGCCGCGTCGATGGAGCCGCGCAGCTCCTCGCACGCGCGGACCCGCCCGGCGGGCTCGCCCCCGGCGACCCGCGCCCGGACGACCGGGCACACGGCCGCCGAGGGGCCCGACCACTGCACGGAGGTGTGCGCCGGGCTGAACTTCTCGCACAGCACCTGGTTCCCGCAGGCGGCGCACTCCACAGGGCGCATCACCGCGCGCGCCTTGCCAGGTTCTCGGCGACCTCGGCCTCCCACGCCCGGTTGGCCCGAGTGGTGTCGATCTCGAACTCGAACCGCTCGACCATCTCGTCCCCTCGGCGTCGAGGTGCGCGGTGAGGTTGGCGGGCGGGACGACGGCCGGGCCGAGGGCCGCGGGGGTCAGATCGACGGCCTTGATGCCGCGTTCGCGGTAGCGGGGAGCGTTGGCCCGGTGGACGAGCGCGGAGGTCGCCTCGAAGACGAGGTCGGGGAGTTCGGCCCCGTCGAGGAGCCGGTCGACCCCGTCGTCGAAGGTCCGCAGGCCGATCCTGCGGGCCCGGGCGAGCCCTTCGCTCTCCGGATCGACGCCGATCATCCAGCGGGGCTCGATGTGGGGTGAGCGCAGGAGCTTGTGGAGCAGGTCGGTACCGATGTTGCCGGAGCCGACGATGGCGGCGGTGAGGGTGGTCATCGTGCCTCAGCAGAAGGAGAGGGAGACGGAACCGAGCCCGGTGAACTCGGCGGTGTACGTACGCCCGGCGGTCACGTCGACGGCGCGGGTGCAGGAGCCGGGCAGGATCAGGTGCCCCTTCCTGAGCGGGACGCCGAAGCGGGCGACGGTCCTGGCGAGCCAGGCGACGGAGACGGCGGGGTCGCCGAGGACGGCGTCGCCGCGGCCTTCGGCGAGGGGCGCGCCGTCCTCGTGGAGCCGGGCCTCGACGGCCTTGGGGTCGACGTCGCCGGGTGGGCGGCCCTCGCCGTGACGACGAATCCGGCGGAGGAGGCGTTGTCGGCGATCGTGTCGCCGATGGTGATGCGCCAGTCGGCGATCCGGCTGTCGATCAACTCCAGGGCGGGGACGACGCGTTCGGTGGCGGCGAGGACGTCGGCCGGGGTGCAGCCCTCGCCGGGGAGGTCGACGCCGAGGACGAAGCCGATCTCGACCTCGACGCGGCGTGCGCAGTAGCGGGCGACGGGGACGGGCTCGTCGGAGCGGAGCTCCATGTCGTCGAGCAGGTGGCCGTAGTCGGGCTCGTCGACGCCCATCATGCGCTGCATGACCGGTGAGGACAGGCCGACCGACCGTAGGCCGGTGGGGCGGCGCGGGGGGAGCGCGGATTCCCGCTGTCCGGGAAACCGCCGCCTCGCGCATTGCGGGCGCCCCACGCGCCTCTTCACGCCCCCAACAGGGATGATTACAGTACGTGATGGTACGGGCACATCTCGTGACGAGCGCATTGCCGCGAACCCACTGGAGAGATCCATGTCGCACATCACCGGCACGGTCCAGACCTTGTCACCCGCCGTCGTCATCGGGCCCGCCTCGGGCGCGCCCCCGACCTCGCCCGGAACGTGGGCGATCGACTTCCCGTACACGCCCGCGCCGTCGGGCACGAAGCTGGTGGTCCTGCACTTCCAGGGGGTGAGCCTGCCGGCGAACAACCGCCTGGAGGTCGAACTCGGCTACGGCAAGGACGTGTTCACCGCCGCCCACGGCTCCGAGTTCTGGTCCCGCCCGGTCAACGTGTACGCGCTGCCCGGCGGGCGGGTGCCCATCCGGTACGTCACCGACGGCGCCGCGACCGGCGGGGCGACGCTCGACCGGTACGCACGCGGCGAGCGGCACGCGGGCGAGCAGGACCCGACGGCGTTCTCGAACAGCGACCCGTTCCTGGGCGAAGCGGTGTACACGGAGCCGAAGTACGACCCGTTCTGGTTCTGCAACACGCCACCGAACTGGGAGAACGCGGCCTGCGCGACCCCGGCTTCGGACGTGCGGGCCCGGGTCGCGAAGAGCGTCGGCATGATCGTGGCGGCCCACGGCCACCACTTCTCGACCTGCTCCGTCACGCTCGTCGAGCCGAACGTGGTGCTGACGGCCGGACACTGTCTGACGGACGTGGCCGCGGAGGCCGCCTCGGCCTCGGTGACCTTCGACTACGCGACGGACTGCGCGGGCGCCCGGCCCGCCGGGTACGCGGCGCGCTTCCACAAGGTCGTGAAGGTGCTGCGGCACCGCTGGGACCCGAGCTCGGGCCTCGACTACTGCCTGCTGCAACTGGAGGTGCCCGCGGCCGGGCTCGGGATCACGCCGATCCCGATCAGACCGGACCTCCCGGCGCCCGGCGAGGCCGTCTTCGGGGTGCACCACCCCAATGGAGCGGTGAAGAAACTCTCCCCGCCGCACGCCTCGTTCGGCGGGATCATCACCAGCTCGGCGGCTGGGGTGGACGTCAACTTCGACGTGTCGGGCGGCAGTTCGGGCTCCGGTCTCTTCGACACCTCCGGCCGGGTGATCGGCGTCCTGTCCCGCGGCGGCGCGTGCCGGCTGTCGTACTCCCCGACGGCGAGCGTCCTCCGCGACCTCGCCACACCGCCCGGGCCGCCCGCGAACCGGGACGTCATGGTGGTGGTCGACCGCTCCGGCAGCATGACGGAGAAGGCCGGGACGGGCCGCGACCGTACGAAGATCGAGGAGGCCCGGGACGCGGCCTCGCTCTTCGTCCGGCTGGTCCGCGCGGGCACCGGGAACCGGCTCGGGCTCGTCTCCTTCTCCACGTCCGCGAGCTCACCCGTCGACTTCGCCCTGGCGCCGGTCACCGACGCGACGAAGACGGCGCTGGCCGGGCCGCCGCCGTACTCGGGCGGTGTGGTCGGCGGGCTCTCGCCCGGCGGGATGACGACGATCGGCGGCGGACTCGACGCCGCGCGCGGCCAGTTCCCCGCGCCGGGCACCAACCAGCGCTCCGTGCTGCTGCTCACCGACGGGCTGCAGAACACCCCACCGATGATCGCCGACGTGCGCGGCGGGCTCGCCGGGATCGACGTCAGTGCCATCGGCTTCGGCACGGAGACCAGTCTCGACGGGGCGCTGCTCACCCAGCTGACGCAGGAGCGCGGCGGGCTCTACACCCGGGCCGGGAACGGTCTGGCGCTGAAGAAGTTCTTCGGCCTCGCCTTCGGGAACATCTTCGAATCGGGCGCGCTCTTCGACCCCGAGTTCGACATGCCTGCGGCGGTGCGACGGAGCGATCCGATCCCGTTCCATGTGTGCGGGGAGGAGTCGCTGACCGTGGTGGTCGGCTGGGACAACGTCGACGGGGAGCTCGGCATCGGGCTGCTCACACCGGACGGCGACTTCGTGTCGACGTCCACCGCCGGGGTCGTCTCGGAGCACGGGCACACCTGGACGTTCCTGCGGGTGCCGCTGCCGTACGGGGAGGAGCGCGACGGCCAGTGGAGGGTGCAGGTGTTCCGGCCGGGCGGCGGCGAGATCCCGCCTCCGGGGGTGGACCTGCGGTACTTCGTGCAGGTGGTGGCCTCCGGCGGGCCGAGGCTCGACCGGGTGGCGGGACCGAGCCGCTTCTACACCGGCGACGTGATCAATCCGCGGGTCTTCCTGCGGTACGAGGAGGGCGGCAGCCCGCACCACGCGCGCATCGACCTCACGGCGACGCGGCCCACGGCGGGCGCCGGCAACGTCCTGACCCAGGCGGGGCTCAGGGCGCCCGTGACCGTCGGCGGTGACACGATCCCGGCCCGGCACGCGACGCTGCGGGCGCTGGAGCGGGCGGCGGGGAGGCCACTGTTCGGATACGTGAGCGAGACGTTCCCGCTCTTCAACGACGCCGCCCACACGGAGGGGGCCTTCGAGGCGGGCGGCCTCTTCGGCAACCCGCAGACCGAACTGCTCACGGTGGAGGGGAACTACACGTTCCACGCCCGGGCGGTGTACGGCGAGGGGTGCGTGTCGACCCGGGAGACGCAGTGGACGGTGCACGTCGACGTCTCGGTGGACCCGGGCCGGACGACGGTCACGGTCACCGGACCGCCCGACGGCGGCACGCTCACGATCGTCCCGCGCGACCGGTACGGCAACCACGTGGGGCCCGGTCACCTCGACGACCTCCCGATCACGGGGGCGCCCGGCACGACGGTCACGGGACCGGTGAGGGACAACGGCGACGGCAGCTACACGATCCCGGTCACCTGGGACCCGGACGTCCCGGGAGCCCCCGGGGTCATCGTCACCCAACCGGGCCGCCCGCCGGTGGTCGTGGCCCCGCCGGCCCCGCCCCCGGGCGGCGGCGACCCCTGCGAGGCGACCCTCCGCCGCCTGCTCAAGGCCCTCTGCCGCTGCCTGACCCGCCCGCCGCACGGGCCGTGCGGGTGCGGGCCGCATGGGCCGGGGGGACCGGGTGGGCCTGGTGGACCGGGTGGACCGGGTGGACCTGGCCCGTGTGGGCCGCACGAGCCGGGTGGGCCGCACGAGCCGGGTGGGCCGGGTAAGCCGCACGGGCCCAGCGACCCCGGCGGCCCCGGCGGCTCCGGCGGCCCCGGCGGCCCCGGCGGCCCCGGCGGCTCCGGCGGCTCCGGCGGCCCCGACAAGCCGAAGCCGCCGCGCCCCGGCGGCGGTTGCTGCGGCGACCGCACCTGACGACCGGGCTCCTGGCGGGGGGCCGGGGGGCGGGGGCTCGGCCCCCCACCCCCCCACCCCCCCCCGCCCCCGCACCCCGCCGCCCCCGCACCCCGCCGGCCCCTCAGCCCGTCGCCCCGTACACCCGCCCCGGCACCTCCGCATCGGCCAGCAGCTTCAGCGTCGCCTCCCCCGCCTCCGCCGGGGTCCAGCGCGCGCCCTTGTCCGTCGAAGGGCCCGGCCGCCACCCCTCCATGACCCTGATCCGGCCCGCCTCCGCCTCGAAGACGCGGCCCGTCACGCCCGCCGAGGACGCCGAGCCCAGCCAGACCACCAGCGGCGAGACGTCCTCCGGCGCGCCCTCCAGACCCGCGAAGGCCTGCTCGGTCATCCGGGTTCTCGCGGCCGGGGCGATCGCGTTGACCTGGACGCCGTAACGGCCCATCTCCGCCGCCGCGACCAGCGTCAGACCGACGATCCCGGCCTTCGCCGCCGCGTAGTTCCCCTGCCCGACGCTGCCCAACAGGCCCGCCCCTGATGTCGTGTTGACGACCCGCGCCACCGGCTCGCGTCCCGCCTTCGCCTCCCCCCGCCAGTACGCGGCGGCATGCCGCAGCGGCAGGAAGTGGCCCTTCACATGGACGCGCATGACCGCGTCCCAGTCGTCCTCGCCGAGGTTCACGAGCATCCGGTCCCGCAGGAATCCCGCGTTGTTGACCAGCGTGTCCAGGCGGCCGAAGGCATCGAGCGCGGCGGCCACCAGCGAGGCCGCGCCCTCCTCCGTGGCGATGTCGCCGCCGTGCGCGACGGCCTCGCCGCCCGCCGTGCGGATCTCCTCCACCACCTGCCCGGCCGGTGACCCGGAACCGGCGGAGCCGTCGAGCCCCACCCCCAGGTCGTTGACGACGACCTTCGCCCCCTCGGCGGCGAAGGCCCGCGCATGCGCCCGCCCGAGGCCTCGCCCCGCGCCCGTCACGATCACGACCCGGTCGTCGCACAGTCCCATGTCAGCTCTCCTTGTTGACAGTCGCGGCATCCAGAAACGCGGGGCGCTCGCCGCCCCCGTGCACCAGCAGTGCGGCCCCCGAGACGTACCCGGCCCGTTCGGAGGCGAGGAAGACGGCCGCCTCGCCGACGTCCGACGGCTCGGCGAGCCGGCCGAGCGGCACGGTCCTGGCGACGGCCTCGATCCCGTCCTCGTCCCCGTAGTGCAGATGGGAGAGTTCGGTCCTGACCATCCCGAGGACCAGGGTGTTCACCCGGACGTACGGGGCCCACTCGACGGCCATCGACCGCGCGAGGTTCTCCAGGCCGGCCTTCGCGGCGCCGTACGCGGCCGTGCCCGGCGAAGGGCGGGTCGCGCTCACGCTGCCGATCATGACGACCGAGCCTCGCGCTTCCCGCAGCAGCCCGTGGGCGGCCAGCGAGGCCATGAGCGGGGCGGTCAGGTTCAACTCCACCACCCGCGCGTGCCGTTCGGCCTCCCCCTCCTCCAGCAGCCGGTACGGCGTTCCGCCCGCGTTGTTGACCAGGACGTCGAGCCGTCCGTACCGCTCGCCGACCGCGGCGAAGAGTTCGCCGACGGCCGTGGGGTCCCGCAGGTCGACGGGGACGAAGTCGGCCTCCCTGCCCGCGTCCCGCACCGGCTCGTCCGGTGGCCGGCGGGCGCAGACGACGACCCTCGCCCCCGCCCTGAGGAAGGCCCGCGCGATGCCCGCGCCGACCCCCCGTGTGCCGCCGGTGACGACGGCCACCCTCCCGTCCAGCTCCATCGGCTGCTACCTTCCTCACCAAGCAGTCACCTAACAAATGTTTGGTGGAAAGGTAGCTGATCCGCTCATGGGTGTCTCCACCTCAAGCCCCGGCAAGGGCATCTCACTCGTCACCGTCGACTTCCCACCCGTCAACGCCCTGCCCGTACAAGGCTGGTACGACCTGGCCGACGCCGTACGCGCCGCCGGCCGCGACCCCGAGACCCGCTGTGTCGTCCTCGCCGCCGAGGGCCGCGGCTTCAACGCGGGCGTCGACATCAAGGAGATGCAGCGGGACCCCGGCCACGGCAGCCTCATCGGCGCCAACCACGGCTGCGCGGAGGCGTTCGCGGCGGTCTACGACTGCGAGGTGCCGGTCGTCGCGGCCGTCGGGGGCTTCTGTCTGGGCGGCGGCATCGGGCTCGTCGGCAACGCGGACGCGATCGTCGCCTCCGAGGACGCCACCTTCGGCCTGCCCGAGCTGGACCGGGGCGCGCTCGGCGCCGCCACCCACCTCGCCCGGCTCGTCCCGCAGCACCTGATGCGCGCGCTGTACTACACCTCACGCACCGCCACCGCCGCCGAGCTCCACGCCCACGGCTCCGTCTGGAAGGTCGTGCCGCGGACGGAACTCCTCGATGCGGCCCTTGAGTTGGCGGGCGAGATCGCGCGCAAGGACGGGTATCTGATCCGGCTCGCCAAGGCCGCCATCAACGGCATCGACCCCGTCGACGTGCGCCGCAGCTACCGCTTCGAGCAGGGCTTCACCTTCGAGGCCAACCTCAGCGGGGTCGCCGACCGCGTCCGCGACACCTTCGGCAAGGACGAGGCCAGGGAGGCCGGCTCGTGACCGACAAGACGATGACACCCGACGAGGTGGTGGGCCGGCTGCGCTCCGGCATGACCCTCGGCATCGGCGGCTGGGGCTCGCGCCGCAAGCCGATGGCCCTGGTCAGAGCGTTGCTCCGGTCCGAGATCACCGATCTCACCGTGATCTCGTACGGCGGCCCCGACGTCGGCCTGCTGGCCGCCGCGGGCCGGATCCGCCGGTTGGTGGCCGCGTTCACCACCCTGGACTCCATCCCCCTCGAACCGCACTTCCGCGCCGCCCGCGAACGCGGCGACCTCGCCCTGACCGAGCTCGACGAGGCCATGTTCATGTGGGGACTGCACGCCGCCGCCAACCGGCTGCCCTTCATGCCGGTCAGGGCCGGTCTCGGCTCCGACGTGATGACGGTCAACCCCGAGCTGCGCACGGTGACCTCGCCGTACGAGGACGGGGAGACGTTCGTCGCCGTGCCCGCCCTGCGCATGGACGCCGCCTTCGTCCACCTCAACCGCGCCGACCGGCTCGGCAACGGCCAGTACCTAGGCCCCGACCCGTACTTCGACGACCTCTTCTGCGAGGCCGCCGACACCGCGTACGTCTCCTGCGAGCAGCTCGTCGACCGGTTCGACGCCGACACCGCCCCGCAGTCCCTGCTCGTCAGCCGGCACAGCGTCACCGGCGTCGTCGAGACCCCGAACGGCGCCCACTTCACCTCCTGCGTCCCCGACCACGGCCGCGACGAGCCCTTCCAGAAGATGTACGCCACCACCCCCTGGCCCGAGTTCGCCGAGCGCTTCCTCTCCGGCAAGAGCGAGGACGACTACCAGCAGGCCGTCCGGACCTGGCACGAGGAGCAGCAGTGACCACGACCACCACGACACGAGCCCCCCTCCTCCCGCCCACCCGTCCCGAGTACTGCGTCGTCGCCTGCGCCGAGGCCTGGCGCGACAACGGCGAGGTCCTCGCCGCCGCCATGGCCCCGGTCTCCTCCTTCGGCGCCCGCCTCGCCAAGCGCTCCTTCGCCCCCGACCTGCTCCTGACCGACGGCGAGGCGATGCTCGTGGGCCTCGACGGGGAGCCCGAGGGCTGGCTGCCGTACCGCCGCCATCTGACGATGGTCACCGGCGGCAAGCGGCACGTCATGATGGGCGCGAGCCAGATCGACCGGCACGGCAACCAGAACATCTCCTGCATCGGCGACTGGTCCCGGCCCGCCCGCCAACTCCTCGGCGTACGCGGAGCGCCCGTCAACACCCTCAACAACCCGGTCAGTTACTGGATCCCCAAGCACTCGCCCCGGGTCTTCGTCGAGCGCGTGGACATGGTCAGCGGCGTCGGCTACGACCGGGCGGCGGCCGCGGGGGCGGAGCGCTTCCACCGGATCCCCCGGGTCGTCTCCGACCTCGGCGTCTTCGACTTCGAGACGCCCGACCGCTCGATGCGGCTCGCCTCCCTGCACCCGGGCGTCACCGTGGAGCAGGTCCGACAGGCCACCGGCTTCGCGCTCGTGATCGGCGAGGACGTCCCGTACACCCGCGAGCCGACCGCCGAGGAGCTGCGGATGATCCGCGAGGTGATCGACCCCAAGGGGCTGCGGGACCGGGAGGTACGGGTCTGATGGAGACGGCGCTGACCCGGCTCACCGGGGTCCGGTACCCGATCGTCCAGACCGGCATGGGCTGGGTCGCCGGGCCCCGCCTGGTCTCGGCCACCGCCGAGGCGGGCGCCCTCGGCATCCTCGCCTCGGCGACGATGACCGTCGAGGAGCTGCGCGCGGCGGTCCGCGAGGTGAAGTCCCGTACGGACCGGCCCTTCGGGGTCAATCTGCGCGCGGACGCGGGCGACGCCCGCGAGCGGGTGCGGATCATCATCGACGAGGGCGTACGGGTCGCCTCCTTCGCGCTCGCCCCGTCCCGGGAGCTGATCGCGGAGCTGAAGGACGCGGGCGTGGTCGTCGTCCCCTCGATCGGGGCGCGGCGGCACGCCGAGAAGGTCGCGGCCTGGGGCGCGGACGCGGTGATCGTGCAGGGCGGCGAGGGCGGCGGGCACACCGGCGACGTGGCCACGACGGTCCTGCTGCCGCAGGTCGTGGACGCGGTCTCCATCCCGGTGATCGCGGCCGGCGGCTTCCACGACGGCCGCGGTCTGGTGGCCGCGCTCTCCTACGGGGCGGCGGGCATCGCCATGGGCACCCGCTTCCTCCTCACCTCCGACTCCACCGTCCCCGACGCCGTGAAGGCGAAGTACCTCGCCGCCACGGTGAAGGACGTGACGGTGACGACGGCCGTCGACGGGCTGCCGCACCGGATGCTCCGTACGGAGATGGTCGCCGCCCTCGAACGGGCGGGCCGGGTACGGGCGTTGGCGCAGGCGGTCCGCCGGGCGGCGGGCTTCCGCAAGCTCTCGGGGCTCTCCTGGCCGGCCATGGTCCGCGACGGCCTCGCGATGAAGCACGGCAAGGACCTGTCGTGGAGCCAGGTCCTGCTCGCCGCGAACACACCCATGCTCCTCAAAGCGTCCATGGTCGAGGGCCGCACCGACCTCGGAGTCATGGCGTCCGGACAGGTCGCGGGGATCATCGAGGACCTCCCCAGCTGTGAGGAACTCGTCCTGCGGGTCATGTCCGAGGCCGAGAAAGTGCTCCGCACCCTGCCATCACCAGGGTGAACCCACTCTCCCCGCACGGGAGTTCAGACAGGGAGTTCAGTCATGCCCCTTTCGAGACGCGCACTGCTGAGCACCGCCACCGCCACCGCTCTCGTCTCTCTCGCCCCACCGGCCGTCGCGGCGCCCCGCCGTCGGCTCCGCGCCTCGGCCGTCCGCCACATCCCGCTCCAAGGCGCGGTCAACGTCCGTGACCTGGGCGGCTATCTCACGTACACCGGCGATCGGGTGCGTCAGGGCCTGGTCTACCGGGGCGACGCCCTGGGCAAGCTCACCGACGCCGATCTGACCACGCTCGCGGGGCTGCGCCTCGCCACGGTGGTCGACTTCCGGATCCCGCTGGAGGTCCAGTCCGACGGCGCCGACCGGCTGCCCGGCGGGCTCGTCCCCGTCGCACGTCCGGTGACCGACAACGGTCTCAACGCGCTGATCCGGGCCGCGATCGGCTCGCGGGACCCGGTGAAGCAGGAGGAGATGCTGGGCGGCGGCCGGGCGGCCGCGTTCATGGAGGGGGTCTACCGCTCGTTCGTCACCAGCGCCGACAACCGGTCACGGTTCGCCGCGACGATCCGCGACATCGCCCGTCCGGGCGGCGGCCCGCTGCTGTACCACTGCACCTCGGGCAAGGACCGTACGGGCTGGCTGAGTTATCTGCTGCTCACGGTGGCCGGCGTACCGGAGCGGTACGCGGTGGAGGACTTCCTCGCCTCGAACACCTTCCGGGCCGCCTATGACGCCAAGCTGCGCGAGGGGCTCCGGCAGGCCGGGCTCATGCAGAACCCGGACCTGCTCATCCCGATGCAGGAGGTACGGACCACGTACCTGAATGCCGCGCTGGCCGAGGTGAGGACCGGCTACGGCAGTCTCTTCCGCTACCTGACCGACGGACTTGGCCTGGAGCCGCGCACGCTGGCGGAGCTCCAGGACCGACTCGTCGACTAGGCGACCGGGGAGGAACTAGGCGGCGCCGCCGGCGGCACGACGGCCACGGCCGCCGCCACCGCTGCGGGTGCGGGTGGGCGAACCACCCGTACCCGTACGCGCACCGCCCGTACCCGTACGCGCACCGCTCGCGCCCGTACCGGTACGCGAACCACCCGTCGCCGTACGGGCGTTGGCGCCCGAGCGGGAGCGGCCGGCGCCACCGGTGCCGCCACCGCCGCCACGGCGCGCGCGCTGGCCGCCGTTCCGGGCGGAGGCGGGCTGGGTCGGCTGCGGGACCTCGATGACGACCGGGATGCCCGAGGGCTCGCGGGCGCCGGTGACACGGGTCAGTTCCTCGTCGCTCGACTTGATCTGCGCCGTGCGCGGGCTGATCCCGGCGTTCGACATCAGCCGGCTCATGTCGCGCTTCTGCTCGGGCAGGACGAGGGTGACGACGCTGCCGGACTCGCCGGCCCGGGCGGTGCGGCCGCCGCGGTGCAGGTAGTCCTTGTGGTCGATCGGCGGGTCGACGTTGACGACCAGGTCGAGGTCGTCGACGTGGATGCCGCGGGCGGCCACGTTGGTCGCCACCAGGACGGTGACCTGGCCGGTCTTGAACTGGTCCAGGGTGCGGTTGCGCTGCGGCTGCGAGCGGCCGCCGTGCAGCCCGGACGCCCGGACGCCGCTCGCGAGGAGCCGCTTGACCAGCCGGTCCACGGCCCGCTTGGTGTCGAGGAAGAGGATCGTGCGTCCGTCACGGGCCGCGATGCGGGTGGTGACGGCCTTCTTGTCGGTCTCGTCGGCGACGTAGAGCACGTGGTGCTCCATGGTCGTGACGGCGCCCGCCGAGGGGTCGACGGAGTGCACGACCGGGTCGTTCAGGAACATCTTCACGAGCCGGTCGATGTTCTGGTCGAGGGTGGCCGAGAACAGCATCCGCTGACCGTCCGCCTCGACCTGCTTGAGCAGCGCCACGACCTGCGGCATGAAGCCCATGTCGGCCATCTGGTCGGCCTCGTCGAGGACCGTGATCGCGACCTGGTCGAGCCGGCAGTCGCCCCGCTCGATGAGGTCCTTGAGGCGGCCGGGCGTGGCGACGACGACCTCGGCACCACGGCGCAGGGAGTTCGCCTGCTTGGTGATCGACAGACCGCCGACGACGGTGGCGAGCCGCAGCTGCACCGAGGTGGCGTACGGCGAGAGGGCGTCGGTGACCTGCTGGGCGAGCTCACGCGTGGGCACCAGGACCAGGGCGAGCGGCGCCTTGGGCTCGGCGCGGCGGCCCGCGGTGCGGGCGAGCAGGGCGAGGCCGAAGGCGAGGGTCTTGCCGGAGCCGGTGCGGCCGCGGCCGAGGATGTCCCGGCCGGCGAGCGAGTTCGGCAGCGTGGCGCCCTGGATCGGGAAGGGCTCGGTCACTCCCTGCGCGTTGAGCGTCTTGACCAGGGCCGCGGGCATGTCGAGGGCGTCGAAGGATTCGACGGAGGGGAGCGCGGGCGTCAGCGTCTCGGGCAGGGTGAACTCGCGCGGCGGCGGAGGCGTGGCCGGTCCACGGCCGCGACCTGCGGCCTTCGGCCTGCCGTTACCCCTGGGGGCGGCGGAGCCACGGCGAGGATTTCCGGACATGGTTCCGGAGCGGGATTCCGCGGCCCGGCGGGGCCGCTTTTCGGAGCGAGTCATGGGAAATGCCTTCCTGGCCTGAGCAGAGCGCCCGAGCAGAGTGCCTGAGCACAGCGCGAGCCGGGACCCGCACCTGCGCGGTGCGGGTCCCGGCTGCGAGAATCGCGTACGGCGATCAGGCGGGGAGGATGTTCTCCGCCTGCGGGCCCTTCTGGCCCTGCGTGACGTCGAAGGTGACCTTCTGGCCTTCCTGCAGCTCACGGAAGCCGGAGGTCGCGATGTTCGAGTAGTGGGCGAAGACGTCGGCGCCGCCGCCGTCCTGCTCGATGAAGCCGAAGCCCTTTTCGGCGTTGAACCACTTCACAGTTCCGGTGGCCATGTTTTCTCCTGAATAGGTAAGGGTCCCATCCCGGAGAGTCCGGAAAACAAAATTGCGCCTGAGGAACATTCCCGTCAGGCGCACATAAAGTTCATGGGTACCAACTAGCAACACCAAGACCTTAGCACGCCGTCCCACCCGAAAGGGCGGGACGGCGACGCACGTCACACCGGGACCGGCGCGGAGATCCGTGGAGATCAGAGCCGCTCGGCGCCGGACGGCGTGTGCCGAGCGTCAGAGCCGCTCGATGATCGTCACGTTGGCCTGGCCCCCGCCCTCGCACATCGTCTGGAGGCCGTAGCGGCCGCCCGTGCGCTCCAGCTCGTGGAGGAGGGTGGTCATCAGCTTCACGCCGGTCGCGCCCAGGGGGTGGCCCAGGGCGATCGCGCCGCCGTTGACGTTCACCCGTGCCGGGTCGGCGCCCGTCTCCTTCAGCCAGGCGAGGACGACCGGGGCGAAGGCCTCGTTGATCTCGACGAGGTCCATGTCGTCGATGGTCATGCCGGTCTTCTTCAGGGCGTACGCGGTCGCCGGTATGGGCGCGGAGAGCATCCGGATCGGGTCCTCGCCGCGCACCGAGATGTGGTGGACGCGGGCGCGGGGGGTGAGGCCGTGCTCCCGTACGGCCCGCTCGCTCGCGAGCAGCATCGCGGCGGCGCCGTCGGAGACCTGGGAGGAGCAGGCCGCGGTGATGGTGCCGCCCTCCACGACGGGCTTGAGGCCGGCCATCTTCTCCAGGGTGGTGTCGCGGCGCGGGCCCTCGTCCACGCTGACGTCCCCGTAGGCCACGGTCTCCCGCGCGAAGCGGCCCTCGTCGATCGCGCGAAGGGCCCGCTCGTGCGACCGGAGGGCGAATTCCTCCTGGTCACGGCGGGTGATCCGCCACTTCTTCGCGATCAGCTCGGCGCCGTGGAACTGGTTGACGGGCGCGTCGCCGTACCGGGCCCGCCAGCCCTCGGAGCCCGCGTAGGGGCCCTCGGTCAGCCCGAGGGGTTCGGCGGCCTGCCGGGAGGCGAACGCGATCGGGATCATCGACATGTTCTGGGTGCCGCCGGCCACGACCAGGTCCTGGGTGCCGGAGAGGACGCCCTGCGCCGCGAAGTGCACGGCCTGCTGGGAGGAGCCGCACTGGCGGTCGATCGTGACCCCGGGGACCTCCTCGGGGAGCCCGGCCGCCAGCCAGGCCGTACGGGCGATGTCGCCGGCCTGCGGGCCCACGGTGTCGAGGCAGCCGAAGACGACGTCCTCGACGGCGGAGGGGTCGACGCCCGATCGCTGGACGAGGGCCTTCAGGACGTGCGCGCCGAGGTCCGCCGGATGTACGGAGGCGAGGCCTCCCTTGCGGCGGCCCACCGGGGTGCGGACCGCTTCGACGATGTAGGCCTCGGCCATGACGACTCCTCCAGACGTAAGAACGTTTATGTGCGTACGGCGATCCCGTCCAGGACCATCGACAGGTACTGGCGGGCGATCTCCTCCGGGCTGTGCTGTCCGCCCGGGCGGTACCAGGACGCGGCGACCCAGACGGTGTCGCGCACGAACCGGTAGGTGAGCCGGATGTCGAGGTCGGCGCGGAAGGTCCCGGCCTCGACCCCGCGCTCCAGCGTGCCGAGCCACGCCTTCTCGAACTTCTGCTGAGAGTCCGAGAGGTAGTGGAAGCGGGGCTGGTCGCTGAGGTGCCTGGACTCCTTCTGGTAGATGGCGACGGCGGCGCGGTGCCGGTCGATCTCCCGGAAGGACTCGGTGACGAGGGCCTCGATGGTCTCCCTGGGTCCGAGTCCGGCGGCGAGGACGGCGTCGTACCCCTCCCACAGCTCGGTCAGGAAGGTGGAGAGGATCTCGTCGAGCATCGATTCCTTGGAATCGAAGTGGTAGTAGAGGCTGCCGGCGAGCATGCCGGCGGCGTCGGCGATCTTGCGTACGGTCGTGGCGTTGTACCCCTGGGCGGCGAACACCTCGGCCGCTGTGTCCAGGAGCTCGCGGCGCCGCTCGGGCGAGGCGGTCACCGGGGGCTTCTTCTTGCTGTTGCTGCTGGCGGTCTTCGGCACACGTCCATTCTGGTCCTACGCGTGCTGGCTGCTGACCGAGACGGTCTCGCCGGTCATGTAGGAGGAGTAGCCGCTGGTGAGGAAGACGATGACGTTGGCGATCTCCCAGGGTTCGGCGTACCGCCCGAAGGCCTCGCGTTCGGTGAGCTCGGCGAGCAGCTCGGCGGAGGTGACCTTGACCAGGTGCGGGTGCATGGCGAGGGACGGTGAGACGGCGTTGACGCGGACGTCGTGGGTCGCCGCCTCGACGGCGGCGCATCGGGTGAGGGCCATGACGCCGGCCTTGGCGGCGGCGTAGTGGGCCTGGCCCGCCTGGGCGCGCCAGCCGACGACGGAGGCGTTGTTGACGATCACGCCTCCGTGGTCGTTCTCCGCGAAGTGGCGCAGGGCGGCGCGGACGCAGCGGAAGGTGCCGTTGAGGGTGACGTCGAGGACACGGCTCCACTGTTCGTCGGTCATGTCGACGAGGGCGGCGGTGCCGCCGAGCCCTGCGTTGTTGACGACGGCGTCGAGGCGGCCGTGGAGCCGTACGGCGGTGTCGAAGAGGGCCTGGACCTGGGTCTCGTCGGTGACGTCGCAGGGGAGGGCGTCGATCCGGTCGGCGCCGAACTCGGCGGCGAGGGCGGCCTCGGTCTCCTTGAGGCGGCGCGCGTGGGCGTCGCTGATCAGGATCCTGGCCCCCTCCTCCAGGAAGCGGCGGGCGGTGGCGCCGCCGATGCCGGCTCCGGCGGCGGCGGTGATGACGGCGGTACGGCCGGTGAGGAGACCGTGCCCCGGAAGGTAGGCGGGTGGGGTCATGGGCGCGGCTCCTTCGGGAGGCCGAGCACCCGCTCGGCGATGAGGTTGCGCTGGATCTCGCTGGATCCGGCGTAGATGGTGTCGGCGCGGGAGAAGAGGAACAGCCGCTGCCATTCGTCGAGTTCGTAGGGTTCGGCGGCGACGACCGTGGAGGCGGCGCCGCAGATGTCCATGGCGAGTTCGCCGAGGTCGCGGTGCCAGTGCGACCAGTAGAGCTTGGCCATGGAGGGGTCGGTGCCGCGCAGGGCGTTGGCGCGCATGGCCTGGAGGCCGGTCCACGCCTGGACGAGCCGGTCGCGGACGAGGGGGTCGGCGAGTGCGCCGTTGCGCCGGGCGAGCGCGGCCAGGCCTTCCCACTCGCGCCGGAATCCGACCTGCTGGCCGAGGGTGGAGACGCCGCGTTCGTAGCCGAGGGTGGCCATGGCGACCCGCCAGCCGTCGCCCGGCTCGCCGACGACGTGCGTGGCGTCGGTCCTGGCGTCGTCGAAGAAGACCTCGTTGAACTCGCTGGTGCCGGTGAGCTGGACGATCGGCCGGACCTCGACGCCCGGCTGGTCCATGGGGACGAGCAGGTAGGAGAGGCCTGCGTGGCGTCGCGATCCGGGTTCGGTGCGGGCGACGACGAAGCACCACTGGGACTCGTGGGCGAGCGAGGTCCAGATCTTCTGGCCGTTCACCACCCACTGGTCGCCTTCGAGGGCGGCGCGCGTACGGACGGCGGCGAGGTCGGAGCCGGCGTCGGGTTCGCTGTAGCCCTGGCACCAGAGCTCCTCGACGGCGCGGATCGGGGGCAGGAAGCGGGCCTTCTGCTCCTCGGTGCCGTGGTCGATGAGCGTGGGTCCGAGGAGCTGTTCGCCGATGTGGTTGACGCGGGCGGGGGCGTCGGCGAGGGCGTACTCCTCGTGGAAGGCGATCTGCTCCTCGATGCTCGCGCCGCGCCCGCCGTACTCCTTCGGCCAGCCGACGCAGGTCCAGCCGTGGGCGGCCAAGTGCCGTTCCCAGGCCAGTCGTTCGGCGAACGCCTCGTGTTCGCGGCCCGGTCCGCCGAGGCCCTTGAGGGCGGCGAACTCTCCACCGAGGTGGGTCTGTAGCCAGTCCCGTATCTCGGTGCGGAACTCCTCGACGCTGCTCATGGCGCTGCTCATGGCCGTACGTTAACCTACCAAACACTTGTTAGGGAAGGAGCGTCGAAGGATGCAGATGCCCGTGCTGTACGAGCGTCGCGGCCCGGTCGCGTACGTGACGATGAACCGCCCCCGCTACCGCAACGCCCAGAACTCCGCCATGACCTACGCCCTGGACGAGGCCTTCTACCGGGCCTCGGACGACTCCGAGGTCAAGGTGGTCGTACTCGCGGGCGCGGGCGAGCACTTCTCCGCGGGCCATGACATCGGCACTCCCGAACGCGACGCCCATCTCCCCTTCGACCGCCGCGCCGGACTGTGGTGGGACCACTCCGACAAGCGCGGCGCCGAGTCCCGCTTCGCCCGCGAGTCCGAGGTCTACCTCGGCATGTGCAGGCGCTGGCGCGAGCTCCCCAAGCCGGTCGTCGCCTCCGTCCAAGGGGCCTGCGTGGCGGGCGGGTTGATGCTGGCCTGGGTCTGCGACCTGATCGTGGCGAGCGAGGACGCGTTCTTCGCCGACCCGGTGGTACGGATGGGGATTCCGGGCGTCGAGTACTTCGCCCACCCGTGGGTGATGCCGCCCCGGATCGCCAAGGAGTTCCTCTTCACCGGGGACCGGATGACGGCGCGCAGGGCGTACGAGATCGGCATGGTCAACCGGGTGGTGGAACGCGAGCACTTGGCGTCGTCCACCGAGGAACTGGCGCTACGCATCGGCGAGATGCCCCGACTCGGCCTCGCCCTGACGAAGCGGGCGGTGAACCAGGCGGAGGACCTCCAGGGCCTGCACGCCGGGATGGACGCCGTCTTCGGGCTCCACCATCTCGCCCACGCCCACAACGCGGAGACCGCCGCGGACCCTCCCCCAAGCTCTCAACTTCGTTCGAGCAGGGGGGACCCCCTTGGCGGGATGGACGTGGCGGCCATGAAGGAGGCGGGCGTCTGATGGACCTGTCGTACACCACGGAGGAGCAGGAGTTCCGCGCGGAGGCGAGGGAGTGGCTGAGGACCCACGTACCGGCCGTGCCACTGCCGTCCCTGGAGACGGAAGAGGGCTTCGCCGCGCACCGCGCCTGGGAGGCCGAACTCGCCGCCGACCGCTGGTCGGTGGTGTCCTGGCCGGAGCGGTACGGCGGCCGGGAGGCCGACATCTTCCGGTGGCTGATCTTCGAGGAGGAGTACTACGCGGCAGGGGCGCCCGGCCGGGTCTCGCAGAACGGCATCAACCTCCTCGCCCCGACCCTCTTCGACCACGCGACGGAGGACCAGCGGGCCCGGGTGCTGCCGACGATGGCGACCGGGGAGGTCGTCTGGGCGCAGGCCTGGTCCGAGCCGGAGTCCGGCTCCGACCTGGCATCGCTCACGTCGCGCGCGGCACGGACGGAGGGCGGCTGGCTGCTGTCCGGCCAGAAGACCTGGTCCTCGCGGGCCGCCTTCGCCGACCGTGCCTTCGGGATCTTCCGCACCGACCCGGAGACGGACCCCGCCCGGCCGCACCGGGGGCTGACGTATCTGATGTTCGACCTGCGGGCGCCGGGGGTGACGGTCCGGCCGATCGGGCGGCTCGACGGGAAGCCCGCGTTCGCGGAGCTCTTCCTCGACGAGGTGTTCGTGCCGGACGAGGACGTGATCGGGGAGCCCGGCCAGGGCTGGCGGATCGCGATGTCCACGACCGGCAACGAGCGCGGCCTGACGCTCCGCTCCCCCGGCCGCTTCCTGGCGGCGGCGGACCGCCTGGTCGCGCTGTGGCGGGAGACGGGTGCGGACCCGGGGCTACGGGACCGGGTCGCGGACGCGGTGATCGGCGCGCGGGCGTACCAGCTCTTCACGGCGGGCGGCGCGGCGCGGTTCGCCTCGGGGGCGTCGATCGGGGCGGAGTCGAGCCTGAACAAGGTCTTCTGGTCGGAGTACGACATCGCGCTGCACGAGACGGCGCTCGACCTGCTGGGCGACGAGACGGAGTCGGCGGAGGGCGAGTGGGGCGAGGGGTACGTCTTCTCCCTCGCGGGCCCGATCTACGCCGGCACGAACGAGATCCAGCGCGACATCATCGCCGAGCGACTGCTCGGCCTGCCGAAGGGGCGGCGCTGATGCGATTCCAGCCGACGGAGGAGCAGCGCGACTTCGCGCGCTCGCTGGACGCCATGCTGACGGCGGCGGACACGCCGACGGCGATACGCGCCTGGTCGACGGGCGACCACGGCCCCGGCCGCACCTTGTGGTCCCGCCTCGCGGAGGCGGGCGTCTTCGCCCTGCCGATCCCGGAGCAGTACGAGGGTGTGGGCCCCCTCCCGGTCGAACTGACGACGGCCTTCGTGGAGCTGGGCCGCCACGGGGTTCCGGGCCCGGTGGTGGAGACGGTGGCGGCTTCGGCCCTGCTGACGGAGCTGGCCGGCTCGGGCGGCGCGGGCCCGGCGAAGCGGCTGCTGCCGGGGCTCGCGACGGGCGAGACGGTGGCGACGCTCGCGCCGGACTCCCAAGGCCTCGCGCTCGACGCGGACGTCGCCGATCTCGTTCTCGTCGTCCGGGGGGAGGAATTGTGGCTGGCCGCCGGGCACCAGGGCGTGCGCGCGTCCGCCGATCCGGCGCGGCGGCTCGCCCGGCCCTCGCCCGGTGGGGAGTTGCTGGCGGCCGGGCCCGCCGTGCGGGAGGCCGCGGCGCGCGCCCGGGAGTGGGCCATGCTCGCGACAGCCGCCCAGGCGCTCGGTGTCGGGCTCACGCTCCTCGACCGGACCGTGGTGTACGCCAAGCAGCGCCGCCAGTTCGGGGCGCCCATCGGCTCCTTCCAAGCCGTCAAGCACCGCCTGGCCGACACCCTGATCGCCCTGGAGTTCGCCCGCCCGCTCCTCTTCGGAGCGGCGGTCACGTTCCGGAGCACCGATCTCGCGGCCGCCAAGGTCGCCGCCGGCGAGGCCGCGTACACCGCCGCCCGTACCGCCCTGCAGATCCACGGCGCCATCGGCTACACCGAGGAGCTCGACCTCTCCCTCTGGCTGCGCAAGGCCCGGCCCCTCCGGGACGCCTGGGGCACCCCTTCCTGGTGCCGGGACCGGGTCCTGGCGCCCTGAGGGGAGCGTCTCAGTTCGGGTCCTGCGTCGGCGGGCTGTCGTCGTTGCCGCGGCGGAGCGTCCGCGCCGGGCGCCCCGGGGCCCAGGTGCGGACGACGAGCTGCTCGCCGTCCACGTACGTGCGGACCACCTCCGTGAGCTCGATCCGGAACAGATGGAACGGTTGCGGCTCACCGGCCGCCTCCACGTACCGCGCGACGGTCTCCGCGTCCGTGACCTCCACCGCCCGCCCGGAGATCCGGACGTCGCCCCCGCCCATGTCCGTCCCGGCGCCCGGGTTGGCGAGCAGCGAGAGCCGGGGGTCGCGCCGCAGGTCGAGTGCCTTGCGGGAGTTCGGCATCATGCCGAGCCACAGCTCGTCGAAGCGGAAGCCTGCCTCGATCCCGCTGAGCCGGGGCGAGCCGTCCTTGCGCAGGGTGGCGAGCGCGTGGTGGGTGAACTGCCCGAAGCGCTCCCGTACGGTCGCGGCGAGGTCGGGCTCGGCGGCTTCGAAGGCTGCCCAGGTGTCTGCGGTACCGGTGTCTCCCATGGGTCCAGGAAACACCGGATACCCGACATCTTCTGTCTGGATTACTCCACGTCCACGCGGTCAGCCACCCACGCTCACGCGCCGCGCTCGGCCGCGGACCGCTCCACGCAGAACTCGTTGCCCTCGGGGTCCGCCATCAGCGCCCACCCCGTGCCGTCCGGCTTGCGGTGGTCGTCGACCAGCGTGGCGCCGAGGCCGAGCAGCCGCTCGACCTCCTCGTCACGGCTGCGGTCCTGCGGCTGGAGGTCGAGGTGGACCCGGTTCTTGACCGACTTCTTCTCCGGCACCTGGATGAAGAGCAGACCGCCACCGGCCGTCGCGACCAGCGCCTCCGGGTCACCGGGCTGGTCGTCGTCGGAGACCTTGGAGTCCAGGACGGCGGCCCAGAAGGTCGCCAGGGTGTAGGCGTCGGAACAGTCGATCGTCACATGTCGCACAAGAGAAGCCATGGCGCCACTATCACCCGAACGACGGCCGTGCGGCCAGGAGTTAACGAGAGGCCCTAGGGACGGACGATGGACCGCGCCCGGGCCGCGGAGAGCCAGGCGGGGAACTCGGCGACGATCCGGTCGTACAGCTCCGCGTCCGGGACCGTGCGCGGGTCCATGCCGGCGTGGAAGAAGCCGGCGTTGTCGACGGAGCGCTTCTGCGGTACCGCCAACTCGTCGAGTTTCCGCAGGAATTCGAACTGCCGGCTGCCCGGGTCGCCGAAGCCGACGAACTGCCAGAAGAGCGGCAGCTCGGCCGCCTTGCACAAGTACCGCTCCGCGGCGAGCTTGTTGATCGGACCGCCGTCCGTCTGGAAGACGACGAGCGCGGGGGCGGTCGCGCCGCTGTCGAGGTAGTGGTCGATGACGGCGTCCATCGCCAGGTGGTAGCTGGTCTTGCCCATGTGGCCGAGTCCGGCGACGATCCGGTCGATCCGCCCGTGGTGGTCGGCGAGTTCGATGTCGGTCTCGGCGTCGATGTCGGTGGAGAAGAAGACCACCGGCACCCGCCCGTCGTCGTCCAGGTTGGCCGAGAGCCCCAACACCCGGTCGGCCAGGGCCTGCACGCTGCCGTCCTTGTAGTACGGCTTCATCGACCCGGAGTAGTCGAGCACCAGGTAGACGGCCACGCGCTGTCCGTCCATCCCGTGCTTCCGCAGGGACACCCCGGCCGACTTGTAGAGACTCACCAGCGCGGGCGCGGTCTCCTCGACCTTGCGCAGACTCAGACCCACGGATCCCCCCTCGATCTTCCGAGGGGCCCCATCCCCCCGGAGTGCCGAGCGTACGTGATCAGGGCGCGGGAACGAGGCCGAGCGCGGCGGCGATGCGGATCCGGTGTGCGGCGGGGGCGCCGAAGAGGCGGGCGGACTGGTGGGCGCGTTTGAGGTGGTCGTGCGCCGGGTGTTCCCAGGTCACCCCGATCCCGCCGTGGAGCTGGATCATCTCGCCCGCCACCGTCTCGTACGTCTGCGAGCAGACCGATCGCGCGGCCGCGGCGGCCAGGGGTTCGGCGTCCGCGTGCGCGGCGGCCAGGGCGAGGGAGCGGGCGGACTCGACGGCGGTGTACAGGTCGGCCAGGCGGTGCTTGAGGGCCTGGAAGGAGCCGATGGGCCGTCCGAACTGGACGCGCTCGCCGACGTGGCGGACGGTCTCCTCCAGGGCCCGTTCGGCGCCCCCGACCTGCTCGGCGGCGAGGACGGTCGCGGCCACGTCGCGCACCCGCGCGAGGACGGCCTCCCCGTCGGCGGTCAGGAGCCGGGCGGGCGCCCGGTCGAGCAGGATCCGGGCGAGCGGGCGGGTCCGGTCGAGGGTGGCGACCTGAGTGAACTCCCAGTTCCCGTCGGTGAGTTCGTAGACGCCGAGGCGGCCGGTGCGCTCGTCACGGGCGAAGACCAGGCACACGTCCGGGCGTTCCGGTGCGGCGAGGACGTACTCCTTGCGCCCGGAGAGACGGCACGCGCCGTCGTCCGCCGTCGTGAGCGCCACCGCCTCCCAGCCGCCCTCCTCCGCCCAGGCGAGCGCGCCGGCCCGCGCGCCCTCGGCGAGGCCGGGCAGGAGGCGGGCGCAGGCGTCCCAGTCGGCCGAGGCGAGGAGGGCGGTGACGGGCAGGACGGCGGAGCCGAGGAACGGGACCGGGCTGAGCGCCCGCCCCAACTCCCCCGCCACCACGGCGATCTCCGGCAGCCCGCAGCCGAGTCCGCCGTACGCCTCCGGTACGGCGAGGGCGGCCACGCCGATCTGCCCGGCCAGCGGGGCCCAGGCCGCCGCGCCCTCGTGGCGGGCGAGCACGGACCGCACCGCCGCCCGCAGTTCGCCGACCGCGACCGCGCCGAGGGCGGCGGTGATCCAACGGCGGCTGTTGGGGGCCCAGATCGCGACCCGGTCGCCGTGCCGTACGCCGTGGGCGACGGCGGCGCGCGCGGCGGCGGCGATCTCGTCGCGCAGCCGGGGGAAGCCCCAGCGGACCTCGCCGCCGGCCCCGCTCCCGACGAGCGCCTCAAGGGCCGGATCGGTGTGCACGGCCGCGGCCCAGCCGGGCCCATGGACATGAAGTCCGCACTGGCCGGCTTCTGCACGGGTGTCGCCGTCGTGACCGCGCTCGACCCGGAGGACGGACGGCCCGTCGGCATGGCGGTGCAGTCGTTCTCGTCCGTCTCGCTCGATCCGCCGCTGGTCTGCTTCTGCCCGGCACACACCTCGACGACCTGGCCACGGATCCGGGCGGCGGGCCGGTTCGCGGTGAACGTGCTCGCCGCCGATCAGGAGGAGCTGTGCCGGCGCTTCGCGGTGACGGGCGGCGACAAGTTCGCCGGTACGGCATGGCGGCCGGGCGGCGCGGGCGGCGCCCCGCTGCTCGACGGGGCGCTCGCGACGGTCGAATGCACGCTGGACGCGGTACTGGACGGCGGCGACCACGCCATCGCGCTGGGCCGGGTCGACGCGCCGACCGCGCACCGGGACACCGGTCCGCTGCTCTACTTCCGGCGCACCTACGGACGCTTGCCCTCGGCGGAGTCGACGGAGTCGGCGGCCGCACGGGCGCGCTCCTTCTCCAGCTCCTCGATGTCGGCGAGCATGGCGTCCGCGAGGTCGCGCTCGGAGGCGTAGTACCGCTCGGCCCACTTGAGGGTGAGCGTGGGGTACGCCCACGCCTCCTCGGCCTTCGCCCCCTCCACGTCGACCTCCGCGCGCAGCCGCATGGTCTCGGCGAACTCCCGGTGGCGGCCGAGGACTTCACGCATCTGCTCGGGTTCGAGGAGGTGCCCGAGCCAGAGCCGCAGCATCGGTCCGTGCTTGAGCACGGGCGGGTCGACGGGCGCGGTGCGCGCCCACGTACGGACGGCGGTCATCCCCTCGTCCGTGATCCGGTAGACCCGCTTGTCGCGGCTGCCCGTCTCCTGGGCGACCATCCGCGAGGTGGCGTAACCGGCCTTCTCCAGGCGCTTCAGCTCGCTGTAGATCTGGCTGAACGACGGGCTCCAGTAGAAGAAGCGCAGCGACCAGTCGGACCACTTCTTGAGGTCGTAGCCGGACAGCTCCTCCCCGAAGGAGAGCAGCCCGAGCACCGCCCAGCTGGTCGCCGGGAACCCCGGGATCTCCGGTACGTCTTCCTGACCTGCCGTCTTCTTGTCCGCCACGGACCGAAGTCTACGACCCCCTTCCCGACCTCCGATATGACTGCTAGACGTATTCCTATTCGAAATAGAAGAGGTGAGGAGTTCACCGTGAAGTTCTCCATGATCTTCGAGGCCCAGCTCGTCGACCCGACCCCCGAGCGGGAGCGCCAGGTCATCCACGACTGCGTCGAACAGGCCGTCCACGCCGAGGAGATGGGCTTCGACCGCGTCTGGGCGGTCGAGCACCACTCCCTCACCCAGTACGCGCACATGAGCGCGTCCGAGATCTTCCTGACCTGGGTCGCCGCCCGCACCGAACGCATCCGGATCGGCCACGGCGTCGTCACCATGCCCTTCGGCTACCAGCACCCGGTGCGGGTCGCCGAGCGCGCCGCCATGCTCGACGTCCTCAGCGGCGGCCGGGTGGACATCGGCGCCGGCCGGGGCGCGACCCGGCAGGAGATGCGGATGTACGGAGTGCGCCCCGAGGACACGTACCCGCAGATGGAGGAGGCGCTACGGATCTTCTCCCACGCCTGGCGCGAGGAGCAGTTCGAGTGGCACGGCTCGATCGACATCGGCCCGGGCGCGATCCTCCCCCGCCCCGTGCAGGACCCCCACCCGCCGCTCTTCATGGCCTGCTCGAAGCACGACACCCTGAAGCTCGCCGCCGAACTCGGCATCGGCGCCCTGGTGATGGGCTTCGCCGGCGCCGACGACGTGCGCGCGATGCGCAAGGTGTACGACGAGGCCATCGCCGGACGCGACGGCTCCCGGCTCGTCTCCTCCGAGGTCAACGACCACTTCTCGGCGCTCTGCCCGACGATCGTCCTCGACGACGCGGAGCGCGCGCTCCGGCTCGGCACGCGCGGCCAGCGCTTCTTCGCCGAGTCGATCGCCCACTGGTACGGCAACTCCCCCGCCCCGACCGGCTACGCGGAGGACGAGGACCACACGGGCGCGCTCGAACGGCGCCGCGAGGAGCTGGTCGCCCGCCTCCACGAGGCGAACATCCCGGCCCGCCCGGTCGACACCGGCACGTACAACACCGACCACGCCTACGGGGACGCCGGCACCGCCATCGCGTACGTCGAGCAGCTGCACGAGATCGGGGTGGACGAGGTGATGTGCCTGATCCAGATGGGCACGGTCCCGCAGGAGGTCTGCATGGAGACCATCCGGCAGTGGGGCGAGAAGGTCATCCCGCACTTCCGTGCACTGGAGGCGGCCAAGTGAGCCAGGTGAGCAGGTGAGCCAGGTGAACTCCCTCGCCGGCAAGGTCGTGATCGTCACGGGCGCGGCGCGCGGCCAGGGCGCGGCCGAGGCCCGGCTCCTGGCGGCGGCGGGCGCGCGGGTGGTCTGCACGGACGTACGGGAGGAGGAGGGCCGGGCGGTCGCGGCGGAGTTGGGCGACGCCGGGGAGTTCGTACGCCATGACGTGACCTCCGCCGAGGACTGGCGGGAGGTGGTCGCGCGCGCCCTCGCGTCGTACGGCCGCGTGGACGCGCTGGTCAACAACGCGGCGCTGTGGCGGACGGCACCGGTGGAGTCGGAGACGTACGAGAACTTCGAACTCCTCCTCAGAGTCAATCTGTTGGGCCCGTTCCTCGGCATCCAGGCGGTCGTGCCGGCACTGCGCGAGGCGGGCGGCGGCTCGATCGTGAACGTGTCGTCGACGGCCGGACTCGTCGGCATACCGGGCCACGCGGCGTACGGATCGAGCAAGTTCGGGCTGCGCGGCCTGACCCGCTCCTCGGCCCTCGACCTGGCGGGGCACGGGATCCGCGTCAACTCGGTGCACCCGGGGGCCGTCGACACGCCGATGACGGCGGCGGTGGCGGACAGGGACTGGTCACACGTCCCGCTCGGCCGGATGGGCCGTGCGGAGGAGGTCGGCGGCCTGATCGCCTTCCTGGTCTCGGACGCGTCCTCGTACGTGACGGGTGCGGAGTTCACGGTGGACGGGGGGCTGACGACCGGCTGACGGATCCACTGACCCCGGCGGCCCGGGCACTCTGCGACGCGATGTCGGCGGGCTTCCCCGGCCCCGGCTCCCCGGAGGCCCTGCGGGCGGCGGCCCGGGCGGGGGTACGGGAGGTACCGCCGTCCCGGGAGACGACGGCGGACGGCGTACGCGTACGGCTGTACGCCCCAGCGTCGAGCTCCGCACCGAACGCCGCACCGAACGCCGCCCCGGGCCCGGCCTCCGGCCCCGCGTCGAGCTCCGCGTCGAGCCCGTGCCCGGCCCCTACCCCCACCCCCGTGATCGTCTTCGCCCACGGGGGCGGCTGGGTGCTCTGCGACCTCGACACGCACGACGGCCTGTGCAGGGAACTGGCGGGCCGTACCGGCGCCTCGGTGGTCTCCGTGGACTACCGGCGGGCGCCCGAGCACCGCTTCCCGGCGGCCGAGGACGACGTGTACGCGGTTCTGGAGTGGGCGGCCTCGGAGTATCCGGGGAGCCCTCTCCTCGTCGCGGGCGACTCCAGCGGCGGCAACCTCGCGGCGGCCGCGGCCCTGCGCGCCCGGGACGCGGGCGGCCCGCCGGTCGCGGGCCAGCTCCTCTTCCACCCGGCCCTCGACCACCGCCTGGACACCCCCTCCGCCGAGGCGTACGCCGAGGGCTTCTTCCACACCGCGGCCCACATGCGCTGGTACTGGGAGCAGTACGTCGGCCCGTCCGGCGACCCGGTCGCCGCCTCCCCCGGCCTCGCCGCCGACCTCACCGGCCTCCCGCCCACCCTCGTCGTCCTCGCGGACTGCGACCTTCTCCGGGACGAGGGCCTGGCCTACGCACGTCGCCTCTCCTCCGCCGGAGTCCGGACCCATGTCCAGCTGCACACCGGGGTCTTCCACGGCTTCCTCGGGGCGCGGGGCGTGCTGCCGGAGGCGGACGCCGCGCTGGCCGGGGCGGCGGCCTGGGTGACCACCGTGAGTGGGTGAAGCCCACGACCGGACCGACCGAGGTCAGTCGCCCAGGACGCTGTCGACGTGGGCCGCGAGCGCGGCGCGCAGGGCGTCGGGCGTCATCTTCCGGTCGTCGATCAGGCGCACCACCAGGTCCGCGCGGATGGCGGCTCGGCGATGTCGTCCATCGACACGCTCGTGGGGCTGCTGCTCACGGCGAAGAGCTCGTCGGCGGCGGCAAAGACGGCGGTCGGGGACCCACAAGGAGACGCAAGCAGAACGAGACCGCGTCGACCGTCCGCCCCCGCGAGGAGAACGCACCGCGGCGCCCACCCAGTCGTCCGGTCGGGGACATTCGGGGGGCGCCGCGCTCAGTTCCGTACGTCGTTGTACGGGACGTCTTGGGGACGGGACGGTCAGACCGTCAGGGCACGGTCCGTCGGGCGGATCGGGGCCGGGAGGTCGCTCGCGCCCGTCAGGAAGCGGTCGACGCCTCGGGCCGCCGAGCGGCCCTCGGCGATCGCCCAGACGATCAGCGACTGGCCGCGACCCGCGTCACCGGCCACGAACACACCACCCACGTTGGTGGCGAAGTCCGCGTCGCGAGCGATGTTACCCCGCTCGTCGAGGTCTAGACCAAACTGCGCGACCAGACCGTTCTCCACGTCCGTACCCGTGAAGCCCATCGCGAGCGTGACCAGCTGCGCCGGGATCTTCCGCTCGGTGCCCGGCTTCTGCGTCAGCTTGCCCTCGACGAACTCGACCTCGACCAGGTGCAGGAACTGGACGTTGCCGTCCTCGTCGCCCTCGAAGTGGGTGGTCGAGACGGAGTAGACCCGCTCGCCGCCCTCCTCGTGCGCCGAGGTGACCTTGTACAGCATCGGGAACGTCGGCCACGGCTGGCCGGCCGGCCGGTCCTCGCCCGGACGCGGCATGATCTCCAGCTGCGTGACCGAGGCCGCGCCCTGGCGGTGGGCGGTGCCCACGCAGTCCGCGCCCGTGTCGCCGCCGCCGATGACGACGACGTGCTTGCCCTCGGCCGTGATCGGCGCGGTGACGAAGTCACCCTCGACGACCTTGTTGGCCAGCGGCAGGTACTCCATCGCCTGGTGGATGCCGGACAGCTCCCGGCCCGGGACCGGCAGGTCACGCGCGGTCGTGGCGCCCGCGGCGATGACCACGGCGTCGTAGCGCTTGCGCAGGTCCGTCGCCGTGATGTCGCGGCCGATCTCCACGCCCGTACGGAACTTGGTGCCCTCCGCGCGCATCTGCTCGATGCGGCGGTTGATGTGCCGCTTCTCCATCTTGAACTCGGGGATGCCGTAGCGGAGGAGGCCGCCGATCCGGTCCGCGCGCTCGAAGACCGCGACCGTGTGGCCGGCCCGCGTCAGCTGCTGCGCGGCGGCGAGACCCGCCGGGCCCGAGCCGATGACGGCGACGGTCTTGCCGGACAGCCGCTCGGGCGCCTGCGGCTTGACGTCGTTGGCGTCCCACGCCTTGTCGATGATGGAGACTTCGACGTTCTTGATGGTGACGGCCGGCTGGTTGATGCCGAGCACGCACGCCGCCTCGCACGGAGCCGGGCACAGGCGGCCGGTGAACTCCGGGAAGTTGTTCGTCGCGTGCAGCCGCTCGGACGCCTGCGACCAGTCCTCGCGGTAGGCGTAGTCGTTCCACTCGGGGATCAGGTTCCCGAGCGGGCAGCCGTTGTGGCAGAACGGGATGCCGCAGTCCATGCAGCGGCCGGCCTGCTTGCTGATGATCGGCAGCAGGGAGCCGGGAACGTAGACCTCGTTGAAGTCCTTGACTCGCTCGCCCACCGGACGGGTCTTGGCGACTTCGCGCCCGGTGGTCAGGAAGCCCTTGGGGTCAGCCATTGGTCGCCGCCTCCATCATCTTCTCGGTGGTCTCGGCCTCGGAGAGACCGGCGAGCTCAGCGGCGTCCTTGGCGGCGAGCACTGCCTTGTACGTGGACGGGATGATCTTGCTGAAGCGCTCCGCGTTCGCGGGCCAGTCGGCAAGGAGCTTCTCCGCGACCGTCGAACCGGTCTCCTCGTGGTGGCGGCGCACGACGTCGTGCAGCCACTGCTTGTCGGAGTCGCTCGGCGCCTCGACGGCGGACAGGTTCCCGGAGTTGACGTTGTCCCGGTCGAGGTCGACGACGTACGCGACGCCGCCCGACATACCGGCCGCGAAGTTGCGGCCCGTCTCGCCGAGCACGACCGCCGTGCCGCCGGTCATGTACTCGCAGCCGTGGTCGCCCACGCCCTCCGAGACCACCAGCGCGCCGGAGTTGCGGACGCAGAAGCGCTCGCCGGTGCGGCCGCGCAGGAACAGCTCGCCGCCGGTCGCGCCGTACGCGATCGTGTTGCCGGCGATGGTCGAGTACTCGGCCAGGTGGTCGGCGCCACGGTCCGGGCGGACGATCACGCGGCCGCCGGAGAGGCCCTTGCCGACGTAGTCGTTGGCGTCGCCCTCCAGGCGGAGCGTGACACCGCTCGGCAGGAAGGCGCCGAAGGACTGGCCGGCGGAGCCGGTGAAGGTGATGTCGACGGTGTCGGCGGGCAGACCCGCACCGCCGAACTTCTTCGTCACCTCGTGGCCGAGCATGGTGCCGACCGTCCGGTTGATGTTGCGGATCGCGACCTGGGCCCGGACCGGCTGGGCCTCCTCGGCCGTCGCCGCGCCGAGCGCCTCGGCGGCGAGCTCGATCAGCTCGTTGTCGAGGGCCTTCTCCAGACCGTGGTCCTGCTCGATCAGGGCGTGGCGGACCGCGCCCTCGGGCAGCTCGGGCACGTGGAAGAGCGGGGCCAGGTCCAGGCCCTGCGCCTTCCAGTGTGTGACGGCCCGGCTGGTGTCGAGCAGCTCGGCGTGGCCGACGGCCTCTTCGAGCGTACGGAAGCCCAGCTCAGCGAGGATCTCGCGGACCTCCTCGGCGATGAACTCGAAGAAGTTGACGACGTACTCGGCCTTGCCGGAGAAGCGGTCGCGCAGCACCGGGTTCTGGGTGGCGATGCCGACCGGGCAGGTGTCCAGGTGGCAGACGCGCATCATGACGCAGCCGGAGACGACGAGCGGCGCGGTCGCGAAACCGAACTCCTCGGCGCCGAGCAGCGCGGCGATGACGACGTCGCGGCCGGTCTTGAGCTGGCCGTCGGTCTGGACGACGATCCGGTCGCGCAGGCCGTTGAGCAGCAGCGTCTGCTGGGTCTCGGCGAGGCCGAGCTCCCAGGGACCGCCCGCGTGCTTCAGCGAGGTCAGCGGGGAGGCGCCCGTACCGCCGTCGTGGCCGGAGATGAGGACGACGTCCGCGTGTGCCTTGGAGACACCGGCGGCGACCGTGCCGACACCGACCTCCGACACCAGCTTCACGTGGATACGCGCGGCCGGGTTGGCGTTCTTGAGGTCGTGGATCAGCTGAGCCAGGTCCTCGATGGAGTAGATGTCGTGGTGCGGCGGCGGGGAGATCAGACCGACACCCGGGGTGGAGTGCCGGGTCTTGGCGACCCACGGGTAGACCTTGTGGCCGGGCAGCTGGCCGCCCTCGCCGGGCTTGGCGCCCTGGGCCATCTTGATCTGGATGTCGTCCGCGTTGACCAGGTACTCGCTCGTGACGCCGAAGCGGCCGGAGGCGACCTGCTTGATCGAGGAGCGGCGCGCCGGGTCGTAGAGGCGGTCCGGGTCCTCGCCGCCCTCACCGGTGTTGGACTTGCCGCCCAGCTGGTTCATGGCGATGGCGAGGGTCTCGTGCGCCTCGCGGGAGATGGAGCCGTACGACATGGCGCCGGTCGAGAACCGCTTGACGATCTCGGAGACCGACTCGACCTCGTCGATCGAGATCGAGGGACGGTCCGAGCTGAAGCCGAAGAGCCCGCGGAGCGTCATCAGGCGCTCGGACTGCTCGTTCACCCGGTCCGTGTACTTCTTGAAGATGTCGTACCGCTTGTTGCGCGTGGCGTGCTGGAGACGGAAGACGGTCTCCGGGTCGAACAGGTGCGGCTCGCCCTCGCGGCGCCACTGGTACTCGCCGCCGATGTCGAGCGCGCGGTGCGCGGAGGGGACGCCGGAGGCCGGGTACGCCTTGGAGTGCCGGGCGGCGACCTCCTTGGCGACCACGTCGAGACCGGCGCCGCCGATCTTGGTGGCCGTGCCGTTGAAGTACTTCTCGACGAAGGCGGTGTCGAGGCCGACGGCCTCGAAGACCTGGGCGCCTCGGTAGGAGGCGACGGTCGAGATGCCCATCTTGGACATGACCTTCAGGACGCCCTTGCCGAGCGCGTAGATCAGGTTCCGGATGGCCTGCTCGGGCTCCAGGCCCTCGATGAACGTGCCGGCCCGGACCAGGTCCTCGACGGACTCCATCGCCAGGTACGGGTTGACGGCGGCGGCGCCGTAGCCGATCAGGAGGGCCACGTGGTGGACCTCGCGGACGTCGCCCGCCTCGACCAGCAGACCCACCTGGGTGCGCTGCTTGGTACGGATGAGGTGGTGGTGGACGGCCGCGGTGAGCAGCAGCGACGGGATCGGCGCATGCTCGGCGTCGGAGTGCCGGTCGGAGAGGACGAGCAGGTGGGCGCCGCCCTCGATGGCCGCGTCGGTCTCGGCGCAGATCTCCTCGATGCGGGCGGCGAGCGCGTCGCCGCCGCCGGAGACCCGGTACAGGCCGGACAGGGTCGCGGCCTTCATGCCGGGCATGTCGCCGTCGGCGTTGATGTGGATGAGCTTGGCCAGCTCGTCGTTGTCGATCACCGGGAAGGGCAGGGTGACGCTGCGACAGGACGCTGCGGTCGGCTCGAGCAGGTTGCCCTGCGGGCCGAGCGAGGAGTGCAGGCTCGTCACCAGCTCCTCGCGGATCGCGTCCAGCGGCGGGTTGGTGACCTGCGCGAAGAGCTGGGTGAAGTAGTCGAAGAGCAGCCGGGGGCGCTCGGAGAGGGCCGCGATCGGCGAGTCCGTACCCATGGAGCCGAGCGGTTCGCCGCCGGTGCGGGCCATCGGGGCGAGGATGATGCGGAGCTCTTCCTCGGTGTAGCCGAAGGTCTGCTGGCGGCGGGTGACCGAGGCGTGGGTGTGCACGATGTGCTCGCGCTCGGGGAGGTCGGAGAGCTCGATCTCCCCGGTCTCCAGCCACTCGGCGTACGGGTTCTCGGCGGCGAGGCCGGCCTTGATCTCGTCGTCCTCGATGATCCGGTGCTCGGCGGTGTCGACGAGGAACATCTTGCCGGGCTGGAGGCGGCCCTTGCGGACGACCTTCGCGGGGTCGATGTCGAGGACGCCGACCTCGGAGGAGAGGACGACGAGGCCCTCGTCGGTGACCCAGTAGCGGCCGGGGCGCAGACCGTTGCGGTCGAGGACCGCGCCGACCTGGACGCCGTCGGTGAAGGTGACGCAGGCCGGGCCGTCCCAGGGCTCCATCATCGTGGAGTGGTACTGGTAGAAGGCGCGCCGGGCCGGGTCCATGGAGTCGTGGTTCTCCCACGCCTCGGGGACCATCATCAGGACGCTGTGCGGCAGGGAGCGCCCACCGAGGTGGAGCAGCTCCAGGACCTCGTCGAAGGAGGCGGAGTCGGAGGCGTCCGGCGTGCAGATCGGGAAGATCCGCTCCAGGCTGCCCTGGCCGAAGAGGTCGGAGACGAGCTGGGACTCGCGGGCCACCATCCAGTTGCGGTTGCCCTTGACCGTGTTGATCTCGCCGTTGTGCGCGACGAAGCGGTACGGGTGGGCCAGCGGCCAGCTCGGGAAGGTGTTGGTGGAGAACCGGGAGTGGACCAGGGCCACGGCGGTGGCGCAGCGGCGGTCCGACAGGTCCGGGAAGAAGGGCTCCAGCTGGCCGGTGGTCAGCATGCCCTTGTAGACGATCGTGCGGGCGGAGAGCGACGGGAAGTACGTCCCGGCCTCGCGCTCGGCGCGCTTGCGCAGCACGAACGCCTTGCGGTCGAGGGCGATGCCCTCGCTGCTGCCGTCGGCCACGAAGAGCTGACGGAAGACAGGCATGGTGGCACGGGCGGAGGCGCCGAGCAGCTCGGGGGCTACGGGGACCTCGCGCCAGCCGAGGACGTTCAGACCCTCCTCGGACGCGATCGTCTCGATCTGCGAGACGGCCTGTGCGGAGCCGTCGGCAGGGAGGAAGGCGATACCGACAGCGTAGGCGCCGGCGGCGGGGAGGTCGAAGTCGGTGACCTCGCGCAGGAAGGCGTCCGGAACCTGGAACAGGATGCCGGCGCCGTCTCCGGAGTCGGGCTCGGAGCCGGTGGCGCCGCGGTGCTCGAGGTTGCGCAGTACGGTCAGCGCCTGCTCGACCAGCGCGTGGCTGGCAACACCGGTCAGGGTGGCCACGAACCCGACACCACAGGCGTCGTGTTCGTTACGGGGGTCGTACATCCCCTGCGGAGCGGGGCGACCGTCCATGGGCGACCAGGCGTCGGAACGCATCGGCTCTCCCGTCGTCGTCGTGGCATATGCAGCTGCCGAGGGACGACGTTGGCCCTCCGCGAAATTTCGTGCAGGTTACATGATGGCTGGCTTCTCGCGAAGTGGATAGCTCATTCCAGCATGCGGACACCGCTGACACGGAGCGGTGATGGTGGTTCACATGCGAACAGGTGAATCTCGGGGTCGATCTCGGGGGTCGATCTCGGAGGACCGGACGACCCGTCGCGAAAGCGGGCCTCATTGCCCGCGGCGCTTACGCCTCATGCCCGGTGGTTAAGCCTTTGAAACCGCCGGGTAACGGCTACATATGTCGCGCTGTGCATAGTGTCTCACCGGGCGGCTGATCCGCCCAGGGGATATACATCACAGCAAGCATGCACGCGGAAGGCCCCCGCCGCAGGGCGGGGGCCTTCGGAGCGCGTACGGACACGCTCAGAGCGCGGCCCCGAAGAGCATGCCGAGCCCGTACGTGACGGCCGCGGCGGCACCGCCCAGGACGAGCTGGCGCAGCCCGCTGAACCACCAGCTACGCGCGGTCACCCGGGCCACGAGCGCGCCGCAGGCGAAGAGCCCGAGCAGGGCGAGGAGCACGGCCGGCCACAGCGCGCTCGCGCCGAGCAGATACGGCAGTACGGGGAGCATCGCACCGAGCGCGAACGAGCCGAACGACGACACGGCGGCGGTCACCGGCGACGGCAGGTCGTCGGGGTCGATCCCCAGCTCCTCGCGGGCGTGGATCTCCAGCGCCTGCTCCGGGTCCCGGGAGAGCTGCATCGCGACCTCGCGGGCGAGCGCGGGCTCGACACCCCGCGACACGTACAGCGCGGCGAGCTCCTCCATCTCGTCGACCGGGTGCTTGCGCAACTGACGGCGCTCGACGTCCAGTTCCGCCTGGACGAGTTCACGCTGCGAGGCGACGGAGATGTACTCGCCCGCCGCCATGGAGAAGGCGCCCGCCGCGAGACCGGCGAGACCGGTGATGACGAGGGTCTGCTGCGAGACCGCGCCGCCCGCGACACCGGTCATCAAGGCGAGGTTGGAGACCAGTCCGTCCATCGCGCCGAAGACCGCGGGACGGAGCCAACCGCCGTTCACATCGCGGTGCGTGTGGTTGTCGCGGTGGGCCTCGTGCAGTGGTGCGTGCGCTTCGATGATGGACATGCTTCTCCCCTGTTCCTCCGGCGGGCCGGGTCGCACCCGCCGCCCCCAACACCCTCGAAAATACGCGCGATGTAAGGGGCGCGCCAGCAAGGCAGGCCGTACTTACTAAGGCTGACCTTGCTCTTCTGGCGAGGTGTCAGCCGGGTGACAGAGACGTTTCTTCGACGTCATCGGATCCCCGACGTGGCACAGATCCAGGAACCGCGAAAGGGGTGCGAGATGGTGAGCGAGACGGGAACGACGGCATGCGACACGCGCGAGCGCGCGAGGGGCGCGCTCCTCGGCCTCGCGGTCGGTGACGCGCTCGGCGCCCCCGCCGAGAACATGCGCCCTTCGGAGATCCGCCGCCGATGGGGCCGGATCGAGGGCTTCGTGACGGACAGTCCGGCCGGGACGGACGACACGGAGTACGCGATCTTCTCCGGGCTGCTGCTCGCCCGGCACGGCTCGGCGCTGACGGTCCAGCACGTGGAACGGGCCTGGCACCACTGGATCGCGGACCTGGACGAGGGCCCGTTCCGGGGCGCGGGCTTCAGCGAGCGGGGCACCCTGGAGAACCTCCGCCGGGGCCTCGCGGCCCCCATCTCCGCCCAGCACCGGCACGCGTGGTCGGACGGCCTGGCGATGCGGGCCGCGCCCTTCGGGGTCTTCGCGGCGGGCCGCCCGTCGGAGGCGGCCCGGCTCGTGGCCATCGACGGCAGCGTCAGCCACGACGGCGAGGGCATCTACGGCGGCCAGGCGGTGGCGGCGGGCGTCGCGGCGGCGATGGGCGGCGCGTCGGTGACCTCGGTCATCGCGGCGGCGCTCTCGGTGGTCCCGATGGACTCCTGGACGGCCCGCTCGATGCGCCGCGCGGTGGTCGCGGCCCAGCGGGTGGAGCCCGACGCCCTGCTCCGCGAACGGACGGTCCGCTCGGCGGTCGTCATCGGCGGCTACCCCTGGACGGACCTGGCCCCCGAGGCGGTGGGCCTCGCCTTCGGCGCGTTCGCGGCGGCGCGCGGAGACTTCCGTACGGCAGTCCTGACGGCGGTCAACATGGGCCGCGACGCCGACACCACGGCCGCGGTGGCGGGCGCCCTCGCGGGCGCGGCCGCCGGCGTCTCGGCGATCCCGGAGGAGTGGGCGACGGCCATCGCCCCGGTGACCGGCAGCTGCCTCCCGTCGATGCGCGGCTACCACGTCCTGGACATCGCGGACCTGCTGACGACGGACGAGGAGGAGACGGCATGACAACCACGGACCCCACCCACCGCACCTACGGCTCGGCCACACCGCCCACCGCCGCCGTGGGCGGTCGTTCCACCCCCGCCCCCGAGGGGCCCGCCCTCGCCAAGATCGAGGGCCTCCTCCTCGGCCTCGCCGCGGGCGACGCGGCCGGCTGGCCGGCGGCCCGACACCGCGCCGCCCGCATGCCCGAATGGACCCGCCGCCTCACCCGCGAACTGGACACCTTCGCCGAACAGAACGCCACCACCACCCTCCCCGTCCCCATCGCCCTCAACCAACCCCCCGAGCCGCTGCGCCTCGGCCCCTCCGACGACGCCGAATGGGCGGTCTTCACCGCCGAGGCGGTCCTCGCCGCCGCCGGCCCCCTCTTCGCGACCCTCCCCCCGGAGCGCCGCCTCCGCGCCGCCGTCGACCTCTCCTGGAACTCCCTCGCGAGCCAGGTCGCCGCCGCCTCCGACCGCGCCCCCGAGGTCGAATCCGCCGTCCTCCCGCTCCGCGCGCGGATCTCCGTACGCGCCGGGCTCGGCAATCTCGCCACCGGCCTCCGCCCACCCGCGACCGGCCACGACAACCCGCACTACTTCGACGACGCCGCCTGCGTACGGGCGGCCGTCCTCGCCCTCGTCCACCCCGGGGACCCGGCCGCCGCCGCCGAACTCGCCGAGTTCGACGCCCGGTACACCCAGGACGGCGACGGCGTGCACGGCGCCCGAGCGACGGCGGCGGCGATCGCCGCGGCGCTCGGCGGGGCGTCCGTCGACGAGGCCGTGGAGGCGGCCCTCGCCCAACTGCCGCCCGCCACCGAGATCGGCCGCAACGCCCAACAGGCCGTCAAGATGGCCCAGGACGCGACGAGCGCCTTCGAACTCGTCCCCCTCCTGGAGCACCAGATCGTCGACCACGTCTACAGCTACGGCATCGCCGCCGCCGAGACCGTACCCGTGGCCCTGGCGCTCGCCCTCGCCGCGCGCGGCGAGGCGTCGGGGGCCGTACCCGCCGCCGCCTGCCTCTCGCGCGTCGCGGACTCCGCCCCGGCGCTGGCGGGCGCGCTCACCGGCGCGCTCGGCGGCGCCGACTCCATCCCCGCGACCTGGCGGGACGCCTGCCGCACGCTCGCCGGCTGCGCGCTCCCCCGCCTCGCGGGCACGGATCTGGTCGAACTCGCCGGGCTCCTCGCAGCCACGGAACTGACCGCCAGGGGTAGACAATTCCGACATGACACCCACACCCCCACTCGATGACCGCATCACCGGAAGCCTGATCGGGGCCGCCGTGGGCGACGCCCTCGGCGGCCCCGTCGAGGGCTACACCCCCGACCAGATCGTCGAACGCCACGGCGGCCGCGTCACGGGCATCGTCGGCCCCTGGAACGGCGAGGCCTGGCGCACGGCCCGCCCCATCGCGCCGTACCACAAGGGCGACGGGCACGTCACCGACGACACCTTGATGACCCACGCGCTGATCAGGGTGTACGAGAAGGTCCGCGACCACCTCGACGCGTACGCGGTGGCGGACCACCTCGTCCCCGACCTGATCTCCACCCCTGTCTGGATCCCGGAACTCGAGGCGGAGGCCCTCCCCCTCCAGCGGATCTTCCTCGCGGAGAAGTGGCTGGTGGCGCGGCTCCACTACGCCCATGTCGACCCGCGCGAGGCGGGCGGCGGAAACATCGTCAACTGCGGTGCGGCGATGTACATGGCGCCGGTCGGTCTGGTGAACGCGGCGAACCCGGAGGCGGCGTACGCGGAGGCGCTCGACGTCGCGGCCCCCCACCAGTCGTCCTACGGCCGGGAGGCGGCGGGGGTGTTTGCGGCGGCGGTGTCGGCGGCGTGCGCGCCGGGCGCGACGCCGGGGTCGGTGGTGAGCACGGCGCTCTCCCTCGCGAAGGACGGGACACGGGCGGCGATCGAGTCGGTGTGCGAAGTGGCGTCCCGGTACACGGACTTCGAGTCGGCGCTCGTCCCGCTCCGCAAGGCGGTGGCCCCGTTCGACACGGTGGGCGCGGACTATCGCGCGCCGGGCCTGGGCGCGCGGCGCCCTTCGCGCCTCCACGCGATCGAGGAACTCCCTCTCGCCCTCGGGATGCTGCTGGTCGGCGCGGGCGACTACCGGCATACGGTCCTGGGCGCGGTCAACTACGGCCGTGACTGCGACTCGATCGCGACGATGGCGGGAGCGATCGTGGGCGCGCTCGGCGGCGAGCAGGCGGTCCCCTCCGCCTGGGCGAAGCAGGTCGCCGAGGCGAGCCGCCTGGACCTGCACGCTCCGGCGCGGGCGCTGACGGCGGTCGCGCACGAGGTCTTCGCCCGTGACACGGCCCGCCGCCGGGCCCACGAGGCGGCGTACGCGACCTTGACGAACGCGGCCCTGACGAACGCGACCGTCCGATGAACCTGCGCGTCACCTGGGTGCAGCCTGAGGACCTCGTCGGCCACGAGCTCCGCCAGGCGGCGGAGGACGGCCGCGACGCCACCGAGATCGCCGCCCGCTGGAAAGCGGCGGGCGGCCCCCCACCCCCACTCACGGCCGGCGCCTCCCCCACCCCCCGCCCGGACCTCCGCCCCCTGGCCGACACCCTCCTCACCGAACTGGCCACCCTCCCCGTCCCTGCCCCCCACGCCCCCACCCCCGAAACCCCCCAGCCCCCCGCGCACGAGGCGCCGCGCCCCACCCCCGAAACCCCTCAACCTCCCGCGCGCGAAGCGCCGCGGCCCGCTCCCGGCATCGCACCCCCTGCCACCCCCGCGCGCGAAGCGCCGCGGCCCACCCCCGAAACCCCTCAGCCCCCCGCGCGCGAAGCGCCGCGCCCCACCCCCGGCATCGCACCCCCCGCCACCCCCGCGCGCGAAGCGTCGCGCCCCACCCCCGAACCCGCACAGCCCCCCGCGCGCGAAGCGTCGCGCCCCACCCCCGAACCCGCACAGCCCCCCGCGCGCGAAGCGTCGCGGTATCGGGGGGTCGGGGGCGGAGCCCCCGGTCCCGTCAGGGTTTCGGGGAGGGGCGGGGTGGGGGAAGACCACCCCCTCCGCGACCGGCTGCACGCCGCCTGGCTGGGGCGGGCCGTGGGGTGTCTTCTCGGAAAGCCCGTCGAGAAGCTCCCCCTCCCCGCCATCCGCGCACTCGCCCGCGCCGCCGGCAACTGGCCCCTCACCACCTGGTTCACCGAGCGCGGCGTCCCCCCGCACCTCCTCGCCGCCCACCCCTGGAACCGTCGCTCCGCCGCCACCTCCCTCGCCGAGAACATCGACGGCATGCCCGAGGACGACGACCTCAACTACCCCCTCCTCAACCTGCTCCTCCTCCAGCGGTACGGCCGCGACTTCACCACCGCCGACGTCGCCCGCCTCTGGCTCGACGAACTCCCCGCCGGCCGCACCTTCACCGCCGAGCGCATCGCCTACCGCAACCTCCTCGACGGCATCGAACCCCCGCTGACCGCCACCCACCGCAACCCCTTCCGCGAGTGGATCGGCGCCCTGATCCGCGCCGACATCCACGGCTGGACGCACCCCGGCGACCCCGGGGCCGCCGCCGAGCAGGCCCACCGGGACGCCGCGCTCACCCACACCGCCAACGGCCTCTACGGCGCCCGGTTCGTCGCCGCGACGATCGCCACCGCCGCCACCGGCACCGCCGACGTCCACCAGGCCCTCGCCGCCGGGCTCTCCGTCGTCCCGCCCCGCTCCCGGCTCGCCGTCGCCGTCCGCCTCGGCATCGAAGCCGCCCACACCACCCCCGACTTCGACGCCGTCGTGGACCGGCTGCACGCCACCCTCGGCGGGTATCACTGGGTCCATGCCGTCCCCAACGCCGCCCTCCTCGCCGCCGCCCTCACCCACGGCGACGGCGACTTCTCGCGCACCATCTGCGCCGCGGTCTCCGGCGGCTGGGACACCGACTCCAACGGCGCCACCGCCGGTTCCGTCGCCGGTCTCCTCGCCGGCCACCCCGACCGGCTGCCCGAGCGCTGGACCTCCCCCCTCAAGAACCGGCTCGCCACCTCGATCCCGTCCTTCGACGGCATCGGCTTCGACACCCTCGCCGAACTGACGTATCAGGAGGCAGTACGCCCATGACCAGCATCGTGGTGCTCGGCAGCACCAACATGGACCTCGTCGCCTTCGTGCCCCGGGCCCCCGCACGCGGAGAGACCGTCACCGGACGGGAGTTCCGTACGATCCCCGGCGGCAAGGGCGCCAACCAGGCCGTCGCCGCCGCCCGGGCCGGTGCCGACGTCTCGATGATCGGCGCGGTCGGCACCGACGAGTTCGGCGCACGCCTCCGCGCCGCCCTCGACAGCTCCGGCGTCGACACCGACCTGCTGCGCGCCGCCGAAGGTCCCTCCGGCACGGCGCACATCGTCGTCGACGACGAGGGCGGCAACGCGATCGTCGTCGTCCCCGGCGCCAACGGCACCGTCACCACCCTCGACCACGGCGACGAGGCCCTGATCGCCACCGCCGACGCCCTGCTCCTCCAGCTCGAACTCCCCCTCTCCGCCGTCACGGAGGGCGCCGTCACCGCCCGCCGCCTCGGCGTCCGTACCGTCCTCACCCCCGCCCCGGCCCAGCAGCTTCCCCCCGAACTCCTCGCCGCCACCGACCTCTTGGTTCCCAACGAGCACGAGGCCGCCGCGCTCACCGGCATCGCCGACCCGCACGCCGCCGCGACCGCCCTCCTCGCCCACGTCCCCGAGGTGGTCGTCACCCTGGGCGCGTCCGGCAGCCTGTACGCGGCCCGGGGCCGCGAGCCGTTCACGGTCGCCGCCCCCCGGGTCCGCGCCGTGGACACCACCGCCGCGGGCGACACGTTCGTCGGCGCGCTCGCCGTCGCCCTCGGCGAGGGCCGCCCGGTCCGGGAGGCGATGGCCTGGGCCTCGACCGCCGCCGCGCTCTCCGTCCAGCGCGCGGGCGCCTCGTCCTCGATGCCGTACCGCTCCGAGATCGACGAGGCCCACGACTCCCTCACCGGCCGGGAGGTCGACGCCGTATGACACCCTCCGACGAACGGACCACGGCCCCCGGGGAACCGACCGCGCTCCCTCCCCTCCATGGGCTGCGCGTCCTCGATCTCGCCACCCTCTTCGCCGGGCCGCTCGCGGCGATGATGCTCGGCGACTTCGGCGCCGACGTGATCAAGATCGAGCACCCCCGCAAGCCCGACCCGTCCCGGGGCCACGGCCCGGCCAAGGACGGCGTCGGTCTGTGGTGGAAGGTCCTCGGCCGCAACAAGCGGACCGTCACCCTCGATCTCTCCACCCCCGGCGGCCGGGACACCCTCCTGCGAATGGCCGCCGACGCCGACGTGATCGTGGAGAACTTCCGCCCCGGCACCCTGGAACGCTGGGGTCTGGGCTGGGAGGAACTCTCCACCGTCAACCCCCGCCTCGTCCTGGCCCGGGTCACCGGCTTCGGCCAGTTCGGCCCGTACTCCCACCGGCCCGGCTTCGGCACCCTGGCCGAGGCGATGAGCGGCTTCGCCGCCATCACCGGCGAACCCGAAGGACCGCCCACCCTTCCCCCCTTCGGCCTGGCCGACTCGATCGCCGCCCTGGCCACGGCGTACGCGGTGATGACCGCGCTCACCGCCAGGACGACCACCGACCGCGGCCAGGTCGTCGACATGGCCATCATCGAACCGATGCTCTCCGTCATCGGCCCCCACCCCCTCTGGTACGACCAGCTCGGCTACGTCCAGCCCCGCACCGGCAACCGCTCCCGCAACAACGCCCCCCGCAACACGTACCGCACGGCCGACGACTCCTGGGTCGCCGTCTCCACCTCGGCCCAGTCGATCGCCGAACGCGTCCTGCGGCTCGTCGGCCGCCCCGAGCTGATCGACGAGCCGTGGTTCGCCGACGGCGCGGGCCGGGCCGCCCACGCGGACGTCCTCGACGAGGCCGTCGGCTCCTGGATCGCCCGCCACACCCGGGACGAGGCGATGGCCGCGTTCGAGAAGGCCGAGGCGGCGATCGCGCCCGTCTACGACGTCCGGGACGTGATGGCCGACCCGCAGTTCGCCGCCCTGAACACCGTCACCGAGGTCCCCGACCCCGAGCTCGGCCCGATCCGGATGCAGAACGTCCTCTTCCGGCTCTCCGAGACCCCCGGCGCGATCCGCTGGGCGGGCCGCCCGCACGGCGCGGACACGGCCGAGGTCCTCACCGAGCTCGGCCTCACCCCCGCCGAGATCGGCGCCCTGCGCGGCGAAGGAGCCGTATGAGGACGACGCCCTTCCCCCTCACCTGGCTGTACGCCCCCGGGGACCGCCCCGCCGTCGTCCAGAAGGCCCTGGTCTCCGGCGCGGACGTGGTGATCGTCGATCTGGAGGACGCGGTGGCCCCGGACCGCAAGGCGTACGCGCTCGCCGCCACGGCCGATCTGCTCTCCGACCCCCACTCCGTACCGATCCATGTCCGCATCCACGCCCCATGCGACATCCCCACCCTGGCCCCCCTCCCCGGCCTCCGCGGTCTCCGTGTTCCCAAGGTGACACACGCCACTGACATCCACCGGATCGCGGAGCTCGCCCCGGGCCTCCCGCTCTTCCCGCTCCTGGAGAACGCCCTCGCCGTCGAGCGCGCGTACGCCCTCGCCACCGCCCATCCCGCCGTCCACGGCATCGCCCTCGGCGAGGCGGACCTCCGCGCCGATCTGGGGGTACGCGACGACAGCGGCCTCGACTGGTCGCGCGGCCGGCTCGTCGTCGCCGCCCGCGCGGCGGCCCTGCCCCCACCGACCCAGTCGGTCCACCCCGACATCCGCGACCTGGACGCCTTGGCGGCCGGCTGCGCCCGGGGCCGCGCCCTCGGTTTCCTCGGCCGGGCGGCGATCCACCCGCGCCAGCTCCCGGTGATCGAGCAGGCCTACCTCCCGACCCCCGACGAGGTGGCGGCGGCCGAGGAGGTCGTGAAGGCCGCCGAGGTGGAGGAGGGCGCCCTCGCGCTCCCGGACGGCCGCTTCGTCGACGCGGCGGTCGTCGAGGGCGCCCGCCGCGTCCTCACCCTGGCGGCGCGAGCCGCCTGAGCACCTGAGCGCCTGAGCACCCTGAAACGACAGGGCCGCCGGAACCTTTCGGTCCCGGCGGCCCTGTACGCGATTGCACGACGTACGTGCGTCAGCCCTTGGCTGCGGACTCCGCACCGTTCGCGGGCGCGTCGACGGGCGCGTCCTCGGAGCCCTTGCGAAGAGCGGTACCGTCCCCGGTCTCGGCGTCCGTGTCGGACCCGCTGCCGGCCTCGCTGTCGGACTCCCCGTCGGTTTCGGCCTCGGCCGACTCCTTGCCACCGCCGACCGGCTTGCCCCGCTCCGGCTCCACGACCTCCTCGCGCCCCGGACGGAGCCGCGACGAGATCACGATGTACGCGACGGCCAGGACGAAGACGACGATCGCGGTCCAGACGTTCAGCCGGAGGCCGAGCACGTGGTGCGCCTCGTCGACCCGCATGTACTCGATCCACGCCCGGCCCGTGCAGTACGCGGCGACGTACAGCGCGAAGGCCCGGCCGTGTCCGAGCTTGAAGCGACGGTCGGCCCAGATGACCAGGAGCGCGACGCCGATGCACCACAGCGACTCGTACAGGAAGGTCGGGTGGTAGACGCCCGCCTCGCGGTTGGCTCCGGCGGAGATCTCCAGGCCCCAGGGCAGATCGGTCGGCCTGCCGTACAGCTCCTGGTTGAACCAGTTGCCCCAGCGTCCGATGGCCTGGGCGAAGGCGATGCCGGGCGCGATGGCGTCCGCGTACGCGGGAAGCGGGATGCCGCGTCGGCGGCAGCCGATCCAGGCGCCGACCGCGCCGAACGCGATGGCGCCCCAGATGCCGAGGCCGCCCTCCCAGATCTTGAAGGCGTCTACCCAGTTCTCACCCTCGCTGAAGTACAGCTGGTAATCGGTGATGACGTGGTAGAGCCGGCCGCCGACGAGACCGAAGGGCACCGCCCAGACGGCGATGTCGGCCACGGTGCCGGCTTTGCCGCCCCGGGCGATCCAGCGCTTGTTGCCGTACCAGACGGCGACGAAGACACCGAGGATGATGCAGAAGGCGTAGGCGCGCAGCGGAACCGGTCCGAGGTGGAGGACACCGGTCGACGGGCTGGGAATGTAGGCAAGGTCCATGGCAGGACCGACGCTACCTTGCCGGGCGGGCGTCACGGCAGCCCACCCGGCAACGTCTGGGTAACTAAGAGGATCGTACGAAAGGGGATCGGCCCCTCCCGGCCGCTACCGGCCACTCCCGGCCGCTCCCGGGGGCGTCAGCCCGCCGACGGCGAGGCCGTGCCCGCCTTCTTGCCCTTGTTGGCCTCGGCGACCCACTTCTTCAGGTTCTCCGGGGAGATCTGCTCGCTCCCCTTCTGCGGGAAGATCGATTCTCCGTTCAGGAGCACCGACGGGGTGCCCTGGAAGTTGCCCTTCTCGAAGGCCTCGTTCGACTTCCCGACCCAGCTGTCGTGCGTGCCGTCCTCGACGCAGCTGCGGAAGTCCGGTGTGTCGAGGCCGGGCACCTTCGCCGCGAGCTCGATCAGCTTGGCGTTGTCCCCGAAGGCGTCGTCCGTCTCCGGCGGCTGGTTGATGTACAGCGTGTCGTGGTACGCCGTGAACTTCCCGGCGTCCTGCGCGCACGCCGCCGCGTTCGCCGCGCGCAGCGAGCCCTTGCCGCCCATGTTCCGGTCGATGAGGGTGGCGAGGTGGTACTCCGCCTTGAGCGCGCCGGAGGCCTCCAGCTCGTGGATGGTGTCCCGGAACGCGTTCTCGAAGGAGGCGCACGCGGGGCAGCGGAAGTCCTCCCAGATCGCGAGTGTCGACGGGGCGTCCGACTTCCCGGTGGGGATCGAGGGCTTGTCCCCCTCGACCGCGCCGGTCGGGGCGACGACCGGGCCCGCCTTGTCCGAGCCGCCGTCCTTGCCCCCGGTGTTTGCGGCGATCACCCCGACGACCGCGGCCAGGCCGAGGACGCCGACGACCGCGGCCGACACGATCAGGAGGCGCCGCTGCTTGTCGCGGGCCTTCTCGCGCTCGCGCTGCTCCTGGAGGCGCTCCCGCGCACTCCGATTACCGTTACCGTCACTGTTCTTCTTGCTCACGCCCGGAGCAACGAACCGGGGAGGCGCGGACGCGCCTCCCCGGTCACAGATCCACCCGAACGGGCTACGAAACTCGACGGACACCCTCGGCGAGTTCGGCCGCCAGTTCCTTTACTGCGGCGAGTCCGGCGGCCTCGCCGTCGGCGTCGAGCATCCGCTTGACGAACGCGGAGCCGACGATGACGCCGTCGGCGAAGCCGGCGACCTCCTTGGCCTGCTCGGCGTTGGAGACGCCGAGCCCGACGCAGACCGGCAGGTCGGCGGTGGCACGGGTGCGGCGGACGAGGTCGGCCGCCTCGGCGCCGACGGACTCCCGGGTGCCGGTGACGCCCATGAGCGAGGCGGCGTAGACGAAGCCGGAGCCGGCGGCGGTGATGGTCGCGAGCCGCTCGTCCTTGCTGCTGGGGGCGACGACGAAGACGGTCGCGAGACCGTGCTTCTCGGCGTGCTCACGCCACTGGGTGGACTCCTGGACCGGCAGGTCCGGCAGGATGCAGCCGGCGCCGCCGGCCGCGGCCAGCTCCTCGGTGAACCGCTCGACGCCGTAGCGGTCGATGGGGTTCCAGTACGTCATGACCAGGACGGGCTTCCCGGTGGCCGCGAAGGCCTCCCGTACCGTCCGCATCACGTCGGCGATCCGGACGCCGCCCCGCAGGGCGATGTCGTCGGCGGTCTGGATGACGGGTCCGTCGAGGACCGGGTCGCTGTGCGGGAGACCGACCTCGACGATGTCGGCGCCGCCCTCGAAGACGGCCTTGACCGCCTCGATGCCGCCGTCCACGGTCGGGAATCCGGCCGGAAGGTACGCGATGAGTGCGGCCCGGTTCTCGGCCTTGGCCTTCGCCAGGGTGTCACTGAGCAGCTGGATGTTCCCGGTCACTTCGCGTCCCCCTCGGTACCGTCGTACAGCCCGAAGTAGCGGGCCGCCGTGTCCATGTCCTTGTCGCCGCGCCCGGAGAGGTTGACGAGGAGCAGCCCCTCGGGGCCCAGCTCCTTGCCGATCTCCAGCGCCCCTGCGAGCGCGTGCGCGGACTCGATGGCCGGGATGATGCCCTCGGTACGGGAGAGCAGCCGCAGGGCCTGCATGGCCGCCTCGTCGGTGACGGCGCGGTACTCGCCGCGTCCGGTGTCCTTGAGGTACGCGTGCTCCGGGCCGATGCCCGGGTAGTCGAGACCGGCCGAGATCGAGTACGGCTCGGTGATCTGGCCCTCGTCGTCCTGGAGGACGTACGACCGCGAGCCGTGCAGGATGCCGGGCTCGCCCGCGGTGAGGGTGGCCGCGTGCTCGCCGGTCTCGACGCCGTGGCCGGCCGGCTCGCAGCCGATGAGGCGCACGTCGGCGTCCGGGATGAAGGCGTGGAAGAGCCCGATGGCGTTGGATCCGCCGCCGACACAGGCGACGGCCGCGTCGGGGAGGCGGCCGGCGCGCTCCAGGATCTGGCGGCGGGCCTCGACGCCGATGACGCGGTGGAAGTCGCGGACCATGGCGGGGAAGGGGTGCGGCCCCGCGACGGTCCCGAACAGGTAGTGCGTCCGGTCGACGTTGGCGACCCAGTCCCGGAACGCCTCGTTGATGGCGTCCTTGAGGGTGCGGCTGCCGGACTTCACCGGGATGACCTCGGCGCCGAGCATGCGCATCCGGGCGACGTTCAGCGCCTGGCGCTGGGTGTCGATCTCGCCCATGTAGATGGTGCATTCGAGCCCGAAGAGGGCGCAGGCGGTGGCGGTGGCGACGCCGTGCTGGCCGGCGCCGGTCTCGGCGATGACCCGGGTCTTGCCCATGCGCTTGGTGAGCAGGGCCTGGCCGAGCACGTTGTTGATCTTGTGCGAGCCGGTGTGGTTGAGGTCCTCGCGCTTGAGGAAGACCCGGGCGCCACCCGCGTGTTCGGCGAACCGGGGGACCTCGGTGAGGGCGCTCGGGCGGCCGGTGTAGTTGACCATCAGGTCGTTGAGCTCGCGCGCGAACTCGGGGTCGGCCTTGGCCTTGTCGTACTCGACGGCGACCTCGTCCACGGCGGCGACGAGGGCCTCCGGGATGAACTTGCCGCCGTAGGCGCCGAAGTACCCCTCGGCGGTGGGGACCTGACCCTCCGGGTCGGGAAGGAAGAACTCGCTGGACATGCGACTGCTCCTCGCGGGGTGATGCCCCGATGACGTGCTGGGTGGTGGTCACGTTATGCGCGCGACCCGCTCACGTACGGCAACGCCGTGGGCCGTGACGGCAACGCCGTCTCCGTCGCCCCTGCCCGGCCCAGGCTCCCGGTCCCTACGGTGCAGACGGGTGCGGCGACTCGTGGTGCGGGGGGGGCCAGGGAGCGGACGCGCCCGTAAGGGCGCCGTCCCGTGTGCCCACCCGTCCCGCCCAGCGGGACGACTGCCCACACGGGGGGGGTGGCCGAGGTACGGCGGAGTGGCTAAAGGCCGGCGTTCGTGAGAGTGCGCGCGAGGCGCCCGCGCCATCGCATCCCGTTGACCTGGCCCGGCTCGCTGCCGATCACGTACCGCACACGGCGGCCGTGGACCCGGCGGGCGGGGGCCCGGCAGCCGCGCGGGCGGCAGCCCCGGGCCAGCGGGGCGTGCGCGGGCGCGGCGGCGGTACGGAGCCGGGTGCGCATCGCGCGCGTCGTCACCGCGGCCGCGCCGAACCCACCCGGGGCGGCGAGGCCCTGGGTGGTCGGCGTGGCGACGCGGTACGAGGTCATGGTGGGGTCAGCCCCGCCCGTGGCGCAGGGCCGGGTGGGCGCCGGCGGCGACCAGGTCGGCGACGGCGGCCTTCGGGTCGCGGCCGGTCACGAGGGACTCGCCGACCAGGACCGCGTCGGCGCCGGCGTTGGCGTACGCGATGAGGTCGTGCGGCCCGCGGACGCCGGACTCGGCGACCTTGACGATGCCGGCCGGGATCTCGGGGGCGACCCGCTCGAAGGTGGAGCGGTCGACCTTGAGGGTCTTGAGGTTCCGCGCGTTGACGCCGATGATCCGGGCGCCCGCCTCGACGGCGCGCTCGACCTCGTCCTCGTCGTGGACCTCGACCAGCGGCGTGAGGCCGATGGACTCGGCGCGCTCGATGAGGGAGACGAGGGCCTCCTGCTCGAGGGCGGCGACGATCAGGAGCGCGAGGTCGGCGCCGTAGGCCCGGGCCTCCCACAGCTGGTACGCCGTGACGATGAAGTCCTTGCGCAGCACCGGGATGTCGACCCGGGCGCGGACGGCCTCCAGGTCGGCGAGCGAACCGCCGAAGCGGCGCTCCTCGGTGAGCACGGAGATGACGGCGGCGCCGCCCGCCTCGTAGTCGGCGGCGAGACCGGCCGGGTCGGCGATCGCGGCGAGTGCGCCCTTGGACGGGCTGGAGCGCTTGACCTCGCAGATCACGGTGACGCCCTCGCCGCGCAGTGCGGCGACGCCGTCCTTGGCCTGCGGCGCCTTGGCGGCGCGCTCCTTGAGCTCGTCGAGGGAGACCCGCGCCTGCCGCTCTGCGAGGTCGGCGCGTACGCCTTCGATGATCTCGTCGAGCACACTCACGCGAGAGGCCCCCTTCCGGGACGGTGATGGTGACGGTCGTGTGGATGAACCAGGTTCAGCCATGTCGATGGTATCCGCACGAGGGCTCGGGACCCGCATCCGGCCGACATGCGTCCCACGTGCTGGGACTTCGCGGGAGGCGTCATGGGGCGAGCGCGGAGCCGAACGGGAGGTTCCGCACCACGGTGAAGAGGGCGAGAACAGCGCCGATCCCCCACCACCAGGCGGGGCTGATCGCGACCCTCATGGGCACGGCGCGTACGGCGCGAATCAGCCAGACGGCCATGACGACGGCGAAGAGGCCGTAGCCGAGGACGGCGAGGGCGTTGGCGCCGAACGCGGTGGCGAGCTCGCCGTGGACGAAGGCGTGGGCGCTGCGGAGCCCGCCGCAGCCGGGGCAGTACAGGCCGGTGAAGCGGAGGAGTGGGCAGACGGGATAGTGCCCGGGTTCGTTGGGGTCGACGGCCGCGACGTACGCGAACGCGGCGGCGACCCCGGCGAGCGTGCCGAGCGGCGCCGGCAGCCGCGCCCCGAGCGACCGGGGCTCACGGGGTGCGCGGGGTGCGCGGGCACCGTGGGCATGCCGACCGAACGCCGCCCCGGCCGCGAGCGGCGGGGCCGGCGGGCCGTCGGTCCCGACGAAGACCGGGGGCGCGCCAGAGCTCCCCTGGGCCTCAGGCGCCGCGGGGGTGTCGGTCACGGCGGGAGTCGTCGGCTTCGCGTCCACCCGGTGATTCTCGCCCCTGACGCGCGAAGGCGCAGCCCGGCCCCGCCGGACTGCGCCTTCGCGCGTGTCATGTGCCGCTGCCGTCAGGCGCGCGCCTTCGCCGTCGCCGTCTCGCGGGCCGCGGCGACCGCAGCCGACTCCTTCGGCATGCCCAGGCCCGCCACCCTCATCGCCAGGCCGATGACGCCGCCGAGCAGGATGACGGCCATGCCGGCCCAGAAGCCGGCCGTGTTGGCCGCCACCATGAAGACTCCGGCGATGCAGAAGCCGATGAAGGAGATGATGACACCGGTCCAGGCGGCCGGGGTGTGTCCGTGGGCGCTGCCCGCCATGAGTTGCTCCTCGTTGCTGTTGCTCGGTGGTGGCTCGATGGTGAGGTCTCACGCGTGCGCGGACACTCGTGGTCATTGTCCCGCACACAGGGGCGCGAGGATGAATCGGGGTGGCCCGACGATCACGCGTCGCGCCCGGCCCGGGCGTCCGATGCCCGCGGGTCCCGTGTCCGCGCGCCCGACGCCCGCGCGGTCAGTCCTTGTCCGTGGGGTCCTCGCCGCGGTCCAGGGCCTTCCACAGGTCCTCGGGCCGGTCCGTCGCCGCCGTGCGGGGCGCCGGGCGCCCGGCGCGCGGGGCGGCGGCGCGCTCGTACCGTCCGCCCATCGCGGGCCAGCTGGTGCCGTAGCGCAGCGCGAGCAGCCCGGCGATCAGGATCAGCAGCGCGCCGCCCGCCGTGACGTACGGCCAGGCGGTGTGGGTGAGGCCCGCGACCGTCGCCGCGGTGTCGCCGGAGATCCGGGCGGCCTCGGCGTCAAGGGCGTCGCTGTCGGACGCGCCGAGGAACGCGGCCGCCGCCGCGCCCGCGCCGCTGAGCGCGAGCAGGCCGGAGACCAGGGTGCGTCCGGCGCGACGGACGGCGAAGACGGCGACGAGCGCGGCGAGGCCGACGATCGCGAGCGCCGTCGGTACGCCGGTGACGGCGCCGCCGTCGGCCTCGACGGGCACCGTGCCGCCGCCGACCGACGCCGCGCCCTGGGCCCAGATCTGGCCTGCGGACAGCAGCACGACGGTGGCGCCGAGGGCGCCGAGCAGGAGAGCCGCGGCCAGGCTGCGGCGGCCGCCGGGCGCGGCGGCCGCGCCGCCCGCGCGAGCGGCTCGGGGCTGGGGTACGGGAACAGCACTCACGTACCCCACTATCCCTTACGCCGTCATGCGCCGTTCATCCGGTTGGCGGTGTGTACGGCGCGGAGGACGGCGGCGGCCTTGTTGCGGCACTCGTTGTCCTCGGCGACCGGGTCGGAGTCGGCGACGACACCCGCTCCGGCCTGCACGTACGCCGTGCCGTCGCGCAGCAGGGCCGTACGGATGGCGATGGCGGTGTCGGAGTCCCCCGCGAAGTCGAGGTAGCCGACGCACCCGCCGTACAGTCCGCGCCTGGAGGGCTCCAGCTCCTCGATGATCTGCATGGCGCGCGGCTTCGGGGCGCCCGAGAGCGTGCCGGCGGGGAAGCAGGCGGTGAGGACGTCGAAGGCGGTCCTGCCCTCGGCGACCCGGCCGGTGACGGTCGAGACGATGTGCATGACGTGCGAGTACCGCTCGATCGACATGAAGTCGACGACCTCCACCGAGCCCGGCTCGCAGACCCGGCCGAGGTCGTTGCGGCCGAGGTCGACGAGCATCAGGTGCTCGGCGCGCTCCTTGGGGTCGGCGAGCAGCTCCTCGGCGAGGTCGTGGTCCTCCTGCGGGGTGGCGCCACGGTGCCGGGTGCCGGCGATGGGGTGGACCATCGCCTGCCCGTCCTCGACCTTGACGAGGGCCTCGGGGCTGGATCCGACGACGTCGAAGCCGTTCTCGAAGCGGAAGAGGTACATGTACGGGGACGGGTTGGTGGCCCGCAGCACGCGGTAGACGTCGAGCGCGGAGGCCTGGCACGGGGTCTCGAAGCGCTGTGAGGGGACCACCTGGAAGGCCTCGCCCGCCCGGATCCGCTCCTTGATGTCCTCGACGGCGTCCTGGTAGGCCGGGCCGCCCCAGAGCGCGGAGAACTCCGGCAGCTCGGAGGGCGGGAGCGCGACGGGGACGGAGGCGACGGGGCGGGCCAGGTCGGCCTGCATGGCGTCGAGCCGGGCGACGGCGTCGGCGTACGCCTCGTCGACGCCGGTCTCCAGGTCGTTGTGGTTGATCGCGTTGGCGATCAGCAGGACCGAGCCGTCCCAGTGGTCGAGGACGGCGAGGTCGCTGGTGAGGAGCATGGTCAGCTCGGGCAGCTCCAGGTCGTCCCGGGTGGAGTCCCCGATGCGCTCCAGGCGGCGGACGATGTCGTAGCCGAGGTAGCCGACCATGCCGCCTGTGAAGGGCGGCATGCCGGAGGCGAGGTCGCGGGGGGTGTGCAGGGCCTCGACCGTGGCGCGCAGCGCGGCGAGCGGGTCGCCGTCGGTGGGGACGCCGACGGGCGGGGTGCCGAGCCAGTGGGCCTGCCCGTCGTGGACGGTGAGGGTGGCGTCGCTGCGGACGCCGATGAAGGAGTACCGAGACCACAACTGGGCTGAGCAGCCGTTCTCGGCGGATTCGAGGAGGAACGTGCCGGGGCGCTCGGCGGCGAGCTTGCGGTAGAGCGCGACCGGGGTGTCGCCGTCCGCGAGGAGCCGGCGGCTGACGGGAATCACGCGGCGGTCGGCCGCCAGCTTGCGGAAGGTCTCGAGATCCATGGCGCCAGACCCTACTTGCCCAGGGGCAGGACGTCGGCGTCGAAGCAGGTCCGCGCGCCGGTGTGGCAGGCGGCCCCCACCTGGTCCACCTTGACGAGCACGGTGTCGGCGTCGCAGTCGAGGGCGACGGACTTGACGTGCTGGACGTGGCCGGAGGTGTCGCCCTTGACCCAGTACTCCTGCCGGCTGCGGGACCAGTAGGTGCAGCGGCCGGTGGTGAGGGTGCGGTGGAGGGCCTCGTCGTCCATCCAGCCGAGCATCAGCACCTCGCCGGTGTCGTACTGCTGGGCGATGGCCGGGACGAGTCCGTCCGGGCTGCGCTTGAGGCGGGCGGCGATGGCCGGGTCGAGATTGCTGCTCATGGGGCCATTGTGCCGTGGCATGGGGTTCGTCCAGGTGGGCGTCCACTGGGCGGACCACGGGTCGCGGTCGTACGCTGGCGGGCATGTCGACCCATGCGAAGCGTGAACGCCTTCTGCTCGCCGACCTGTTGGAGGCGGCCGGGCCCGATGCCCCGACGCTCTGCGAGGGCTGGCGGACCCGGGACCTGGCGGCCCATGTGGTGGTGCGCGAGCGCCGCCCGGACGCGGCCGCCGGATCCCTCGTACCGGCGTTGAAGGCGCGGCTCGACCGGGTGCAGGCGGAGTTCGCGGAGAAGCCGTACGAGGAGCTGATCCAGCTCATCCGGACGGGGCCGCCGCGGATGTCGCCGTTCACCATCAAGCAGGTGGACGAGGGGGCGAACGTCGTCGAGTTCTACGTCCACACGGAGGACGTACGGCGCGCCCAGCCCGACTGGTCCCCGCGCGAGCTCGACCCGGTCTTCTCGGACGCGCTCTGGTCCCGCCTGGAGAAGGGCGCCCGCCTCCTCGGCCGCAAGGCCCCGGTGGGCCTGGTCCTGCGCCGCCCGAACGGCCAGACGGCGGTCGCGCACAAGGGCACCCCGGTGGTGACGGTCTCCGGCGAACCGGGCGAGCTGACGATGTTCGTCTTCGGCCGCCAGGACGTGGCGAAGGTGGAGCTGGACGGCGACCAGGACGCGATCGAGCGCCTGCACGAGGCGAAGCAGCTGGGGATCTGATCCAGGGGCTGTCCGGCGGTAGCCCCTAGGGCCTTTCGTTTGGATCAGGCCGGAGCCCGGCATGATCCAAACGAAAGGCCCTAGGAGGTCGAGGGGCCCGGCCCGCCCTGAGGCCCGCCGGGCAGCTCCGCCCTGCGCAGGGCCTTGACGGACAGGCCGTACAGTCCGCCCAGGACGCAGATCGCCGCGCTCGCCACGAACACCGGGCCGAGGCCCCACAGGCCCACCGCCGCGCCGGTGAGCGGGAAGCTCAGCGGGGCGAGGCCCAGGCTGACGAAGCTGGTCACGGCCGTCACCCGACCGAGGTACGCGGGGTCGCACTCGGTCTGGGTGAGGGCTCCGCACAGGGCGCCGCTGAGGCCCCCGAGCAGGCCCACGGAGAGGGCCAGGGCCACGGCGACGGGCAGCTCCGGTACGTACGCGAGGGCGCCCATCGAGGCCGCGCCGAGGGCGATCGTCCAGCCGAGGACAGCCCCTGCGCGCGGTATCCGGCCCCGCACGGTCAGGACCAGGGACGCGGCGGCGGCTCCCGTACCGAATCCGGCGAGGACCCAGCCGATGCCCGACGCGCCCCAGCCCCGCTCGTCGGCGAGGAGCGCGAGGCCGACGTTGAAGGGGCCGACGAAGCCGAGGTCGCTGAGTGCGACGACGATCATCAGGGGGCCGAGGACGCGGTGCCGGCGGAGGTAGCGCAGGCCGTCGGCGAGGTCGCGCAGGGCGGTGCCGTCGCGGGACGGCCCGCCGCCGGGCAGCGGGCCGAGGCGGAGTGTGAGCAGCAGCGGCAGCGCGAGGGCGAAGAGCAGCCCGGCGGCCCCGAACGCGGCGGCCGGTCCGCCGAGGGCGACGGCGAGGCCGCCGAGCGGGGCGCCGAGGACGAGGGCGGCGCGTTGGGCGAGGCCGCGCATGCCCTGGACGCGGGCGAGCTGGTCGCGGGCGGCGATCCGGGGCGGCAGGGCGCCGACGGCGGGCAGGAAGAGGGCGTCGACGGCGCCGAAGACGAGGGCGGCGGCGGCGAGCACCCAGAGGCCCGGGCTGCCGAGCAGGAGCAGCCCGGCCACGCCGAGGACGACGAGGCAGCGGACGGTGTCGGAGACCACGACGACCCGGCGCGGCCCGAAGCGGTCGGCGATCACTCCCCCGCCGAGCATGAGCAGGGCGCGTGGCACGGCGCTGACGGCCATGACGAGCCCGGCCTCGGCGGGGGTGCCGCTACGGACGGCGCTCCAGGAGAGGGCGATGTAGTAGACGCTGTCGCCGACGGCGGAGGCGGAGTACGCCCCGAGCCAGCGGAAGACGTTGGGGTCACGGTGGGCGGGCCGGGCGGGCCGGGCGCCGGGGATCTCGGTGAGCGCCGTCATGGGCGGTAGGGGAAGCCGTGGAGGTGGACGGCGACGTTCTCGCGGCCCTCGGTGTCGCCGGCGGCCTCGGCGGCCCGCGCCCTCTCGTCGTACTTCCGCAGGACCGTGTCGAGCTCCTGGCCGAGTGCGGCCAGTTCGGCGGCGGTGAGGCGGGGCAGCCACTCGGAGCTGACGGAGGCGGAGCGCCACTCGCCGGACCAGGTGAGCCGCTCGTCGAGGAAGCGCCGGTGGAGCTCGACGCGCTGTTCGTTGACGGTGCGACCGAGGGCGTCGCTCGCGGCGACCAGCTCGGGGGCGCCGCGCATGTCCTCGTCGTGCACGCTGACCCCGTAGGAGCTGGGCCGCCACCACCGCTCGCGGCCGTCCGTCGACGGGTTCTCGGCCTCCTCGATGAGGCCGTGGTCGGCGAGCTTGCGCAGGTGGTAGCTGACGAGCGAGACGGCCTCGTCGACCTGGTCGGCGAGCTGGGACGCGGTGGCGGTGCGGGCCACGAAGAGGGCGCGGTAGAGGCGCATCCGCAGCGGGTGCGAGATGGCCTTGAGGGTGCCGAGGTCGGTGATCCGGCGGTTCTCCGGCGAAGTCATGTCCCTGACGATAAATAGGAAAGAAATCTTGCGCAAGGGAAGTTGCGCAAATAAAACTGCGCGTTCCGGAACGAAGAAGGGCCCCCGAAGGGGCCCTTCCGTGCGGTCGTTCAGCGGACCGGGTGGCCCGCCCCCCGCAGTGCGTCCTTGACCTCGGAGATCCGCAGGTCGCCGAAGTGGAAGACCGACGCCGCGAGCACCGCGTCCGCGCCCGCCGCGATCGCCGGCGGGAAGTCGGACAACTTGCCCGCTCCCCCGCTCGCGATCACCGGCACGGTCACGTGCTTGCGCACGGCCGCGATCATCTCCGTGTCGTAGCCGTCCTTCGTGCCGTCCGCGTCCATCGAGTTGAGCAGGATCTCGCCCGCGCCCAGCTCGGCGGCCCGGTGCGCCCACTCGACGGCGTCGATGCCGGTGCCCCTACGGCCGCCGTGCGTCGTCACCTCGAAGGAGCCGGAGGCGGTACGGCGGGCGTCCACGGACAGGACGAGCACCTGGCGGCCGAAGCGCTCCGCGATCTCGCGGATCAGCTCGGGCCGGGCGATCGCCGCGGTGTTGACGCCGACCTTGTCGGCGCCGGCGCGCAGCAGCTTGTCGACGTCCTCCGCCGCGCGCACCCCGCCGCCCACGGTCAGCGGGATGAAGACCTGCTCGGCGGTGCGGCGCACCACGTCGTAGGTCGTCTCCCGGTTGCCGGAGGAGGCGGTGATGTCGAGGAAGGTCAGCTCGTCGGCGCCCTCGGCGTCGTACAGCTTCGCCATCTCGACGGGGTCGCCCGCGTCGCGCAGGTTCTGGAAGTTGACGCCCTTGACGACCCGGCCGTTGTCCACGTCCAGGCAGGGGATCACGCGTACGGCGAGGCTCATGCCCCGTCACCTCCGTCGGCCGCACCACTCCTGTACGCCTCGACCTCGACCTCGACGACCAGACTCGGGTCGACGAAGCCGGACACGATGATCATCGAGGCCGCCGGGCGGACGGCGTCGAACAGCTCCTTGTGGGCGCGGCCGACCTCCTCCACGTCCCGTGCGTGGGTGATGTACATCCGGGTCCGTACGACGTCCTCGGGGCCCAGGTCGAGCTTCTTGAGCGCGTCGAAGGCCACGTTGAAGGAGTTGATCGCCTGCTCGTACGGGCCTCCGCCGGCGATCTGGCCGCCGACCACCGACGTACAGCCGGCGACGAGGACCAGGCCGTTCGGCAGCTCCACCGCGCGGGAGTAGCCGAACTGCTCCTCCCAGGGAGCGCCGGTGACGACCTTGCGGACGGCGTCGGTCATACGGAAGCCACCGCCTCCAGGGCCTCTTCCAGGGTGAACGCCTTGGCGTACAGCGCCTTGCCGACGATCGCGCCCTCGACGCCCAGCGGGACGAGCCCGGACAGGGCGCGCAGGTCGTCCAGGGACGACACGCCGCCGGAGGCGACGACGGGCTTGTCGGTGGCCGCGCAGACGTTCTTCAGGAGCTCCAGGTTCGGGCCCTGCAGGGTGCCGTCCTTGGCGATGTCGGTGACGACGTAGCGGGAGCAGCCCTCGGCGTCGAGACGGGCGAGCGTCTCGTAGAGGTCGCCGCCGTCGCGGGTCCAGCCGCGGCCGCGGAGCGTGGTGCCGCGCACGTCGAGGCCGACGGCGATCTGGTCACCGTGCTCGGCGATGACCTTGGCGACCCACTCGGGGGTCTCCAGGGCGGCGGTGCCCAGGTTGACGCGGGTGCAGCCGGTGGCGAGGGCGGCGGCGAGCGAGGCGTCGTCGCGGATGCCGCCGGAGAGCTCGACCTTGATGTCCATCGCCCGGGCGACCTCGGCGATCAGCTCGCGGTTGTCGCCGGTGCCGAAGGCGGCGTCCAGGTCGACCAGGTGCAGCCACTCGGCGCCGGAGTTCTGCCACGCGAGGGCGGCCTCCAGCGGGGAGCCGTAGGACGTCTCCGTACCGGACTCGCCGTGCACGAGGCGGACGGCCTGGCCGTCACGGACGTCGACGGCGGGGAGGAGTTCGAGCTTGCTCACAGCGTTCCGATCCAGTTCTTCAGCAGCTGGGCTCCGGCGTCGCCGGACTTCTCGGGGTGGAACTGGGTCGCCCACAGGGCGCCGTTCTCGACGGCCGCGACGAACTGCTCGCCGTGGGTGGCCCAGGTGACCTTGGGGGCCCGCATGTTCGGGTTGCCGACCTCCAGGCTCCACTCCCGCACTCCGTAGGAGTGCACGAAGTAGAACCGGGCGTCGGCGTCGAGGCCCGCGAACAGCTCGGTGTCCTCGGGCGCGTCGACGGTGTTCCAGCCCATGTGGGGCACGATCGGGGCCTTCAGCGGCTCGACCGTACCGGGCCACTCGTCCAGACCCTCGGTCTCCACGCCGTGCTCGATGCCACGGGCGAAGAGGATCTGCATGCCGACGCAGATGCCCATCACGGGGCGTCCGCCGGAGAGGCGGCGGTCGACGATCCACTCGCCGCGCGCCTCCTTGAGGCCCTTCATGCAGGCGGAGAAGGCGCCGACGCCGGGGACGAGGAGCCCGTCGGCGTTCATGGCCCTGTCGTAGTCGCGGGTGATCTCGACGTCGGCGCCGACGTGGGCGAGGGCGCGCTCGGCGGAGCGCACGTTGCCGAAGCCGTAGTCGAAGACGACGACCTTCTTGGGGGTGCTCGCAGTGCTCATTCCCAGATTCCCTGAATCCGCAGGACGCCCGCGACCAGGCACATCACGGAGGCGATGGCGAGGAGGACGATCACGCCCTTGGGTAGCTCCTGCTTGGAGAAGGAGTACACACCGCCGGCGAGGAAGAGCCCGACGACGATGAGGATGGTGGAGAGGCCGGTCATGGGGTTAGAGCGCGCCCTTCGTGGAAGGCAGGATGCCGGCCGCGCGCGGGTCGCGCTCGGAGGCGTAGCGCAGGGCCCGGGCCAGCGCCTTGAACTGGCACTCCACGATGTGGTGGGCGTTGCGCCCGTACGGCACGTGGATGTGGAGGGCGATCTGAGCCTGGGCGACGAAGGACTCGAAGATGTGCCGGGTCATCGTCGTGTCGTAGGAGCCGATCATCGGCGCCATGTTCTCGGGCTCGGTGTGCACCAGGTAGGGGCGGCCGGAGAGGTCGACGGTGACCTGGGCGAGGGACTCGTCCAGCGGGACGGTGCAGTTGCCGAAGCGGTAGATGCCGACCTTGTCGCCGAGCGCCTGCTTGAAGGCGGCGCCGAGGGCGAGGGCGGTGTCCTCGATGGTGTGGTGCGAGTCGATGTGCAGGTCGCCGTCGGTCTTGACGGTGAGATCGAAGAGCCCGTGGCGGCCGAGCTGGTCGAGCATGTGGTCGTAGAACCCGACCCCGGTGGCGACGTCGACCTTGCCGGTGCCGTCGAGGTCGATCTCGACGACGACGGAGGTCTCCTTGGTGGTGCGCTCGACTCTTCCTACGCGGCTCATGCGCTCTGCTCCTTCTTGACTTCACGGACCGCGTCGAGGAACGCGTCGTTCTCTTCGGGGGTGCCGGCGGTGACCCGCAGCCAGCCCGGTACGCCGTTGTCCCGGACCAGGACGCCCCGGTCGAGGATCTTCTGCCAGGCCTCGTGGGAGCCCGCGGCTCCGTCGAAGCGGCCGAACTGGACGAAGTTGGCGTCGGACTCGGTGACCTCGTAGCCGATCGCGCGCAGCTCGGTGACCAGGCGGTCCCGCTCGGTCTTGAGCTGTTCGACGTACCCGAGGAGCGTATCGGTGTGCTCCAGGGCGGCGAGCGCGGTGGCCTGGGTGACGGCGGACAGGTGGTACGGCAGGCGTACGAGCTGCACGGCGTCGACCACGGCGGGGTGGGCGGCCAGGTAGCCCAGGCGCAGACCGGCCGCGCCGAAGGCCTTGGACATGGTGCGGGAGACGACGAGGTTCGGGCGGCCCTCGATCAGCGGCAGGAGCGAGTCCCGGTGGCTGAACTCGACGTACGCCTCGTCGACGACCACCAGCGAGGGCTTGGCCGCCTGGGCGGCCTCGTACAGCGCGAGGACCGTCCCGGCCTCGACCGCCGTGCCGGTGGGGTTGTTGGGCGAGGTGATGAAGACGACGTCAGGACGGTTCTCGGCGATGGCCTTCTCGGCCGCCTCGACGTCGATCGTGAAGTCCTCGTTGCGCGGGCCTGAGATCCAGCCGGTGCCGGTGCCGCGCGCGATGAGCGCGTGCATCGAGTACGAGGGCTCGAAGCCGATGGCCGTACGGCCGGGGCCGCCGAAGGTCTGCAGCAGCTGCTGGAGGACCTCGTTGGAGCCGTTGGCGGCCCAGACGTTCTCGACGGCGACGGGGTGCTTGCCGGTTCGGGTGAGGTAGCGGGCGAGCTCGGTGCGCAGCTCGATCGCGTCCCGGTCGGGGTAGCGGTTGAGGCCGCGGGCGGCCTCGGCGACCCGCTCCGCGATCCGGGCCACCAGGGGCTCGGGCAGCGGGTAGGGGTTCTCGTTGGTGTTCAGCTGGACGGGGACATCGAGCTGCGGCGCGCCGTACGGGGACTTGCCGCGCAGCTCGTCCCGGATGGGCAGGTCGTCGATGCCGACGGTGTCGTACGTGGTCACTTGCCGGGCACCTTCCATCCGAACCGGGCCTTGAGCGCGGCGCCGTGGGCGGGGAGGTCCTCGGCCTCGGCGAGGGTCACGACGTGGTGGGTGACGTCGGCGAGGGCGTCGCGGGTGTAGTCCACGATGTGGACGCCACGCAGGAAGGACTGGACGGACAGGCCGGAGGAGTGGCAGGCACAACCGCCGGTGGGCAGCACGTGGTTGGAGCCGGCGCAGTAGTCGCCGAGGGAGACCGGCGACCAGGGGCCGATGAAGATCGCGCCCGCGTTGCGGACGCGCTCGGCGCGGGCGGCGGCGTCGGCGGTCTGGATCTCCAGGTGCTCGGCGCCGTACGCGTCGACGACCTTGAGGCCGTCCTCCAGGTCGCTGACGAGGACGATGGCGGACTGCTTTCCGGCCAGGGCCGGGACGATCCGATCCTCGATGTGCTTGGTGGCGGCGACCTGGGTCTTCAGCTCGGCCTCGGTGGCGGTGGCCAGTTCCTCGGAGTCGGTGACGAGGACGGCGGCGGCCATCGGGTCGTGCTCGGCCTGGCTGATGAGGTCGGCGGCGACGTGCACGGGGTCGGCGGTGGAGTCCGCGAGGATCGCGATCTCCGTCGGGCCGGCCTCCGCGTCGATGCCGATGCGGCCGGTGAAGTACCGCTTGGCCGCGGCGACCCAGATGTTGCCGGGTCCTGTGACCATGTTGGCGGGGGCGCAGGACTCGGTGCCGTACGCGAACATCGCGACGGCCTGGGCGCCACCGGCGGCGTACACCTCGTCGACGCCGAGGAGCGCGCACGCGGCGAGGATCGTCGGGTGCGGCAGGCCGCCGAACTCCTTCTGCGGCGGGGACGCGAGCGCGATGGACTCGACGCCCGCCTCCTGCGCCGGGACGGCGTTCATGATCACGGAGGAGGGGTAGACGGAGCGGCCGCCGGGCGCGTAGAGACCGACGCGCTGGACGGGGATCCACTTCTCGGTGACCGTGCCGCCGGGCACGACCTGGGTGGTGTGCGTCGAGCGGCGCTGCGCGCGGTGGACGATCCGGGCCCGGCGGATGGACTCCTCCAGGGCCTCGCGGACGGCGGGGTCGAGCTGCTCGAGGGCCTCGGCGAGCGCCTCGGCCGGCACGCGCACGTGCTCCAGCGTCACACCGTCGAACTTCTCCGCGTACTCGACCAGCGCCGCGTCGCCCCGATGATGGACGTCCTCGCAGATGGGCCGCACCTTTTCCAGGGCGGCTTCCACGTCGAACTCGGCACGGGGCAGCAGGTCGCGCAGTGCGCCACCCTCGGGGAGGGCGTCGCCGCGCAGGTCGATACGAGAGATCACGGGTCAATTCTCGCAGACGCCCCACAAGCGCCGGACGCCTGTATCACTGGCTGATACGAGCCACATTGGCGTCTTGTCGCCACAGCTGACCGTTAGCGTTCACTCCGTCACTCAGCGGGAAGAACGGCTGTACGAATCCAGGGAAGCGGATTCGTGGAAAGCGAGGGGGCGGCAGTGACCGAGCCGCACGAGGACGGAATGCCGGACGGTCTGACGGGCCCGGAGCGGGTCATGTGGCGGGCCTTCCGGATCGGCAGGACCTGCGATCTGAGCGAGGGGGACGCGACACGGGACGACCCCTTCGGCGTGCACGTCTGGGGCGAGGAGCGCAGCGTGCGCGCGGAGGTGGTGGCGCTGCTGCTGCTCGACGGCCCGCCGCCGCGCTCGGGGCGGGTCGCGGCGCTGAAGCTGCGCGGCGTGCGGATCACCGGCGTGCTCAATCTGGCCGGCGGGACGGTCGATCCGTACGTGGAGTGGAACCGCTGCCGGTTCGACCAGGAGATCGTGCTGCCGGAGGCGCGCTTCGGCACGGTGCGGTTGGTGGAGTGCGCGATACCCCGGATCGAGGCGGCGCGGCTGCACACCCAGGGCGATCTGCATCTGCCCCGGTGCCGGGTGCAGCGCGGCATCCGGCTGACGGACGCCCAGATAGGCACGGACCTGCTGATCAACCAGATCCGGGTGTGGCCGGACCGGCGCGGCCGGGCGATCACGGCCGACGGTCTCGTGGTGGCGCAGGACCTGCAGGCCGAGCTGATCGAGACGTACGGCGAGCTGAGCCTGCGCGGGGCGAAGGTCGGGGTGTCGCTGAGCCTGCGGGGCAGCGTGCTGCGCGGAGCACAGCAGCGCCGCGCGCTGAACGCGCCGCAGCTGACGGTCGAGCGCTCGCTCTATCTGAACGCGGCGTGGGTGTACGAGGGCTCGGGGAACGCCACGGCCACTCCTCCGTACGGCATCGGCTACACCCCGGTGCGCGGGGCCCGGCGCAAGCCGGTGGAGTGTCACGGCGGGGTGCGCCTGGACGACGGGCGGTTCGGCGACGCGGTGGACCTGCACTACGCGCGGTTCGTGCTCGACGGGGCGAAGCGGGAGGAGGTGTCGCTGCGCCGGATCGTGACGCCGGAGCTGCGGTTCAACGGGGAGCAGCCGGAGGAGGGCCGGGTGGTGCTCAACGGCGCCCGGGTGGTGACGCTGATCGACCTCTCCACGAGCTGGCCCGGGCCGGGCGGCCTGTCGATGAACGGCTTCGTCTACGAGAACCTCGTGCCGTACGGCCACTTCCCGCTGACGCGCCGCCTGGAGTGGGTGGCGGCGGCGACCCCGGAGTACGCCCCGGAGCCGTACGAACGCCTGGCGACGGTGCTGCGCAACAGCGGGGAGGACGCGGACGCCCGCGAGGTGCTGCTCGCCAAGCAGCGCAGACGCCGGGAGACGCTGCCGGTGGCGGGCAAGCTCTGGGGCTACCTCCAGGACTGGACGGTGGCGTACGGCTACCGACCGGGCCGGGCCGCGCTGTGGATGGCGGTGCTCTGGGCGGCGGGGGCCCTGGCGTTCTCGCGCCACGACCCTCAGCCACTGAAGCCGGAGGAGTCGCCGAACTGGAACGCCACGCTGTACGCGCTGGATCTGCTGCTGCCGGTGATCAATCTCGGCCAGGACGGCTACTGGCGCCTTCAGGGCCTGTGGCAGTGGGGGGCGGCGGTTCTGATCCTGCTGGGCTGGGTGCTGGCGACGACGGTGGCGGCGGGTGCGTCGCGACTGCTGCGCCGAGGGTGAGATGAGGGCGGCGAGCGCGTCGAGAACAGTGGGACTGGTGTGACGCAGGGGACGGATTGCGCCAACCTCCACCTCTTTCTTTACGCTGTCTTGACCATCTGGAGGACAACTTTCCCGCCGCTACCAAAGCTTCACAGTCCCCCACTGGCGCCGCTCCCACCTGCGGTTTTCAATGGTCCGCACCATGTCTTTGCTCCGCGCCCTGATCGGCACCGCCCGACTGGTCCGGCACGCACCGCGGCTCAACGCCGCACTGCCGCCGGACGACGACGTGCTGCTCGACGTGCCGGACGAGCGTCTCGCCCCCGCGCTGATCGCGGCCGCGCTCGCCGATCCCGAGCCGGCGGCCAAGCTGCTCGCGACGACCAGGGACGGCGCCGAGTGGGAGGCCAGGGACCGGTACGTGGCGCGTCTGGCCACGTTCGCGTACAGCAGGGACGAGTGGCTGACCCACTGGCTGCAGGCCGCGCCGCGCGACCCGGACGCCCTGCTCGTGAAGGCCGAGCTCGCGGTGCGCAGGGCCTGGGAGTCGCCGGCCCGCGCGGAGCGGCTGCGCGAGCTGGGGCCGCTGATCGACGCGGCGGCGGAGGCCTGCCCCGGCGACCCGGTGCCGTGGCGGCTCGCCCTGGACCACGCGCGCGGCACGCACGCCGGGCACGCGGCCTTCGAGTCGCTGTGGGAGCAGGCCGTGCGCCGCTCCCCGCACCACTACGGCTGCCACATCGCCGCACTGCGCTACCTCTCGGCCCAGTGGTACGGCTCGCACCGCGAGTGCTTCGACTTCGCGGAGCAGGCCGCCGAGGACGCCCCGCCCGGCTCGCTGGCCCGGGTGCTCCCGGTCAACGCGGCCTTCGCCCAGTACCTGACGGGCAGCGGGCCGATCCCGGAGGACCGGATCGACGCGGCGGCGGACCGGGGGCTCGCGCTGTCGGCGGCGTACCCGGAGGGCGATCCCTGGCCGGCCGAGGTCCGCAACCTGCTCGTGTACGTGCTGGTCCAGCGGGGGCGCTGGGCGGAGGCCCTGGAGGAGTTCCGGAAGATCGGCCCGTACGCCACGTCGTTCCCGTGGGCGCTGGTCGGCGACGATCCGCTGAACGGTTTCCTGGAGACCCGGGACCTCGTGAGGGCCGAGGTCGCCCGCACGATTCCCCTCCGCGGAAAGGGCCACGGACCGGACCGCGGAGCGGGCCGCGAGAGGGGCCGGTGGACCGGACATGGACGGCCCGGACGAAGCGGTCCCGGCGGCCATTACGCTTGACCGCTGTGACCACCGCTCGCCTGCCCCTCTTCCCGCTCAACGCGGTGCTGTTCCCGGGCCTCGTGCTGCCCCTGAACGTGTTCGAGGAGCGGTATCGCGCCATGATGCGCGAGCTGCTCAAGACCGACGAGTCGGAGCCCCGCCGCTTCGCCGTCGTCGCGATCCGCGACGGCCGTGAGGTCGCGCCGACGGCGCCGGGGATGCCGGACCCGACGGCGCTGCCGGAGAAGGGGCCCGCCGCGGGCTTCGGCCCCGACCCCATCCAGGCGTTCCACCGGGTCGGCTGCGTCGCCGACGCGGCGACGATCCGAGAGCGGGCGAACGGCAGCTTCGAGGTGATGGCCACCGGGACGACCCGGGTGAAGCTGCTGTCGGTGGACGCGACCGGACCGTTCCTGGTGGCCGAGGTCGAGGAGATCCCGGAGGAGCAGGGCGACGAGGCTGGCACGCTCGCGGAGGGCGTGCTGCGGGCGTTCCGGAGCTACCAGAAGCGGCTGGCCGGGGCGCGGGAGCGGTCGTTGACGACGAGTGACCTGCCGGACGACCCGTCGGTGGTGTCGTACCTGGTGGCGGCGGCCGCGGTCCTCGACACCCCGGCGAAGCAGCGGCTGCTGCAGGCGCCGGACACGGCGACGCGGCTGCGCGAGGAGCTGACGCTGCTGCGGTCGGAGACGGCGGTGCTGCGGCACCTGCCGTCCCTGCCGGCGGTGGAGCTGACCCGGGCGCCGACGAGCCCGAACTGACGGAGGAGCGCCCGTGGCGAAGAAGCAGAAGAAACAGGCGGGCGGCACCCCGGCAACGGTGGCCCTGACAACGGCGGGTGTCCCGTACACCCTCCACTCCTACGACCACGACCCGGCGTCGCCGTCGTACGGCGACGAGGCGGCGGAGGCGCTGGGCGTCTCCCCCGACCGGGTCTTCAAGACGCTGGTCGCGGACGTCGACGGCGAACTGACGGTCGCGGTCGTCCCGGTCGCCGGCCAGCTGGACCTGAAGGCCCTGGCCTCGGCGGTCGGCGGCAAACGCGCGACGATGGCGGACCCCACCCTGGCGGAACGCACGACGGGCTACGTCCGAGGCGGCATCTCCCCCCTGGGCCAACGCAAACGCCTCCGCACGGTCCTGGACGCCTCGGCCTCCGCCCACGCCACGATCTGCATCTCGGCAGGCCGCCGAGGCCTGGAGGTAGAACTCACCCCCACGGCCCTGACGACCTTGACCGCAGCGGTCCTGGCCCCCATCGGCAGGGCCTAGCGGGCAGCGGCGGAGCCCCGGCGTCTCGCGGCGCGCAGCCGCGCCCTCGGCCGGTGGCAGAGCCTTCGCGGCGCGAAGCTGCCACTCCGGGGGGCGGGCCCGTGGGTCTCGCGGCGCGAAGCCGCCGCTCCGAGGGGGCCGGACCCCAGGGTCTCGCGGCGCGAAGCTGCCGCTTCGGGGGGTCAGGGGCGGAGCCCCCGGTCTCGTCAGGGTTTGGGGGATGGGTGGACTGGGGGGACTCCCTGGCCGCGCCCCACGCGGCCCACGCGCCTCAGGCCGCCGGCTCCGGGGGCCACGTGTCCTCCGGGTCCCTCGGGCCGAAGAGGGCCGTCAGGGCCAGGTGGACGATCATCGCCGCCAAGGGCCACGCCAACAACGCCCCCGCCCACATCTCCAGCTTCAGCGGCGCGTCGAAGACCACGTTCGGGCCCACCTCCCGCGCGTGCGCGACCACATCGTGCGTCGGGCCGAGGAACGTACCCACGCCCCACCCGAGCGCCGAGCCCAGCACACCGCCCGCCGCCAGCGCGAGCACCAGCGCCACGCCGCCGTGCCGGTGGATCAGGAAGACGAGCGTCGCCGCCACGACACCGAAGCCGAGCGCCAGCAGCACGAACGTTCCGTCCGCCCCGACCGCCGACTCCCCCTCGCTGTCCCGCAGGAACACCGCCTTGCCGTCCGAGATCAGCGGAACCTTCGGGGCCAGCCACAGCCACAGCAGCCCCAGGGCCACACCGACCACCGTCGAGACCGCGGCCACCACGGCGGCCTGCCGCAGCTCCGTGGCCACGCTCGGGCCCCCGTCGTCCTTCGGCAGGGGCGGATACGACGCCGGCCAACCCACCGCGTCGTGCGGCGGCTCGTTCGGCGGCTCGTGAGGCTGGTGAGGCGGTGTCAGAGGTGCGGTCACCCCGCCATCGTGCCAGGTACGGAACCGACCCGCCTCAGCGGACCGCCGCCCGGCGATACGCCCACGTCGCCACCGCGAGCGACACCACCCCGACCACCCCGCACACCGCGAGGTCCAGGCCGACCGCCGCCCAGTCCGGACGCGCGTCGAAGGTACGGGCCAGCGCCTCCACCCCGTACGTCGACGGCAGTAGATCCCGCGCCCAGCCGATCGGCCCCGGCAGCCGGTCCGCCGGCAGCACGCCGAGGAGCAGCGCGGCCGACATGCCCAGCTGCCCGAGCAGCGTCGCGAGTTCCTGACGCGGCGCGAGCAGCCCGAGCGCCGCGCCCAGACCGGCGAGCGCCGCCCCGACCAGCGGCACGACCGCCGCGAGGATCCAGAGGTTGCCGAGCGGCAGCCCGAACAGCAGCGACCCGATCACCGCGGTCACCGCCGTCCCCGGCACCGTGAAGGACGCGTACGCCCCCGCCGCCCCGAGCACCACGGCCGCCGGCGGCACCGGCAGGGTGGCGTAGTGGTCGAGCCCACCGGTCGCCCGCAGCTGCCCGAAGTACTGCGCGAGCAGGTTGAGCGCGACGAACGCGACGACGAGCACCGAAGAGCCCGCCACCACGGCGCGCGCCTCCGACCCGCCGTCGACGACGCCCCGCATCAGGACCATGATCCCGACGGACTGGAAGGTCGCCACGAAGAGCAGGGGGATACGGGAGACCCGGGCCCGCGAGAGCTGCGCGCGGTACACGGCGGCGAGCGCGGGCAGCAGCCGGGCGCGCGGCGCCAGAGGCGCGGCAGCGCTCCCGACCGCCGCACCGGATGACACGTCAGAGGCAGAAGCAGAAGCAGAAGCAGCGGAAGCCCCCGGCACAGCCGACCCCCCCGACGCCGCCTGGGCGGGCACGATACTCACTCCGTACAGCTCCTCACGCCTTGACCAACCCCTGCGTCTCCCCGCCCAGCGCCAGATACACGTCCTCCAGGCTCGGCGTCGCCAAGGTGAAGTCGTCCAGGGCCGCGAAAGCCGCCCCGCCCGTCACCGCCGCGACCGTCGCCCGGGCCTCGTCCGGGGCGAGCCGGAGGGTCCAGCGCCGCCCCGACTCCTGCGCGAGCCCACGCAGCGCGGCGACCTCGGGCACCTCCAGCGGGGCGCGCTCGCGCCACACCAGGTCGACCCTGACCTCGCCCGCGACCCGCTCCTTGAGCCCGGCCGGGGTGTCGCAGGCGATGACCCGGCCCTGCTCCAGGACGGCGACCCGGTCCAGTACGGTCTCGGCCTCGATCACGTTGTGGGTCACCAGCAGCACGGTGGTGCCGTGTTCGGCGCGCCGCCGGTCGACGGCGGACCAGACGGCCCGCCGGGCGATCGGGTCCATGCCGGTGGTGGGCTCGTCGAGGACGAGGACGGGCCGTTCGCCGACCAGGGCGGCCGCGACGCAGGCGAGCCGTCGCTGTCCGCCCGAGAGCTTCTTCAGCGGCCGCCCGGCGAGCTCGGTCAGCCCCAGCTCCTCCAGGACCGCGTCCTTCTCGGCCCGGGCGTCCCGCGCGGAGAGCCCGCGCAGCCGCGCCGTGGTCTCGGCGGCGAGCGCGACCGTCAGCTCGTCGAGCGCGGTGGACTCCTGGCCGAGGTAGGCGAGCAGCCGCGCGGCGCGCTCCGGGTGGCGTACGAGATCGTGGCCGAGCAGTTCGACCGTGCCGGAGTCGGGGCGCATCAGTCCGGTCAGCTGGCGGACGAGCGTGGACTTGCCGGCGCCGTTGGGCCCGAGCAGGCCGAAGATCTCGCCGCCCGTGACATCGAGGCTGATGCCGTCGGTGGCGCGGATCTCCGGCGTCGCGGGCGTTCCCCGCCGGGCGCGCGCGGCAGGGTACGTCTTGACCAGATCCCGCACCACGCACACCGTACTCACGGGGGAAGAGCCTACGGGGTCCCTCGGCCTACTCCCCCGCGGGGGCGCGTTCCGCCGCGGCCCGGACGTCGATCTCGCGCCAGAACCCCGCCCGGATCGCGTACCGGTCGTGCTCGTCGATCTGGTCGTCCTTGTGGGCGAGGAGGCCGAACCTGGCCGCGTACCGGAGCAGTTCGCCGTCGATGCGGTGCGGGATCCGCGGGTACATCAGGGAGAGCTTCTGGACGTGGCTCTGCTCGGGGAGCCGTTCCATCCAGCGGCGCGCGAACACCTGCCCGACCTCGAAGGGGTCGCCGCCGACGGTGGTGATGTCCTCCTCGCGGTCCGCCCAGCGCTGTTCGGCGCTGGTGAGCTGGGCGAGGGTGGGCAGGGACGCGGTCTCGGGCGGCTCGCCGAGTGCGGCGGTCGGGCGGTCGATCCAGCCCTTGTCGGAAGACCAGCGGAGCGTGGCGCCCGCGGGCTGCTGCGCGCCGGGCGCGCCCGGGCCGCCGGGGGCACGCAGCCCGGCCAGGTCCTTGGGGGTGGGGACGCCCTTCCCGGGGGACGGGGCGGGCACCCCGGCCGCCGCCGGTCCGTCCTCGGCGGAGGCGGGCGCGGCGGTGTCGGGGGCCGAGGCTCCGTTGTGTACGGAGGCGGCTGCCGCGGCCGCCGCCTCCGCGGCCCGCTCGGCGGAGGCGGCGAGCGCCGACTCGGGCAGCGGGGCGGAGAGGATCGCGGCGATCTCGGGGCGCGGGGCGGGCGGGGGCGCGCAGATGCCGGTGAGGTCCTTGGCGCGGACGGCCCGGGTGATCCAGGCCCGGTCGAGGACCCTGCGTTCGTCGGCCTCGGCGACGAGGTCCTCGGACTGGTTGTAGTCGCCGTCGGCGGCCTGGACGGCCCAGAGGTGGACGGCGACGCCGTGTTCCTTGGCGGACATCAGGCCGGGCAGCAGATCGCCGTCGCCGGTCACGAGCACCACGTCGGAGCAGGCCCGGTTCCTCGCCAGCTCGGTCAGCTCGGCGTGCATGGCCGCGTCGACGCCCTTCTGGGCCCAGCGGCCGTCGCTGCGGGTCAGGGCCCCGAGCCGGACGGTGACCCGGGGCATCACCCGAAGCCTGCGGTGCTCGGGCTGGGGCACCCGGTCGGGTGCGCCGTCGAACCAGTAGATGCGGAGCAGGGGCTGCTCGGTGTCCGCCTCGGCCCGTTCCCTCAGGTTCTGGATGAGCGCGGCGTGGTCGACGGTGATCCTGGAGCGGGCCGGTTCCCCGGCGAGAAGGCTCGCGGCGGCGCCCAGCAGATAGCCGGCGTCCACCAGAACGACGCAGCGGTCCACGTGTTCCACCCTCTTTCGGGAACCTCGGGATCGGAAGTTGCTTCGGATTTCCTTCGAGTCTGCCCGAACGTCGGGAGGTTGACGGTCGGAACTGGATCATCGGCGTGGCGAATGTCACTCCGTGGCCGACCGGCACCCTCCTCACTGTCGGTAATGATCCAAAATGCGGCGGTTCACCCCGTGTGTGAGTCTGGCAGCGGCCCTGGCCCCGAGATTCCGTTAGAGGAGGCATCACCATGGCCAAGAATCGCAAGCAGAACCGCAGTCAGCAGCAGTCCTCGCCGGCCGAGCGCGGCACCCAGCAGGCGCAGCAGTCGTCGATGGAGTCGCAGGCGGAGCAGCGCGCCTCGCAGGTGACTCCCGGTGACATGGCCCGCAAGGGCCGGCAGAAGCGCTTCGGTCACAACTGACCGCGCGTAACCCCGGAAGGGGCGCACCCGTGACGACGGGCGCGCCCCTTCCGCGCGTACGAAAGCTCCGGTACGAGGCCGAGAGCCTCCCGAAGCGCTATCCCGCCAGGCAGGACGGGCCGAGCAGCACCTTCAGGTCGCCGAAGAGCGCGGGGTCGGGCTGGACCCGGTGCCGGTCGAGCCGCAGGACGGTCGTCTTACGGGGGCCCTGGAGCTTGATCCGTACCTCGGTGTTGCCCTTGTGGTGCCCGAGGATCTCGCCGAGGCGGCTGATCATCGGCGGGGTGACCTTCACCGTCGGGATGGTGAGGATGACGGGCGCGTTGGTCCCCGCGTTCGACAGGTCGGGGACCATCAGCTCCATGGCGACGAGCCGGGGCACGTCCTCGCGCTTGTCGAGGCGGCCCTTGACGAAGACGACCGTGTCCTCGACGAGCTGGGTGGAGACCAGCTGGTACGTGGCCGGGAAGAACATGCACTCGATGGAGCCGGCCAGGTCCTCGACGGTGGCGATGGCCCAGGCGTTGCCCTGCTTGGTCATCTTGCGCTGGAGGCCGGAGATGATGCCGCCGATGGTGACGACCGCGCCGTCGGAGTGCTCGCCGCCGGTCAGCTGGGAGATCGCCGCGTCCGTCTTGTCGGAGAGGACGTGCTCGATGCCGAAGAGCGGGTGGTCGGAGACGTAGAGGCCGAGCATCTCGCGCTCCTGGGCGAGCAGGTAGGACTTCTCCCACTCGAGGTCGGAGAACTCCACGTCGAGACCGAAGCCGGGCTCGTCGCTCGTCTCGTCGCCCATTCCGCCGAAGAGGTCGAACTGTCCCTCGGCCTCCCTGCGCTTGACCGCGACCACGTTGTCGATCATGGGTTCGTGGTGGGCGACCAGGCTCTTGCGGGTGTGGCCCATCTCGTCGAAGGCGCCGGCCTTGATCAGCGACTCGATGGTCCGCTTGTTGCAGACGACGGCCTCGACCTTGTCGAGGAAGTCGGGGAACGTGGAGTACTTCCCCTTCGCCTTGCGCGATTTGATGATCGACTCGACGACGTTGGTGCCGACGTTACGGACGGCGGAGAGGCCGAAGAGGATCACGTCGTCGCCCTGGGCGGCGAAGTTCGACTCCGACTCGTTGACGTTCGGCGGCAGGACCTTGATGCCCATGCGGCGGCACTCGTTCAGATAGACCGCGGACTTGTCCTTGTCGTCCTTGACCGAGGTCAGCAGTCCGGCCATGTACTCGGCCGGGTAGTTCGCCTTGAGGTACGCCGTCCAGTAGGTGACCAGGCCGTACGCGGAGGAGTGCGCCTTGTTGAAGGCGTAGCCGGCGAAGGGCACCAGGACGTCCCAGAGGGCCTGGATGGCCTCGTCGCTGTAGCCCCGGCCGCGGGCGCCCTCCTGGAAGATGGTGAAGTTCTTCGCCAGCTCCTCGGGCTTCTTCTTGCCCATCACGCGGCGGAGGATGTCGGCCTCGCCGAGGGAGTACCCGGCGATGATCTGGGCGGCCTTCTGCACCTGCTCCTGGTACACGATCAGGCCGTAGGTGACGTCGAGGACCTCCCTGAGGGGCTCCTCCAGCTCCGGGTGGATCGGAGTGATCTCCTGCTGCTTGTTCTTGCGCAGGGCGTAGTTCGTGTGCGAGTTCATGCCCATCGGGCCCGGCCGGTACAGGGCCGAGACGGCGGAGATGTCCTCGAAGTTGTCGGGCTTCATCAGCCGCAGCAGCGACCGCATGGGGCCGCCGTCGAACTGGAAGACGCCGAGCGTGTCACCCCGGCAGAGCAGTTCGTACGTCTTGGGGTCGTCCAGCGGGATGGCCAGGAGGTCGAGGTCGACCCCCTTGTTGGCCTTCACCATCTTGACGGCGTCGTCCATGATCGTGAGGTTGCGCAGGCCCAGGAAGTCCATCTTGATCAGGCCGAGGGACTCGCACTGCGGGTAGTCCCACTGCGTGATCGTGACACCGTCGGTGTGCCGCACCCAGATCGGGGCGTGGTCGACGATGGGCTCGCTGGACATGATCACGCCGGCCGCGTGCACACCCATCTGCCGGACGAGGCCCTCGACACCCTTGGCGGTGTCGATGACCTTCTTCACGTCGGGCTCGTTCTCGTACATCGCCCGGATCTCGCCGGCCTCGCTGTAGCGCGGGTGCGAGGGGTCGGTGATGCCGTTGAGGTCGATGCCCTTGCCGAGGACGTCGGCGGGCATGGCCTTGGTGAGCCGGTCGCCCATCGCGTACGGGTAGCCCAGGACCCGGGCGGAGTCCTTGATGGCGTTCTTCGCCTTGATCTTTCCGTACGTACCGATCATGGCGACCTTGTCCTCGCCGTACTTCTCGGTCACGTACCGGATCACCTCGACGCGCCGACGCTCGTCGAAGTCGATGTCGACATCGGGCATCGAGACGCGCTCGGGGTTGAGGAACCGCTCGAAGATCAGTCCGTGCTCGATCGGGTCGAGGTCGGTGATGCCCATGGCGTACGCGACGATCGAACCGGCGGCGGAGCCACGGCCGGGGCCGACCGCGATGCCGTTCTTCTTCGCCCACATGATGAAGTCGGCGACGACGAGGAAGTAGCCCGGGAACCCCATCTGGATGATGACGTCCATCTCGTACTCGGCCTGCTTCTGCCGGTCCTCGGGGACACCACCGGGGTAGCGGCGGTTCATGCCGCGCCGCACTTCCTCCTTGAACCAGGTGGTGTTGGTGTAGCCCTCCTCCGGGATGTCGAACTTCGGCATGAGGTTCTTGGCCTCGAACATGCCGGTGGTGTCGATCTGCTCGGCGACCAGGAGGGTGTTGCGGCAGCCCTCCTGCCAGGCGTCCGAGGAGTCGATGGCGTACATCTCGTCCGTGGACTTCAGGTAGTAGCCGGTGCCGTCGAAGCGGAAGCGGTCCGGGTCGGAGAGGTTCTTGCCGGTCTGGATGCAGAGCAGGGCGTCGTGCGCGGTCGACTCGTGCGCGTACGTGTAGTGCGAGTCGTTGGTGACCAGCGGCGGGATGCCGAGCTTCTTGCCGATCTCCAGGAGCCCGTCACGGACCCGGCGCTCGATCTCGATGCCGTGGTCCATGAGCTCCAGGAAGTACCGGTCCTTGCCGAAGATGTCCTGGTACTCGGAGGCGGCCTTCAGGGCCTCGTCGAACTGGCCGAGGCGCAGCCGGGTCTGCAGCTCGCCGGAGGGGCAGCCGGTGGAGGCGATCAGGCCCTCGGACCACTGGGAGATGGTCTCCTTGTCCATCCGGGGCCACTTCTGGAGCCAGCCCTCGGCGTAGGCGTCGGAGGAGAGCCGGAAGAGGTTGTGCAGTCCGGTGGCGTTCGCCGCCCAGATCGTCTTGTGGGTGTAACCACCGGAGCCGGAGACGTCGTCGCGCTTCTGGTGGGGCTGGCCCCACTGGATCTTCCGCTTGTTCCGCCGGGACTCGGGGGCGACGTACGCCTCGATGCCGATGATCGGCGTGACCCCGGCCTTCTTGGCCGAGTGGAAGAAGTCGTACGCGCCGTGCAGGTTGCCGTGGTCGGACATCGCGATATGGGTCATGCCCATCTCGTTGCACGCGTTGAACATGTCCTTGAGCCGCGCGGCACCGTCCAGCAGCGAGTACTGGGTGTGTACGTGAAGGTGCGTGAAGGGCGGCTTGGTCACGGCGGAAGGCCTCCGGAAACGAGAGACGACAGGCTGCGGACAGTCTGGGGGGACAGCGTGGAAGTCTACGTCGGCGGACTGACAGTCGCGGGGCACTCGGCGGTACCGTCGCGCGTTGAGAGGCACAGAACACCTGTCCCAATTGTCATGAACAGTCTTGCACCAGGAGGCACCCTCGATGTCGGTCCCCCAGCCCACCGCCGCCGAGCGCGGTGAGCAGATCCTCGCCGTCTTCGACACCGCCTTCGGTGAGCTCCTCGCCGCCGACCCGGCCGCCTTCCGCGTCAAGTTCCGGAAGATGGCCGGCTCCGCCTTCGCCTTCTACCGGGGCACGGCGTGCCTGTTCTACGCCGACCTGGAGCAGGAGCGGCACACCGGCCCGTACCTGGACGAGCGGACCGGCCGGGTGTGGATCCACGGCGATCTGCACGCCGAGAACTTCGGCACGTACATGGACGCCAACGGCCGGCTGATCTTCAACGTCAACGACTTCGACGAGGCGTACGTCGGCCCCTTCACCTGGGACCTGAAGCGACTCTCCGCCTCGCTCGCGCTGATCGGCTACACGAAGGCGCTCAGCGACGAGCAGATCACGGAGCTGGTACGGATCTACGCGGCGGCCTACCGCGAGCGCATCCACGCCCTGGCCACCGGCGCCAAGGACGACGAGCTGCCCCCCTTCACCCTGGACACCGCCGACGGCCCCCTCCTGGGGGCCCTGCGGGTGGCCCGCTCGCTGACCCGCTTCGGGCTGCTCGACTCCATGACGGAGATCCGCGAGTTCGAGCGCCGGTTCTCCTCCGGCGCCGGCTCGGTCGAGCTGGACGCGGCGACCCGCTACAAGGTGCTCGCGGCCTTCGACGGCTATCTGGAGACTCTGCCGGAGTCCTCGCTCGCGCGCCCCGACTCGTACCGGGTCAAGGACGTCGTCGGGCGGCGCGGGATCGGCATCGGCTCGGCCGGCCTCCCGTCGTACAACATCCTCCTGGAGGGCAACAGCGACGCCCTGGAGAACGACGTCGTGATCTACATGAAGCAGGCCCAGACGCCGGCGGTGTCGCGCCACGTCACGGACGCGGCGGTGCGGGAGTACTTCCAGCACGAGGGTCACCGCACGGTCATCTCGCAGCGGGCGCTGCAGGCACACGCGGACCCGTGGCTGGGCTGGACGGAGCTGGACGGCTCCGGGCAGCTGGTCGCCGAGGTCTCGCCGTACGCGGTGGACCTGGACTGGTCGGACATCGACGACCCGGAGGAGATCGCGGCGACCGTCGCCGACCTCGGCCGGGCGACGGCTACGATGCACGCGGCGGCGGACGACTCCAGCGGGCACTCCCTGGTGCCGTTCTCCACGGAGCGGGCCATCGACGCGGCGATCGCGGCCGACGAGGAGGGCTTCGCGGACCTTCTGGTCGACTTCGCCCACAGCTACGGGGCACGCGCGCGTGCGGACCACCAGATCTTCGTGGACCTGTTCCGCAACGGCCGGATCCCTGGCCTGTAGACCGTTCACAGCCTGCCCTTAAGGACCTCTTACGGGCGGACATGGCACACTCTCCAGCGACTATGGACATATCAGGGAAGCGGCTCAGGGGGCTGCGGGCGGCGCTCTTCACGGCAGTGGTCGTGACGCTGTCCGCCGGCTCCCATGTCCTGCTGTCCCAGGTGCCGCTGCCGCTGCTGACCGTCGGGCTGCTCTCGGCCGGCGTCTTCGCCGTCGCGTACGCGCTGGCCGGCCGTGAGCGCGGCTTCGGCCCCATCGCGGGGCTGCTCGTGCCGCTGGAGCTGGCCGCCGACACGATCTTCACCACCGGCCAGGCGGTCTGTTACGGCCCCGCCGGCGGCCCGGTCGCCGGTTCGCTGCGTGCGGTGGGCGTGGACGTGCTGTGCGGCGGCGCCGTCGGCACCCCGCTGCCGGGCGTCGCCGCGCCGGAGAGCGGAACCGCCGCCGCCCTGCTCAGCTCCCCCGCCCCGGCCCTGCCGTGGCTGCTGCTCGCCGCCCATGTGGCGGTCGGGCTGTTCGCCGCGGCCTGGCTGCGGCACGGCGAGCGGGCGCTCGCCCGGCTCGTCGGGGCCGTCGCGGCCTTCGCGTTCCGGCCCCTGCTGGTGGTCGCCGCGCTCTTCGGCGCGCCCCGCCCGGTGCCCGGGGGCGCGGGCCGTCCGGTGGACCGGCCCCGCCCGTCCCGTACCCGCCTCCTCGTGCACTCCGTCGGACGGCGCGGACCGCCGCGCTCGGGCTTCACCCTCGCCTGAGCACCGCAGCCCCGTTCCTTCCCTTTCGCCCTTTCGCCCTTTCCGGGCACGCGGGCTTTCGACTTCCACGGAGATCACGATCATGAGCGCACGCAACAGCCACGCCAACAAGGCGGCCGCCCGCGAGCGGCTGCGCGTCGAGCGCGAACGCCAGGCCAAGAAGGAGAAGGTGCGCCGCCAGGTGACCGTGGCCGTGTCGGCGGTCGCCGTCCTGGCGGTCGCCGGCGGCGTCGGCTACGCCGTCGTCCAGTCCAACAAGCCGTCGCACTGGGAGGCGGCGGCCAAGGAAACGAAGGTCACCGCGCCCAAGAACACCGAGGGCACGGACGGCACGACGGTCGTCATCGGCAAGCCGACCGCGACGAAGACGCTGGAGATCTACGAGGACTCCCGCTGCCCGGTGTGCGCGCAGTTCGAGCAGCAGGTGGGCGCGACCGTCGACAAGGACGTGACGGACGGCAAGTACAAGGTCAAGTACGTCGGCGCCACCTTCATCGACAACCCCACCCAGGGCGAGGGCTCGAAGAACGCCCTGTCGGCCCTCGGCGCGGCCCTGGACGTGAGCCCCGAGGCGTTCATGAAGTACAAGGCGGCGCTCTACTCCACGGAGTTCCACCCGGAGGAGAGCAAGGACGAGTTCGCCAAGGACTCCTACCTCCTGAAGGTCGCGGACTCGGTCCCGGCGCTGAAGGGGAACGCCGACTTCAAGAAGAACGTGGAGAACGGCACCTTCGACGCCTGGGCGATGAAGATGTCGGCGGCGTTCGACAAGAGCGGTGTGACGGCGACGCCGACGCTGAAGATGGACGGCAAGACCCTGACGGCCCAGGGCAGCCAGAACCCGCCGATGACGGTCGAGCAGTTCAACGCGGCGCTGACGCCCGCACTCAAGGGCTGATCGACCGGCGGCCGACCGGCCGGCCGTGAGGCACGGGTCCGTGGGAGTCGCTCCCACGGACCCGCCCGCATGTCCGGGCCGGCAAACGCCGCGAGGCGCCGCGCACCCCTGAGCCGTACACCACCCGAGCCGAACCCGCACGAGCCGAACCCGGGCGCCCGCGCCCCGACCCGCGCACCCCCGAGCCGAACCACCCGACGCCCGACCCGTCCCCTATGTCCGGGCCGTCCCGACCACCGGGCGACGAGTGCGCGAATTTCCTGCAATCGTCTGCCTGTTCGCCATACCCGTCAGTAATCTGACTGCCCGTGACCAGTCGACACATATCCCCCGCCCCCACCCGCCGAACCGTCGTGAAGGCCGCCGCCGTCACGGCCGTCGCCGCCCCGGCCCTGGTGGGCGCCGCCTCCCCCGCGCTCGCGGGTACGGAGGCCCCCTCGTTCCTCCACGGTGTCGCCTCCGGCGACCCGCTGCCCGACGGCGTCCTGCTCTGGACGCGCGTCACCCCCACCTCCGACGCCACGCCCGGCTCCGGCAAGGGCCCGACCGTCGCGGTCCGTTGGGAGATCGCCGAGGACCGCGCCTTCTCCCGGCTCGCGGCCGAGGGCGCCGCCACCGCGACCGCCGCGAGCGACCACACGGTCAAGGTGGACGTCCGGGGCCTGCGCCCGGAGACCCCTTACTGGTTCCGCTTCACGGCGGGCGACACCGTCTCGCCGGTCGGCCGCACCAGAACCACCCCGGCCACCGACGCCACCACCCCGGGCGTCCGCTTCGGCGTGGTCTCCTGCTCCAACTGGGAGGCCGGCCACTTCTCCGCCTACCGCCACCTCGCCGCCCGCACGGACCTGGACGCGATCCTCCATCTCGGCGACTACATCTACGAGTACGCGAGCGGCTCCTACCCCGAGGCGCCGTACACGGTGCGCCGGCACGAGCCCGAGCACGAGATCGTCTCGCTGGCCGACTACCGGCTCCGGCACGCCACCTACAAGACGGACGCCGACCTCCAGGCGCTGCACGCCACGCACCCGATGATCGCGATCTGGGACGACCACGAGGTCGCCAACGACACCTGGTCGGGCGGCGCGGAGAACCACACCCCGGGCACCGAGGGCGACTGGGCGGCCCGGGTGGCGGCCGCGAAGCAGGCGTACTTCGAGTGGATGCCGGTCCGCGCCTCGACCGAGGGCACGGTCTACCGGCGGCTGCGCTTCGGCAAGCTGGCCGATCTCCACCTGCTCGACCTGCGCTCCTTCCGCTCCCAGCAGTCGTCGGTCGGCAACGGCTCGGTCGACGACCCGGAGCGTACGATCACCGGCCGCGCCCAGCTGGACTGGCTGAAGTCGGGGCTCGCGGGCTCCGACGCGGCCTGGAAGCTGGTCGGCACCTCGGTGATGATCTCGCCGGTCGCCTTCGGCGCGCTGCCCGCCCACCTCCTCGCCCCGCTCGCCGAGCTGCTCGGCCTGCCCAAGGAGGGGCTCGCGGTCAACGTCGACCAGTGGGACGGCTACACGGACGACCGCAAGGAGCTCCTGGCGCACCTGACCCAGCGGTCCATCCGGAACACGGTCTTCCTGACCGGTGACATCCACATGGCGTGGGCCAACGACGTGCCGGTGAAGGCGGCGACGTATCCGCTGTCGCAGTCGGCCGCGACCGAGTTCGTGGTGACCTCGGTGACCTCGGACACCGTCGCCGACCTGCTGCACGTGCCGCCGGGCACGGTCTCCGTGGTGGCGTCCGGCGCGATCAAGGCGGCCAACCGCCATGTGAAGTGGGTGGACATGGACCACCACGGCTACGGCGTGCTCGACGTGACGACCGAGCGGACGCAGATGGACTACTACACGGTCTCCGACCGCACGAAGCCGGACGCCACGACCGCGTGGCAGCGCTCGTACCGGACGCGGAGCGGAACGCAGAAGATCGAGCGGGTGTACCAGCCGGTGCGATGAGATGACTGCATGGTCGATTTTCGGCCATGATCCAGTCTGTTAACGGGAGATCACATCGCCGCGACGGGTGGTGAGTTCGGATGGCCGAATCCGGACACACCACCCGTCGCCGCCGTCCGGATTGTTTCATCTCCCTTTCAAACTCCGGAGCAGGCCGGAGATTTTCTTCCCGATGCCCTGATATGCACCACGAATGATTGGGCTTGATCAATGCTCATCAAGGCCTGACATGGACCCGTAATCTCCCCGCCGTGGCGAGGAATCCCCTCTCCGCACACCCCCCGCGAGGAGTCACCATGCGTGCTCTTGTCCGTATATCACCGCGTCTGACACGTCGTATGCTCGGCACCGCCGTCATGGCCGGAACCCTGGCCCTGGCCCCGCTCTCCGCCCCTTCGGTGGCCCAGACGACCACCACCACCGCTGCCGGCGCCGAGGAGTGCGACACGCACGAGGGCGAAGCCCTCTCCGGCGCCCGTAAGGCCCGCGGCGCCGACCACCACGGCGCCGAGCCCAACGAGGTCACCGCTGCCCAGGCCAAGGCCATGGACGCCGACCTCAACAAGAGACTGTCCGCGGCCCGTTCGAACGGACGCGCCTCCGCCGCCTCGGCCGCCGCCGTGGTCACCATCCCGGTCCACTTCCACGTCGTCCACAGCGGTACGGCGGGCAAGCTGACCGCCACCGACATCAGCAAGCAGATGGCGGTCCTCAACGCGGCCTACGCCGGCCAGGGCACCGGCAACGTGAACACCAACTTCCAGTTCACGCTCGCCTCGACCGACTACACGGACAACGCGTCCTGGTACAACCTGGCCTCCGGCTCCACCGCCGAGCGGCAGATGAAGCAGACCCTGCGCAAGGGCGACGCCGGCGCGCTGAACTTCTACACCGCCAAGCTCAGCGGCGGCCTGCTCGGCTGGGCGACCTTCCCGTCCTCCTACGCCTCCAACCCGTCCATGGACGGTGTGGTGGTCCTCGACTCCTCGCTGCCGGGCGGCTCCGCGGCCAACTACAACGAGGGCGACACCGCGACCCACGAGGTCGGCCACTGGATGGGGCTGTACCACACGTTCCAGGGCGGCTGCAACGGAGCCGGTGACTCGGTCAGCGACACCCCGGCCGAGAAGAGCCCCGCCTACGAGTGCCCGACGGGCCGTGACAGCTGCGCCAGCAAGCCCGGCGTCGACCCGATCAAGAACTTCATGGACTACACGTACGACTCCTGCATGACCCAGTTCACCCCGGGCCAGGTCACGCGGATGAACGACTTCTGGACGGCGTACCGCGCCTGAACCACCGCCTGAACGTACGAGGGCGCGGCGGGAGAGCCCCCGCCGCGCCCTCGCGCGCGTCCGACCGCCCGGTCGTCAGCCGTCCTGGAGGCTCTCCAGGAACGCCAGCGCGACCCTCCAGGTCCGCTCGGCGGCGTCCTCGTCCCAGTCCGGCAGGTCGGGGTCCGTGAAGATGTGCCCGGCGCCCGGGTAGCGGTAGACCTCGACATCGGCCCCCGCCTTCCCCATCTGCAGGTACCAGGACGTCAGCCAGTCGTGCGACTCGAAGGGGTCCGGGTCGGCGAGGTGCAGCTGTACGGGCAGGTCGTCGGCGGAGGCGCTCTCCGCGATGTCCGAGGTGCCGTGCAGCAGGAGCAGCCCGCGCGCCTTGTCGTCCCCGAGGGCGAGGGTCTGGGCGACCGAGGCGCCGAAGGAGAAGCCCGCGTAGACCAGGCCCCGTTCCGAGTACGGAGCGGCGGCCAGGATCGCCCGCTTCAGGAGCTCGTCCTTGCCGATCTCCTTCTGGAGCGCCATGCCCTCCTCGACGGTGTCGGCGGTCCGGCCCCCGAAGAGGTCGGGCACGTGCACCTGGTGTCCGGCGGCCCGCAGCCGTTCGGCCGCGGCCTCCACCGCCGGACGCAGACCGTAGGTCGAATGGAAGAGCATGATGTCCATGCGGTCCATCCTGCCAGCCGGCCGCGCCGCCCCGCGGTCATCTCAGGCTGCGCACGTCCAGCTGGCGCAGCACCCGGTCCACCACCTCGGGGTCGGCCCCCGGCTCGCTGCGCGCCGCGAGCACCTCGTGCCGGGCGGCGGACATCATCTCGCGCTGGATCCGCTGGACGGCCTTGAGGCGCCCGGCCCGTTCGGCGAAGGCCGCCCGCCGCTCCTCGTCCACCATGTCCGGGCTGATCCGCGCCCCGATGTCGAACGCGCCGCGCTGGAGCCGTTCCTGGACCTCCTCCGGCAGCTCCTCGACCTCCTCGATCTCCTTCAGCCGCCGCTTGGCCGCCTTGGCCGCGCGGCACGCGAGCTCCCGCTCCAGGGCGCGCTCGGCGTCCGTGTCGGCCCGCACACCGAGCCGCTTGACCAGCCAGGGCAGGGTGAGGCCCTGGAGCAGGAGTGTGGTCATGATCACGCAGAACGCGATGAAGACGATCTCGTCCCGGCCTGGGAACGGCGATCCGTCGTCGGTACGCAGCGGGATGGCGAGCGCGAGGGCGACCGAGGCCACCCCGCGCATCCCGGACCACCACATGACGACGGTCTCCCGCCAACTGACGGGGATCTCCTCCTCGTAGTCGCGGCGGGTGTGCAGCCGCTTCGCCAGCCAGGTGGCGGGCAGCAGCCACAGCAGCCGTACGACGATCACGACACCGGACACGGCCGCGCCCCAGCCCAGCATCTCGCCGAACCGGCCGTCGGCGGTGCCGAAGACGTTGTGGAGCTCCAGGCCGATGAGTCCGAAGGCGATGCCGGTGACGAGGGTGTCGACGATCTGCCAGAACGTCTGCCCGGCCAGCCGGCCCATCACGTCGTCGGCGTCGAGGGCGTTCTCGGCCAGGTAGAGGGCTACGACCAGGACGGCGAGGACGCCGGAGCCCTTCAGCTCCTCGGCGAGGACGTAGGCGACGAAGGGGACGAGGAGGGTGAGCCCGGTCTGCAGGGTGGCTTCGCCGAGGAGACCCATGAGCTTGTTGGTGAGCCAGCCCAGGACGAGCCCCACGACGACGGCGACGACGGCGGAGAGGACGAGTTCGAGCCCCGCGCCCTCCCAGCTGAAGCTGCCGCCGACGACCGCGGCGATCGCCACGTGGTAGAGGACGATCGCGGTGACGTCGTTGAAGAGCCCCTCGCCCTCCAGGATGGAGACGAGCCGACGCGGCAGGCCGAGCGAGCCGGCGACGGCCGTCGCGGCGACGGGGTCGGGCGGCGCGACCAGCGCGCCGAGCGCGACGGCCGCGGCCAGCGGGAGCGCAGGGACGAGCGCGTCCACGGTGACGGCGACGGCGGCCGTGGTGACGAAGACCAGGGCGACGGCGAGCAGGAAGATGGGCCGCCGGTTGGCCGCGAACTGACGCCAGGACGTGCGCTGCACGGAGGCGTAGAGCAGCGGCGGGAGGACGAGCGGCAGGATGTAGTCGGGCGGGATGTCGACGTTCGGTACGAAGGGCAGGAAGGCCAGTACGACCCCGATGACGGTCATGAGCACCGGGGCCGGCAGCCCGAGCCGGTCCCCGAGCGGCACGGTCAGCACCGCGCCCAGCAACAGCAGGAACAGCAGGGCCAATTGATCCACGGGGCGCCCTTCCGGCCGCCTGGGGCGGGCACGGTCGATGATCGGGCCTCAACCCTGCCACGCCCGGGGACGAATCCCCTCGAACCACCGTGCGGCGCCGCTCACGCGACGCGCCGGGGCCCTAGAGGGCTCGTCGCATCGCGCGGTGCGGGATGCCCGCGTCCGGGAACTCGGGGCCGTAGACCTCGTAGCCGAGCCGCTCGTAGAAGCCGAGCGCGTGGGTCTGGGCGTGCAGGTCCACGGCGGTCAGGCCGCGCTCGCGGGCCGCGTCCTCGATGACGCGGACGAGCGCCGCGCCGACCCCGAGGCCGCGCGCGGCCTTGGAGACCGCTAGGCGGCCGAGGGAACCGACGGAGGCGTCGCCGCCGGTCTTGCCGACCGCGTCGGCGCCGTGCAGCAGCCGGCCGGTGCCCAGCGGCAGGCCGTCCTCGCGCTGGGCGAGGACGTGCACGGCCGTCGCGTCGTACGCGTCGTACTCCAGCTCCTGCGGCACGTTCTGCTCGACGACGAAGACCTCGCGGCGGACCGCGAAGCAGGCCTCGCGGTCGTCGTCCCCGATCGCCTCGCGCACGACGTACCCGGTGCTCACGCGCTCTCCGACGCGATCCGGTCCAGGGCGTTCTGCAGGTCCGCCGGGTACGTGGACGCGAACTCGACCCAGCGCCCGTCGGAGGGGTGCTCGAAGCCGAGCCGTACGGCGTGCAGCCACTGGCGCGTCAGGCCGAGCCGCTTGGCCATGGTCGGGTCCGCCCCGTAGGTGAGGTCACCGACGCAGGGGTGGCGGTGGGCCGACATGTGCACACGGATCTGGTGCGTACGGCCGGTCTCCAGCTTGATGTCGAGCAGCGAGGCGGCGCGGTAGGCCTCGATCAGGTCGTAGTGCGTCACCGAGGCCTTGCCGTCGGCGGTCACGGCCCACTTGTAGTCGTGGTTCGGGTGGCGCCCGATCGGCGCGTCGATCGTGCCGCTCATGGGGTCCGGGTGGCCCTGGACCAGCGCGTGGTAGCGCTTGTCGACGACCCGCTCCTTGAACTGCGCCTTGAGCAGCGTGTACGCCCGCTCCGACTTGGCGACGACCATCAGCCCCGAGGTGCCGACGTCGAGCCGGTGCACGATCCCCTGGCGCTCGGCGGCGCCGGAGGTGGAGATGCGGTACCCGGCGGCGGCGAGGCCACCGATGACCGTCGTCCCGGTCCAGCCGGGGCTCGGGTGCGCGGCGACGCCTACCGGCTTCATGATCACGACGATGTCGTCGTCGTCGTGGACGATCTCCATGCCCTCGACCGGCTCGGCAACGATCTGCACCGGCGCCGCGGCCCCGGGCATCTCCACCTCCAGCCAGGCGCCGCCGCTGACCCGCTCGGACTTGCCGACGACGGCGCCGTCGACCTGGACCTTGCCGGAGGCGGCCAGCTCCGCCGCCTTCGTACGGGAGAAACCGAACATACGGGCGATGGCGGCGTCGACGCGCTCGCCCTCAAGGCCATCGGGAACGGGCAGCGTGCGGATCTCGGGACTCGTACTCACCCGTCGAGTATGCCTTGTCAGTCCTTGTGGACGGTGCCGTCGGGGTCCAGGCCCCGGAAGGACAGGATCACGATGAGGAAGCCGCCGCAGACGATCGCCGAGTCCGCGAGGTTGAAGACGGCGAAGTTCGCGGGGGCGATGAAGTCGACGACCGCGCCCTCGAAGACGCCCGGGGAGCGGAAGATCCGGTCGGTCAGGTTGCCCAGCGCACCGCCGAGCAGCAGGCCGAGCGCGATCGCCCATGACGTGCTGTAGAGCTTGCGCGCGAGCCGGATGATCACGACGATCACGACGGCCGCGATGCAGGTGAAGATGATCGTGAAGGCCTCGCCCATGCCGAAGGCCGCACCCGGGTTCCGGATCGCCTCGAACCGCAGCAGGTCGCCGATCACCGGGATCGGCTCGTGGCCCTCCAGCTTGGCGACCACGAGCATCTTGCTGCCGAGGTCGAGCAGGTACGCGACGAGCGCGACCACGAGCAGCGCGAGGATCTTCCGCTTGCCCTTCGGCCGCTCGGCCGGCGCCTGTGCGTCGGCCGCGGCCTCTCCGCCCGGGCCGACCGCGCCGTCAACGCCGTCGGCGCCGTCAGCGTCTGAATCCGGCGTACCGATGATGCGCTCCGCCTCTGCCACGTGAGTCCCTCAACCTAGGTGCCTGACTGTGCACGAGGGTACGGCACACCCCTTCGGCCGCGTCAGCCGCGGCGCTCCTGCTTCTGCTTGTCCTCGACGCAGAGCGTGGCCCTCGGGAAGGCCTGCATGCGCGCCTTGCCGATCGGCTTGCCGCACACCTCGCAGAGGCCGTACGTGCCCGCGTCGAGCCGCTCCAGGGCGTGCTCGGACTGCTCCAGCATCTCGCGGGCGTTGGCGGCCAGGGCGAGCTCGTGCTCGCGGGTGATGTTCTTGGTGCCGGTGTCGGCCTGGTCGTCGCCCGCGCCGTCCCCGGAGTCCCGCATGAGGCCGGTCAGCTCCTCCTTGGAGTGCAGCAGCTCGGCCCGCAGCCGGAGGACCTCGCTCTCCAGCTCCGCCCGCGCCTCGGCGACCTCCTCGGGCGTCCAGGGGTCCTCGCCGGGCCGTACGGCCAGCTCACCGGTGCGCGCCTGGGGAACCGCGGCCTCGCTCTCGGCCGTCGTGACGCCACCCGCGGTCTTCTTCGCTGCCACTGTCGCGGCTCCTGTCTGCTCCACCTGCGCCGCGGAAGCGGCCTTCTTCTTGACTGCGGTCTTCTTCGCGGCGGCCTTCTTGGCGGCCGGCGCCTTCTTCGCGGCCGCCTTTTCGGTGGCTGCCTTCTTGGTGGCCGGGGCCTTCTTGCCGGCCGGGGCCTTGGTGGCCGCCTTCCTGGTGGCTGCCTTCTTGGCCGCCGCCGGGGCCTCGGCGGCGGTCTCGGCGGCGGTCTCGGCCGTCTTCTTGGCAGCCGTCTTCCTGGCGACCGCCTTCTTGACGGCTGTCTTCTTGGCAGCCGTCTTCGTGGCCGCCTTCTTCGCGACCGTCGACTTCTTGCCGGTGACGTCCTTGGCCGCCCCGCCCGCGCCTGCGGAACCGGTGGCACCGGCGGTCGAGGTCTTCTTCGCGGCGGTCTTCTTCGCCACCATGTCGCGGCCCCTTCACATTTTGTGATCTTGCTCGCGAATCGTGCTGGGACGATAAATCGGCCCAAGGCCCGCGGCAACGGGGCACGCCGCCGTTCGCACCCGCCCCATGCCGGTGGCAAGGCGAGTCTGCATCCGTTGTGCCCAGCTCCCCGCCCCGTAACCCGCCCCGCGACGACCCGCGAAGTCCGGCCACGCCCGTATGGCCATTCGGGTCACGTCCGACCGCCTCCCGCCCCGCCCGAAATGCGGTCTGCCGAGCGCCCTGCGGGCCCGTACACTGGGCTCAGCGAAAGGCTTGGATGGGGACGAGTAGCGTCGTACGCAGCCATGAGCGACCCGGGGACGGTGAGAGCCCGGGGGCGAGCCCGATGTGAACGATCACCCCGGAGCCGCCGGAAGAAAGCCGTCAGGCGAGTAGAACCGGCTTCGCGACCCCAATGAGGGGGCCATGGGCAGCACACGCCCGGGGCCAAGGAGGGTGGTACCGCGGGAGCCGCGCAGCACGGCGCTCTCGTCCCTCCGGACGGAAACGAAGCAGTCCGCCGGAGGAAGATCGATGACGCAGTACCGCCAGGTGCCCGCCCAGGTCGACCTGCCCGCGCTCGAGCACGCCGTGCTCGATTTCTGGCGCGAGAGCAAGGTCTTCGCCAAGACCCTGGAGCAGTCCGAGGGCCGCCCCGAGTGGGTGTTCTACGAGGGCCCGCCGACCGCCAACGGCATGCCCGGTGCCCACCACATCGAGGCCCGCGTCTTCAAGGACGTCTTCCCCCGCTTCCGGACCATGCGCGGCTACCACGTGGCCCGCAAGGCCGGCTGGGACTGCCACGGCCTGCCGGTCGAGCTCGCCGTCGAGAAGGAGCTCGGCTTCTCCGGCAAGAAGGACATCGAGGAATACGGCATCGCCGCGTTCAACGACAAGTGCCGCGAGTCCGTGACCCGCCACACCGATGCCTTCGCCGAGCTGACGACGCGCATGGGCTACTGGGTCGACCTCGACGACGCGTACCGGACGATGGACCCCGCGTACATCGAGTCGGTCTGGTGGTCGCTGAAGCAGATCTTCGACAAGGACCTCCTCGTCCAGGACCACCGCGTCGCCCCCTGGTGCCCGCGCTGCGGCACCGGCCTCTCCGACCACGAGCTGGCGCAGGGGTACGAGACGGTCGTCGACCCCTCCGTCTTCGTCCGCTTCCCGCTGACCTCCGGCCCGCTGGCCGGCCAGGCCTCGCTGCTCGTCTGGACGACGACCCCGTGGACCCTGGTCTCCAACACGGCCGTCGCCGCGCACCCCGAGGTCACCTACGTCGTCGCGACCGACGGCGAGGAGAAGCTCGTCGTCGCCGCGCCGCTGGTCGAGAAGGCGCTCGGCGAGGGCTGGGTGACCACCGGCGAGTCCTTCACGGGCGCCGAGATGGAGCGCTGGACGTACCAGCGCCCCTTCGAGCTGGTCGAGTTCCCGGCCGAAGCCCACTACGTGGTGAACGCGGAGTACGTGACGACCGAGGACGGTACGGGTCTGGTCCACCAGTCCCCCGCCTTCGGTGAGGACGACCTCAAGGTCTGCCGCGCCTACGGCCTCCCGGTCGTGAACCCGGTCCGCCCCGACGGCACCTTCGAGGAGGACGTGCCGCTGGTCGGCGGCGTCTTCTTCAAGAAGGCCGACGAGCAGCTGACGGCCGACCTGGACGCGCGCGGCCTGCTCTTCCGCCACGTCCCGTACGAGCACAGCTACCCGCACTGCTGGCGCTGCCACACGGCGCTGCTCTACTACGCGCAGCCGTCCTGGTACATCCGTACGACCGCCGTCAAGGACCGTCTCCTCGAGGAGAACGAGAAGACGAACTGGTTCCCGGACTCGGTCAAGCACGGCCGCTTCGGCGACTGGCTCAACAACAACATCGACTGGGCGCTCTCCCGCAGCCGCTACTGGGGCACCCCGCTGCCGCTGTGGCGCTGCGAGGACGGCCACCTGACGTGCGTGGGCTCGCGCGCGGAGCTGTCCGAGCTGACGGGCACGGACCAGTCGGAGCTCGACCCGCACCGCCCGTACATCGACGCGGTGACCTTCCCCTGCCCGAGCTGCTCGAAGACGGCGACGCGCGTGCCGGAGGTCATCGACGCCTGGTACGACTCGGGTTCGATGCCGTTCGCGCAGTGGGGCTACCCGCACAAGAACAAGGAACTCTTCGAGTCCCGGTACCCGGCGCAGTTCATCAGCGAGGCGATCGACCAGACGCGCGGCTGGTTCTACACGCTGATGGCGGTCGGCACGCTGGTCTTCGACAAGTCCTCGTACGAGAACGTGGTCTGCCTGGGCCACATCCTCGCCGAGGACGGCCGCAAGATGTCCAAGCACCTGGGCAACACCCTGGAGCCGATCGCGCTGATGGACCAGCACGGCGCGGACGCCGTCCGCTGGTTCATGGCGGCCGGCGGCTCCCCGTGGGCGGCCCGCCGGGTCGGCCACGGCACGATCCAGGAGGTCGTCCGCAAGACCCTCCTCACCTACTGGAACACGGTGGCCTTCCAGGCGCTGTACGCCCGGACGTCCGGCTGGGCGCCGAGCGCGTCGGACCCGGCGCCGGCGGAGCGCTCGGTCCTGGACAAGTGGCTCCTGTCCGAGCTGAACACGCTGGTGTCCGACGTGACCCAGGCGCTGGAGTCGTACGACACCCAGCGGGCGGGCAAGCTGATCTCCTCCTTCGTGGACGACCTGTCCAACTGGTACGTGCGGCGTTCGCGCCGCCGGTTCTGGCAGGGCGACGCGGCGGCGCTGCGGACGCTCCACGACGTGATCGAGACGGTCACGCGCCTCATGGCGCCCCTGACCCCCTTCATCACGGAGCGGGTGTGGCAGGACCTGGTGGTTCCGGTGACCCCGGAGGCCCCCGAGTCGGTCCACCTGTCCACGTGGCCTGAGCCGGACCTGTCGCTGGTCGACCCGACGCTTTCCACGCAGATGACGCTGGTCCGCCGCCTCGTGGAGCTGGGCCGGGCGACGCGGGCGGAGTCGGGCGTGAAGACCCGTCAGCCGCTGTCCCGCGCGCTCGTCGCGGCGACGGGCTTCGCGGAGCTCTCGCCGGAGCTCCAGGCCCAGATCACGGAAGAGCTGAACGTCACGTCGGTGGCCTCCCTCTCCGAGGTCGGCGGCAGCCTGGTCGACACCACCGCCAAGGCGAACTTCCGGGCTCTGGGCAAGCGCTTCGGCAAGGGCGTCCAGGACGTGGCGAAGGCGGTCGCGGCCGCGGACGCCGCCGCTCTGTCCCTCGCTCTGCGCAGTGGCGAGGCGACGCTGGAGGTCAACGGCGAGACGATCACGGTCGGCCCCGAGGAGATCATCATCACGGAGACTCCTCGGGAGGGCTGGTCGGTCGCGTCGGACGCGGGCGCGACGGTGGCCCTCGACCTGGAGATCACTCCGGAGCTCCGCAAGGCGGGCCTGGCGCGCGACGCGATCCGTCTGATCCAGGAGGCCCGCAAGAACAGCGGCCTGGACGTGGCGGACCGGATCGCCCTGCGCTGGACGTCGGAGTCCCCGGAGACCACGGAGGCCCTGACGGCTCACGCGGCCCTGATCGCGGACGAGGTCCTGGCGACGGACTTCGCCGCGGGCCCCTCGGACGCCACCTACGGCACCCCGTTCACGGACGAGGGCCTCTCCCTGACGTTCCACCTCCGCAAGGCGTAGTCACCCTACGAGGAAGGCCCGGCACCCCTTGGGGGGCGCCGGGCCTTCGTCGTTCCCCGGGGGGGGGGCTGCAGGGCCGGAGCCCTCCGCCCCACCCACGGCACAGAGGCTGCACGCCCCGCCCACGGCAAAGGGCCGGGCCCCGGTTTCCCGGGGCCCGGCCCTTCAGCCTGCCGACGGCTACGCGCTCATCGCGCGAGCTGCCGCCGTCAGTTGTCGTCCTCGTCGATCAGGAAGCCACGCATCGGCGCCGGCGCCTGCTGCATCGGCTGCGGCGCCTGCGGCCGGACCGGAGCCATCGGCTGGGTCATCGCCGGGGACATCTGCTGCTGGCCACCGTAGGACGGGGCACCGCCCATGGACGGCGGGCCGCCCATCGAGCCGTTGCCGCCGTACGACGGGGCGCTCGCGCCCGCCGAAGCCATCGAGGGCGACGGCGGCAGCGAAGCCGTGGCCGGCGTCCGCGGCGGGGCCAGCGAGTCGTCCGCCTGGGTCTCCAGCTGACGCAGCTGCGACTCCAGGTACGACTTCAGACGCGTGCGGTACTCACGCTCGAAGCCCCGCAGGTCCTCGACCTTGCGCTCCAGCGTCGCGCGGGCGGACTCGAGCGAGCCCATCGCCACGCGGTGCTTTTCCTGCGCGTCCCGCTCCAGCGCGTCCGCCTTGGCGCGGGCGTCCCGCTCCAGGCCCTCGGCGCGCGAACGCGCCTCGCCGACGATCTTGTTGGCCTCGGAACGGGCCTCCGCGATCGCCTGGTCGGCCGTCTGCTGGGCCAGCGAGAGAACCCGCGCGGCGCTGTCGCCACCGGGGCCCTGCTGGGGCTGCTGCATCGGCTGCTGCATCTGCTGCTGCGGGTGCCCCATGGGGCCGCCCATCGGCTGGCCCATCGGGCCGCCCTGCATCTGGCCGGGGCCGGGGCCCATCGGACCACCCTGCATCGGACCGGGGCCGTGGCCACCAGGACCGGCGGGAAGCTGCGGCGCACCGGACGGCAGCTGCGGCGGACCCATCTGCGGGGGCTGCTGCTGGACCGGCGGTCCGGATATGGCGGCGGGCACCGGGGCGCCGGGACCGACGGGACGATCCTGCTGCTCCGGGGGCTTGCGCATGCCCTGCTGCTGCTGGTTCTGCGCAGCGGCACGCGTCGCCGCGGCCAGCTTGGCGCGCAGGTCCTCGTTCTCGCGGAGCAGGCGGGTCAGTTCGGCTTCGACCTCGTCGAGGAAGGCATCGACCTCGTCCTCGTCATAGCCTTCTCGAAGGCGGACGGTCGTGAACTGCTTGTTCCGCACGTCCTCGGGGGTCAGCGGCATCTCTTCTTCACCTCTACGTAGTCGTCGGCAGTCGGCAAGACCGTATCGTCCACATTCACCCCGTGAAGCTGCTCACGATGGAGATCAGAATGAAGACGATGATCATAAGAACGAAGAAGGACAGGTCGAGTGCCACGCCCCCGAGACGCAGCGGCGGGATGAACCGCCGCAGAAGCTTGAGCGGTGGATCGGTGACAGTGTAGGTGGCCTCCAGAACGACCACCATCACCTTGCCGGGTTGCCATGAACGCGCGAACTGGAAGACGTAGTCCATGACCAACCGAAAGATCAGCACGATGAGGAAGCACATCAGCGCGATGTAGATCACCTGCAGTGCGACGCCCATCCCGCGCTTCCCTCTCCCCGTGCTCTCGCTTGTCCGGCCTTCCGGCCGGGCCGTTCCGGTCTTCGTTGTCTCAGCTCTGGTTGAAGAATCCGCCCTCTGCGATCCGGGCCTTGTCCTCCGCCGTGACATCGACGTTAGCAGGCGACAACAGGAACACCTTCTGCGTCACGCGCTCAATGCTGCCATGGAGCCCGAAGACGAGTCCGGCGGCAAAGTCGACAAGTCGCTTCGCATCGGTGTCGTCCATCTCCGTGAGGTTCATGATCACCGGGGTGCCCTCGCGGAAGTGTTCCCCGATGGTACGGGCTTCGTTGTAGGTCCGGGGGTGCAGCGTGGTGATGCGGTACGGCTCCCGCTCGGACACGACCTTGGGCATGATCACCGGTGCGTTCTTCTCCAGGCTCGGACGTTCGGGTGTGATGGACGCCACGGGGGCGATTCGTGCCGGACGTCCGCTTTCGGCGGATAGCGGGGCGGCGTGTGCGACCGGCTCACGGGGCGTGGACTGCTGCACCACACGCACCGGCTCCTCCCGCTCCACCTGGCGCGGGGGCTGATGGCGCCGCTCACGCTCGGGTTCCGGTTCCAGCTCGGGTTCGAAGTCGTCGTCGGGGTCGAAACCCCGGCCGTCGTACCCATCGTCCTCCACGAGGCCGAGGTAGACCGCCATCTTGCGCATCGCGCCGGCCATTCTCTGAGTCCTCCGCTCTGTGGTGGATCGGCCTCGTCGCCAAGTGCCCGTGATCCACGCGGTCCGCCCCCGCCGACCGGCGGGAATGACCATATTTTCTGCTGTGGTCCGACTTGCTTCGCGACGTTACCCGAGCCTGGGGCGGACACCCAGTACCGCCGTACCGATGCGCACATGTGTCGCTCCGGCCGCCACGGCGTCCTCAAGGTCCGCACTCATTCCCGCGGACACCATGTTCGCAGCCGGACGGGTCGTGCGCAGGAGAGTCGACAAATCCATCAACCTGTCGAACGCCGCACGTTGGCGCCCCGCATAGGGGCCGGCGAGCGGCGCGACGGTCATCAGTCCGTCCAGCCTGAGTCCGGGCGCCGCGTCCACGGCGGCGGCCAACTCCTCGATGCCGTCCGGCGCCACACCGCCGCGCTCGCCGCGCTCGCCCGACTCGGCGTCGAGCGCGACCTGGACGAGACAGCCCAGCTCGCGTCCGGTCTTCCCGGCCGCGGCCGAGAGAGAGGTGACGAGCTTCAAACGGTCGACAGACTGCACGACATCCGCATAACTCGTCACAGAACGGACCTTGTTGGTCTGCAACTGGCCGACGAAGTGCCAGCGCAGGTCCAGATCCGCGCAGGCGGCCGCCTTGGGGGCGGCGTCCTGGTCGCGGTTCTCCGCCACGTCCCGTACGCCGAGTTCGTGCAGGATGCGCACATCGCTCGCGGGGTAGGTCTTCGTGACCACGATCAGGGTCACTTCCGCCCGCTTGCGACCGGCGGCCGCGCAGGCGGCGGAGATTCGTTCCTCCACCCGCGCCAGGTTCTCGGCGAGCTCCGTCTTACGGTCCGTCATATCCGTCCAACCAGACATATCCCGCGAGTCGCCCTGTGGTGCGATCGCGGCGGTACGAGAAGTGGTCACCCGACTCGCGGGTGCAGACCTCACTGGCCCGCCGGTCCCGGATCCCGAGCCGCTCCAGCTGCGCGTGGACCCCGGCGGTGACGTCGACGGCGGGGGTCCCCCAGCTGGTCTCGGCGAAGGCGGCCGGTTCGACCGCGGCCACCTCGGCCCGCATCGCCTCCGGCACCTCGTAGCAGCGCCCGCAGACGGCGGGTCCTGTACGGGCGGTGATCCGGGCCGGGTCGGCGCCCAGTTCGATCATGGCCCGCACCGCGGCCGGTACGACCCCGGCGACCATCCCCGGCCGCCCCGCGTGGGCCGCGGCGACGACCCCGGCCACGGGGTCCGCCAGAAGCACCGGGGTGCAGTCGGCGGTCAGGACCGCGAGGGCGAGTCCGCGCCGGGTGGTGACGATCGCGTCGACCTCCGGAACCGGTCTGTCGCCCCAGGGTCCCTCGACCACCGTGACATCGGGGCCGTGCACCTGGTTCATCCAGACGACCCGTCCGGGGTCGAGCCCCAGCTCCCCGGCGGCCCGCGCCCGGTTGGCGCGGACTGCCTCGAGGTCGTCCCCCACCGCGCCGCCGAGGTTGAGCTCCTCGTACGGAACGGCGCTCACCCCGCCCCACCTGTCGGTGAAGGCGAAGTGCGCGCCGCTCACGGGTTCGAGCCGGTCTATCACTTCAAGAAGTCCGGGACATCCAGCTCTTCGGCCTGGGTGTCCGCGTACGGGCGGGCCGGCGGGACCACCGGCGGGGTGACCGGCGGCAGCGAGCTCTCGGCCGAGGCGACCGGGGTCGGCTCGACCGGGGCGACCGGCTCGTCGCGCGGGGCGACGGTGCCGAGCCCACCGAGCGGGCGCTCGGTGGCGCGGGGCGACGGGGCCGGCTCCTCGCGCTTGGCCGAGGCCGAGCTGAGGACGTTGTCCCGGCGCGTCGGCGGCTGGCCGCCGTCGAAGCCCGCCGCGATGACCGTGACCCGTACCTCGTCACCGAGGGCGTCGTCGATGACGGCGCCGAAGATGATGTTGGCCTCGGGGTGGGCCGCCTCGCTCACCAGCTGCGCGGCCTCGTTGATCTCGAAGAGACCGAGGTCCGAGCCGCCGGAGATGGAGAGCAGGACACCCCGGGCGCCGTCGATGGAGGCCTCCAGGAGCGGCGAGGAGATCGCCATCTCGGCCGCCGCCACCGCGCGGTCGTCGCCGCGGGCGGAGCCGATGCCCATGAGGGCCGAACCGGCCTCGGACATGACCGACTTGACGTCGGCGAAGTCGAGGTTGATCAGACCGGGGGTGGTGATGAGGTCGGTGATGCCCTGCACACCGCTCAGCAGCACCTGGTCGGCCGACTTGAACGCGTCGAGCACGGAGACCTGACGGTCCGAGATCGAGAGCAGTCGGTCGTTCGGGATGACGATGAGGGTGTCGACCTCTTCGCGGAGCTCGGCGATGCCGTCCTCCGCCTGGTTGGCCCGACGGCGTCCCTCGAAGGTGAACGGCCGGGTGACCACACCGATCGTCAGGGCGCCGAGCGAACGCGCGATGTTGGCCACGACGGGTGCGCCGCCGGTGCCGGTGCCGCCACCTTCGCCGGCGGTGACGAAGACCATGTCGGCCCCCTTGAGGACCTCCTCGATCTCCTCACGGTGGTCCTCTGCCGCCTTGCGACCGACTGCCGGGTTGGCCCCGGCCCCGAGGCCGCGGGTGAGTTCACGGCCGACGTCGAGCTTGACGTCGGCGTCGCTCATCAACAGCGCTTGCGCGTCGGTGTTGATCGCGATGAACTCGACGCCCTTGAGACCGACCTCGATCATTCGGTTGATGGCATTGACACCACCGCCGCCGACACCGATGACCTTGATGACTGCGAGGTAGTTCTGCGGTGCTGCCACGTCGAAGGCCTCTCGCCTCGAGTTACGTGTCGCCGCTTCGCGGTGGTAGTCGCGCTGCGACGACGGATGCCGATGGGACGGTCCGAAACGCCGACCCAAACCCTAACGTTGAAGTTTAGGGTTACCAGTGTCTCTGTTCGCTGGACTCTTCCGAACAGGACACTAAGTCGACAAGTGGCGCACGTTCAACGAACACGCCGAACCTCCCGTTTTTCTTTTCACCCTATGTGATCACCCATGTCGCTGGCCAACCAGGGCGCTGGCCAGCGGGAATGGGCGTCAACTCCCCGACGCGGCGGGGGCGGTGGGGGCGCTTACGTCGAAGTGCCCCGCTTTGGGCATCGCCTTCATCAGAGCGGTGAGGACCCGCGCCTTGACGGCACCGTCCTCGCCGCTGCCCCAGAAGACCGTCCGGCCGCCGCCGAGCTCCAGGGTGATGGAGTCGTACGAGGTGACCTCGACGACACGAGCGTCCCGGGCGATTTTCTCGGGGAGTTCGCCCGTCACGCCCACGGCCTCGCGCAGCAGCCGGTCCTCGTCGAAGCGGTGCAGGCTCGGCGCGGAGTCGGCGCTCAGGAGGAGTTTCGGTACGCCTGCGGGTGCTTTGTCCACGGTGGCGAAACGCGTTCCGACGGAGTCCACTTCAATGAACTTTCCGCCCTTTTCCACCACCAGAACCGGCTTCCGTTCCGTCACTTTCAGACCGATTCCATGCGGCCAGGACCGAACGACCTCGACGGAGTCGATCCGGGGCAGTTTCCGCAGCAGTCGTGCCTCGATGGCGTCGGTGTCGACCGAGACGAGCGGGGACCCGATCGGCACGGCGGCGGCCTTCTCCACCTCACGGGGCGTCAGAACCCGCGTTCCGGTGGCCGACACCTGCTCCACGCGCAGCCAGGTGGAGCCGTAGAGCGCCCAGATTCCGCCGGCGGCGATCAGGACGACGGCGAGCACGATCAGCAGAAGGCGTGGCCCAGGCACCCGGAATCCCTGATTCCGGGTGCCTGGACGGGAGGAGTCCCGCTCCGACGACCCCTTCGGCTCGCGTGTGCCACGCTTCTCCGCTGTCGTCGGTCCCGACACGTCCCCTGCCTCCTGTGCTGTGCGGGCGCGGCCCGCCGCCTACGAGCGCCGCGCGGCGATCGCCTCGTACACCATGCCGACGAGCAGGTCGTCGGCGTCCCGGCGGCCGAACTCGGCGGCGGCGCGGGACATCTCGTACAGGCGGTGCGGGTCGGCCAGTACGGGCAGGACGTTGGCCTGCACCCACTGCGGCGAGAGCTCCGCGTCGTCGACGAGCAGTCCGCCGCCCGCCTTGACCACCGGCTGGGCGTTGAGCCGCTGTTCGCCGTTGCCGATGGGCAGCGGGACGTAGGCGGCGGGCAGCCCGACGGCGGAGAGCTCGGCGACGGTCATCGCGCCCGCGCGGCAGAGCATCATGTCCGCCGCCGCGTACGCGAGGTCCATCCGGTCCACGTACTGTACGGGGATGTACGGCGGCATACCGGGCATGTTGTCGACACGCGGCAGCTCGTTCTTCGGACCGACGATGTGCAGGATCTGGATGCCCGAGCGCTGGAGCACCGGGGCGATCTGCTGGACGACCTCGTTGAGGCGCCGGGCGCCCTGCGAGCCGCCCGTGACGAGCAGCGTCGGCAGGTTCGGGTCGAGACCGAAGGCGGCGCGCGCCTCGGGCCTGACCCGGGCCCGGTCGAGGGTGGCGATCGTGTGCCGCAGCGGGATGCCGATGTAACGGGCGCCCCGGAGCTTGGAGTCCGGGGTGGCGACGCCGACCCCGGCCGCGTACCGCGAGCCGATCTTGTTGGCCAGGCCTGGCCGGGCGTTGGCCTCGTGGACCACGATCGGCACCCCGAGGCGCTTGGCCGCGAGGTAGCCGGGCAGCGCCACGTAGCCGCCGAAGCCGACCACGCAGTCCGCCTTGGTGCGCTCCAGGATCTGCTCGGCCGCCTTGATGGTGCCGCGCAGCCGTCCGGGGACGGTGATCAGCTCAGGGGTGGGCTTGCGCGGCAGCGGCACGGCGGGGATGAGCGCCAGCTCGTAGCCCCGCTCGGGCACGAGCCGGGTCTCCAGACCCTTCTCCGTGCCGAGCGCCGTGATCCCCACGCTCGGGTCCTGCCTGCGCAGGGCGTCCGCGAGGGCGAGCGCGGGCTCGATGTGGCCGGCGGTCCCCCCGCCGGCGAGTACGACATGCACCGAAATTCACCGCTCTCCGGACGGACGCTTCTTGACGCGCCGTCGCATCGACTTCCATCTCACCCCGGCCCGCTTGCCCCAGCCGGGGCGGCGCATGGCCAGGGCCGCTTTCGCGGCGGGATCCTGTCGCGCGAAGGCGATGAGGAGCCCGACGGCGAACATGGTCGGCAGCAGGGCCGACCCCCCGTAGGAGAACAGCGGGAGCGGGACACCGGCGATCGGCAGCAGACCGAGCACCGCACCGATGTTGATCACGGCCTGCGCCGTGATCCAGGTGGTCACGCCTCCCGCGGCGTACCTCACGAAGGGGTCCTCCGTGCGTCCGGCCACGCGGATACCCGCATAGCCTAGAGCCGCGAACAGGGCGAGTACCGACAGCGTCCCCGCAAGACCCAGTTCCTCCCCGGTGACGGCGAAGATGAAGTCGGTGTGCGCTTCGGGTAGTTGGCCCCATTTTTCCACACTGGCGCCAAGACCGGAACCGAACCATCCGCCCGACGCCAGAGCATAGATGCCGTGGGCCGCCTGGAGGCAGGGCGCGCCCTCTCCCCCGGGGTCGGTGGCGCCGATGCAGGCGAAGCGCTTCAGCCGGTTGTCGCTGGTCTTGATCAGCAGGAAGCCGATGGCCCCCGCGACCGTGAGCACCCCGACGAAGAGCCTGGTGGGCGCTCCGGCCGTCCACAGCAGGCCGAAGAGGATCGCGGCGAGCACGATCGCCGTGCCCATGTCCCCGCCGAGCATGATCAGGCCGAGCAGCAGGAACGTTCCGGGCACCAGTGGGACCAGCATGTGCTTCCACTGGGTGAGCAGTTTCATGTCCTGCTTGCGGGCCAACAGATCCGCGCCCCACAGGATGAGCGCCAGTTTGCCGAACTCGCTGGGCTGGAGCATGAACGGCCCGCCCAGCGAGATCCAGTTCTGGTTGCCGCCGACCGCCCGCCCTATCCCCGGGATCTGGACGAGCACCATCAGGAAGACGGCGCCGACCAGGATCGGGTACGCGAGCGCCCGGTGCAGTTTCACCGGCATCCGGGAGGCGACCAGGAGCAGCGCGGCGCCGAGGATCGCGGCGAAGAACTGCTTGCGGAAGAAGTACGAGGGCACCAGGTCGTAGCGGAGCGCCGTGATCATCGAGGCGCTGTAGACCATCACCAGGCCGAGCGTGGTGATGAGCAGCGCGGCGCCGAGGATGACGTAGTACGCGGTGAGGGGCCGGTCCCAGGCCCGCCGCGCCTGCTCGTACATCCGCCGTACGCCGCCGGTGCGGGTGGGCCGCGGCGGCGCGGGAGCGCGGCCTCCGCCGCGGACGGCGGAGGGCCGACGGGTCCCGGCGATTCTGCTCGGCATGGGCGCTGTCCCCTCCAGTCGTGCCCGGCGCGGCCGGACCTCCTTACCGGTCAGGTCAGACGCGCCCGGTGGTGGCGAGGGCGCGGACCGCGTCCGCGAAGGCCTCGCCCCGCTTGTTGTAATTGGCGAACATGTCCATCGAGGCGCAGGCCGGGGCCAGCAGGACCGTGTCGCCCGGCCGGGCGAGCCGCGCAGCCTCCTGGACCGCCTCGGACATCGCCCCAGTGTCGGTCCGGTCGAGGTCCACGACCGGGACCTCCGGGGCGTGTCGCGCCAGGGCTTCGCGGATCAGCTCGCGGTCGGCGCCGATCAGGACGACCCCGCGCAGACGCTTCGCCGACGCGGTGACGAGCTCGTCGAAGGTCGCACCCTTGGCGAGGCCGCCGGCGATCCAGACGATCGGGTCGTAGGCCGCCAACGAGGCTTCCGCGGCGTGGGTGTTGGTGGCCTTGGAGTCGTCGACGTAGACGACGCCCTCGATCTCCTCGACCAGTTCGATGCGGTGCGGGTCGGGCCGGAAGGCCCGCAGTCCGTCCCGTACGGCCCTCGGCTCGACGCCGAAGGCGCGGGCGAGGGCGGCCGCGGCGAGCGCGTTGGCGATGTTGTGCGGGGCCGGCGGCTGGACGTCCGCGACCTCGGCGAGCTCCTGGGCCTGCTTCTGCCGGTTCTCGACGAAGGCCCGGTCGACGAGGATGCCCTCGACGACGCCGAGCTGGGAGGGGCCGGGGGTGCCGAGGGTGAAGCCGATCGCGCGGCAGCCCTCCTCGACGTCGGCCTCGCGGACCAGGTCCTCGGTGGCCTTGTCGGCCACGTTGTAGACGCAGGCGACCGTGTTGCCCTCGTAGATCCGGCCCTTGTCGGCGGCGTACGCCTCCATGGAGCCGTGCCAGTCGAGGTGGTCGGGCGCCAGGTTGAGCACGGCGGCCGAGTGGGCGCGCAGGGAGGGCGCCCAGTGCAGCTGGTAGCTGGAGAGTTCGACGGCGAGGACGTCGTACTTCTCCTCGCCGAGGACGGCGTCGAGAAGCGAGACGCCGATGTTCCCGACGGCGGCGGTCCGCAGCCCGGCGGCCTCAAGGATCGAGGCGAGCATCCGTACGGTCGTGGTCTTGCCGTTGGTGCCGGTCACGGCGAGCCAGGGGGCGGCGTCGGGGCCGCGGAGCCGCCAGGCGAGCTCCACGTCGCCCCAGACCTCCACGCCCGCCTCCGCGGCGGCCGTGAAGAGCGGCTTGTCGGGCCGCCAGCCGGGGGCGGTGACGACCAGTTCGGTGCCGTCGGGCAGGGTGTCGCCGTCGCCGAGGCGGACGGTGATCCCCTCGGCCCGCAGCTCCTCGGCCTGTGCCCGGGAGCGCTCGTCGTCGCCGTCGTTGACGACGGTCACGACGGCGCCGAGGCCGTGCAGGACGCGGGCGGCCGGGATCCCGGAGACCCCGAGACCCGCGACGGTGACCCTCTTGCCGTTCCAGCTCACTTTTCGGATGCCCATCCCGCGTAGAAGAGGCCCAGGCCCACGATCACGCACATGCCCTGGATGATCCAGAACCGGACGACGACCAGGACTTCCGACCACCCCTTGAGTTCGAAGTGGTGCTGGAGCGGGGCCATCCGGAAGACGCGCTTGCCGGTCATCTTGAACGAGCCGACCTGGATGACCACCGACATGGTGATCAGCACGAACAGCCCGCCGAGCAGGGCGAGCAGCAGCTCGGTACGGGAGCAGATGGCGAGACCGGCGAGCGCGCCGCCGAGCGCCAGCGAGCCGGTGTCGCCCATGAAGATCTTGGCCGGCGAGGTGTTCCACCAGAGGAAGCCGAAGCAGGCGCCCATGAGCGCGGAGGCGACGACCGCGAGGTCGAGCGGGTCGCGGACCTCGAAGCAGGCGTTGGGGTTGGTCAGGGTCACCGCGTTGGCGCAGGACTCCTGGAACTGCCACAGGCCGATGAAGGTGTACGCGCCGAAGACCATCACCGACGCGCCGGTGGCCAGGCCGTCCAGACCGTCCGTCAGGTTCACGCCGTTGGACATGGCGAGGATCATGAAGAGCGCCCAGACCACGAAGAGCACCGGGCCGATGGACCAGCCGAAGTCCGTGATGAAGGAGAGCTTCTCGGAGGCGGGGGTCAGCCCGCGCAGGTCCGCGAACTGCAGCGAGAGCACGGCGAAGGCGATGCCGACGATCAGCTGGCCGGCCATCTTCGCCTTGGCCCGCAGGCCCAGCGAACGCTGCTTGACGATCTTGATGTAGTCGTCGAGGAAGCCGACGAGACCCATGCCGGCCATCAGGAAGAGGACGAGCACACCCGAGTACGTCGGGTCCTCACCGGTGATGACCTTGGCGAGCACGTACGCGATGACCGTGGCCAGGATGAAGGAGATGCCGCCCATGGTGGGCGTGCCCTTCTTCCCGGCGTGGCCGCGCGGGCCGTCGTCGCGGATGAACTGCCCGTACCCCTTGCGGGCAAGGAGCTTGATGAGCAGCGGGGTGCCGATCAGGGTCAGGAAGAGCCCGATGGCTCCCGCGAAGAGGATCTGCCTCATCGGCCCGTGACCTCGCTCTCGGAGTCGAGGAGGGCCAGGGCGACCTGCTCCAGACCGACCGACCTGGAAGCCTTCACAAGGACGACATCCCCCGGGCGCAGCTCACTGCGCAACAGGTCGACCGCCGCCTGCGCGTCGGACACGTGCACCGACTCCTCACCCCACGAACCCTCGTTATATGCGCCCAGTTGCAGCCAGGACGCTTCCCTGTCCCCGACCGCGACGAGCTTGCTGACGTTGAGCCGGACGGCGAGCCGTCCGACCGCGTCGTGCTCGGCGAGCGATGCGTCTCCGAGCTCGGCCATCTTGCCGAGCACCGCCCACGTACGGCCCCCCTGGGCCTGTGCGGCCCGGCCCATGGACGCGAGCGCGCGCAGAGCGGCTCGCATGGACTCGGGGTTCGCGTTGTAGGCGTCGTTGACGATCGTCACGCCGTCCGGACGCTCGGTGACCTCCATGCGCCAGCGCGACAGGGTGCCCGCCTCGGAGAGCGCGGTGGCGATCTCCTCCACGGGCATGCCCAGCTCGTGCGCGACGGCGGCCGCGGCGAGCGCGTTCGACACGTGGTGCTCACCGTACAGGCGCAAGGTCACGTCACTGCACCCGGTGGGTGTGTGAAGCCTGAATGACGGCTGTCCTGTTGCTGTGAGGCGGACGTTCTCGGCACGTACGACCGCTTCGTCCGACTCTCCGAACAACGTCACGCGCGCGTGGGTCCGTGTCGCCATGGCGCGCACCAGCGGGTCGTCGGCGTTGAGGACCGCGACGCCGCCCTTGTCGGCCGGTGGCAGCGCCTCGACGAGTTCGCCCTTCGCCTGGGCGATCTGCTCGCGGCCGCCGAACTCGCCGATGTGGGCGGTGCCCACGTTGAGGACGAGTCCGATGCGCGGCGGGGTCAGTCCGGTGAGGTAGCGGATGTGACCGATGCCGCGGGCGCCCATTTCGAGGACCAGGTGCTGGGTGTCGTCGCTCGCGCGCAGCGCCGTCAGCGGCAGCCCGATCTCGTTGTTGAGCGAGCCGGGCGTCCAGACGGTGGGCGCGTGACGCTGCAGGACCTGGGCGATCAGGTCCTTGGTGGAGGTCTTGCCGGCCGAGCCGGTCAGCGCGACGACATCGGTGCCGAGGCGTTCGACGACGGCGCGGGCGAGTGCGCCGAGCGCCGCCTGGACGTCGTCCACGACGATCGCGGGCACTCCGACGGGGCGGGCGGCAAGCACGGCCGCCGCGCCCGCCTCGACGGCGCGGGCCGCGTAGTCGTGGCCGTCGACCTGTTCGCCGGCGAAGGCGGCGAACAGGCTGCCGGTCTTCACCTCACGGGAGTCGATGACGACGGGACCGGTGATCCGGACGGCCGGATCCGGTATGTCGTACGACTGCCCGCCGACGATTTCGGCGATCTCGGCGAGGGAGAGGGCGATCACAACTTATCCCTGACTGTTCTTGAGGCTGCGTTCAATCGCTTCGTGCAGGACCTGGCGGTCGTCGAAGGGGCGGACCACACCGGCGATGTCCTGGCCCTGCTCGTGGCCCTTGCCGGCGACGAGCACGGTGTCGCCGGACCCGGCGCGGGCCACGACCGCCGCGATGGCGGAGGCGCGGTCGGCGTCGACCAGGACGTCGCCGCGCTCGTGGGCGGGCACCTCCGCGGCGCCCGCGAGCATCGCGGCCAGGATCGCGAGGGGGTCCTCGGAACGGGGGTTGTCGGAGGTCAGTACGGCGGTGTCGGCGAGGCGCGCCGCGGCGGCGCCCATCGGGCCGCGCTTGGTGGTGTCCCGGTCGCCTCCGCAGCCCAGGACGATGTGCAGCTTGCCCTCGGTGACCTTGCGCAGCGAGCGCAGGACCGATTCGACGGCGTCCGTCTTGTGCGCGTAGTCGACGACCGCGAGGTACGGCTGGCCCGCGTCGACGCGCTCCAGGCGGCCGGGGACGCCGGGGACGGCGGCGACGCCGTCGGCGGCGGTCTGCGGGTCGAGCCCGGCGACGGCCAGGGTGACGATCGCGGCCAGGGTGTTGGCGACGTTGAACGGGCCGGGCAGCGGGGCGGCGGCGGAGATCCGCTCGCCCTGGGGGCCGACGACCGTGAACGTGGAGCCGTGGGAGCCGATCTCGACGTCCTCGGCGCGCCAGTCGGCGTCCGGGTGGCCCTCGGCGGAGAAGGTGACGACCGGAACGGTCGCCTCCGTGGCGAGCCGGCGGCCGTAGGCGTCGTCGAGGTTCACCACGCCGCGCCTGCTGCGCTCCGGGGTGAAGAGCTGTGCCTTCGCCCCGAAGTAGTCCTCCATGTCGGAGTGGAACTCCATGTGCTCCGGGCTGAGGTTGTTGAAGACGGCGACGTCGAAGACGCAGCCGTCGACCCGGCCGAGCACGAGGGCGTGGCTGGAGACCTCCATGGCGACGGCCTCGACCCCGCGTTCGCGCATGACGGCGAAGAGGGCCTGGAGGTCGGTGGCTTCGGGGGTCGTACGTTCGGACTTGATGCGCTCGTCGCCGATCCGCATCTCGACCGTGCCGATGAGGCCGCTCTTGCGGCCGGCCGCCTTGAGGCCGCCCTCCACCAGGTAGGCGGTGGTGGTCTTGCCGGAGGTTCCGGTGATGCCGATCTGGAGGAGGTCCTCACCCGGCCGGCCGTAGATCTCGGCGGCGAGCTCGCCCATCCGGCCGCGCGGGTTCTCCACCACCAGGACCGGCAGGCCGGTCGCCGCGGCGCGTTCGGCGCCCGCCGGGTCGGTGAGGATCGCGGCGGCGCCGAGACCGGCGGCCTGGTCGGCGAAGTCGGCGCCGTGGACCCGGGCTCCGGGCAGGGCCGCGTAGACGTCGCCGGGGCGTACCGCCCGCGAGTCGTGCGTGATGCCCGAGACGTCGGTGTCGCCGGGCGTCTCGACGCCCAGCCGGGCGGCCAGGTCGCCCAGGGGTGTCGGGCGGGCCTGCTCCGGGCGGGGCGGGGTGGTTCGGTACTGATCAGCGTGTGGCACGGCGGTGAGCGTACCGGGCCCACCCGCCGCGGGGCCAAAAGAGGGCCGGGCGTCGCCGGAGTTCGATTTCCGGTTCCCGGAATCAGGGGTGATCGTGCTCACTGGTGCTCCCGGCGTGTCACTCGCTGTCCTTGAACGTCACCGGCAGTCGGGCGGGCTCGCTGCCGGTCGGGGCCACATGGAGTGTCTTGAGGGCGAACTCCATGACCTTCTTGTAGATGGGGCCGCAGATCTGGCCGCCGAAGTAGCTGCCCTTGGTGGGGTTCTGGATGGCGCAGTAGACCGTGATCTGCGGGTCGTCGGCGGGCGCGAAGCCGGCGAAGGAGGCGGTGTACCCCTTGTAGCCGCCGAGCTCGGGGTCGACGCGGTTGGCGGTACCGGTCTTGCCCGCGACCCGGTAGCCGGGGATCCGGGCCTTGGTGCCGGTGCCCTCCCGGTCGTCGACCACGGACTCCAGCATCCGCGCGAGGGTCTTGGCGGTCTTCTCGCTGACCACCCGGGACTGCTCGGGGGCGGGCGCGGGGGTGAAGCGGCCGTCGGGCCCCTTGGTGCCGCGGACGAGGGTGGGCTCGATCCGTACGCCTCCGTTGGCGATGGTCGAGTAGACCGAGGTGGCCTGCATGGCACTGACCGAGAGGCCCTGGCCGAAGGGGATCGTGTACTGCTGCGAGGTCGACCAGTCCTGCGGCTTGGCGAGGATGCCCGGGGTCTCTCCGGGGTAGCCGAGCCCGGTGGGGCTGCCCATGCCGAACTTCCGCAGGTAGGAGTAGAGGACCTGGTTGGCCTCGGCCTGGGTCTTCCCGAGCTGGCCGGTGGCCAGGATCGTGCCGATGTTGCTCGACTTGGCGAGGACCCCGTTGAGGGTCAGGTACCAGGTCGGGTGGTCGATGTCGTCCTCGAAGAGCCGGTCGCCGCGGTGCAGCCGGTTGGGGACGGTGACGTGCGTGTCGGGGGTGGCCGCGCCCTCCTCCAGGACGGCGGCCATGGACATGACCTTGCTGGTGGAGCCGGGCTCGTAGGCGTCCTGGAGGGCCGCGTTGCCCATCGCGGCGGCGTTGGCCGCGGAGAGGTCGTTGGGGTCGAAGCCGGGGGCGTTGGCCATGGCCAGGACCTCGCCGGTCTTCGTGTTCTGCACTATGACGTAGCCGCGGTCGGCCTTGGACTTCGTCACCTGCTCGGTGATGGCCTGCTGGGCGGCCCACTGGATGTCCCGGTCGATGGTCAGCTCGATGTCGGAGCCGGGCACGGCCGGGGTGCCCTGGGAGCCCGCCGTGGGCACCTGGCGCCCGCCGGACTCGGCGAACCTGATCTTGCCGTCCTGGCCCGCGAGCTCCTTGTCGAGCTGGGACTCCAGGCCACCGGCGCCCCGGCCCTCGGCGTTGACGTAACCCAGTATCCCGGCGGCCAGCGCCCCGTTGGGGTAGACGCGCTTGGTGCTGGGCTCGCTGAGGATGCCGCCGAGCAGGTTGACGCCGTTGCCGCCCTCGGCCGGCTTGGCCTTCTGCCCGTAGACCTTCTTGAGGTCCTTGATCTGGTTCCAGACCTGCGGGGTCTGCTTGCGGGCGAGCAGGGTGTAGCGGGACTTGGGGGTACGGAGCTTCTTCGCGAGGTCCGCGGGCTGCTTGCCCAGGAGCGGCGCGAGGAGCGCGGCGGCCTGCTCGGGGGCGTCCTTGACCTTGCTCTCCTCAGGGGTGAAGAGCTTGGGGTCGGCGGTGATGTCGTACGCGTCGACGCTGGCGGCAAGCGCGATGCCGGAGCGGTCGGTGATCTCGCCCCGGTCGGCGGAGAGCGTGTACTCCTGGAAGCGGTGGGCCTCGGCCTTCGCGGCCAGGGTGCTGGCGTCGACCGCCTGGACCTGGAGCAGCCGGACGACGAACGCCAGCATCACGAGGGTCAGGCCCAGGGAGACGAGCCGCAGCCGTGGCTTGGGGCTGCCGAGCCGGATGGTGCGTGCCTTCGGCCGCGCGGGAGGCCGGGGCGCGGGCCTGCGCGGGCCGCCGGAGCGGGCGGCGGCCGGGCGGGCGGCCGACGGCCTCGGGCGGGCCGGGCGGGCCGGATGCGCGGGGCCGGGCACCCGGCGGCGCGGGGGCTCCTTGGAAGGCACTGAGGTCACCTGCCGGAGGTCGTCGGGACGGGCGCGGTCGTCTTCGCGGGTGGTGCCGTGGTGGGGGTGGGCTTCGTGCTGGGGTTCGCGGGCGGCGAGGCGAGCCCGGAGGGGGTGCCCGTGGGCGTGCCCGTGGGCGTGCCCGTGGGCGTGCCCGTGGGCGTGCCCGTGGGCCGGCCGCCCGGTGTGGTCGTCGCCGTCGAGCTGGGGTCGGGCTTCGGGGTCGGCTCCGGCTTCGGGGCCGTGGCCTTCGAGGGCTGACCTCGGACGGTCCCGTCCGGGTTCAGGAAGGCGGGGCTGCCGCCGGGGACCATGCCGAGCTCCCGGGCCCGCCGCTCCAGCGCGTCGGGCGCGGAGCGGTCGTCCACGTCCCGCTGGAGGGCCTGCTCCTCGTCGGTCAGCTCGGTGGTGCGGTTCTTGAGGTCGCGCAGCTTGAAGGAGCCCTGGTTGAGGGCGGAGTTCAGCAGCAGGAGGGTGATGAGCCCGCCGCCGAGGAGCAGCACGACCAGCAGGACGAAGGGGGTACGGGCGGCGCTGCTGGGTCCCGACGGCATGAGCCGCCCGAGTCGCGCCGCCCGCCCTTTGAGCGGCCCCTTCGTCGTCATGCGTGCCCGTCCTCGCTCTCCCCCTGGGCGACCGCCCGGGAGGTACCCCCAGCTCCGCCCGCGAGGCACGGAGGTGCGGGCATCGTCGTCGGCTGCGGCCCGGTGGCCTCGCGCGCGTCGCTCACGGCTACACGTCCTCCCGAATGCGCTGCGCCCCCCGGAGCCGGGCCGGGGCCGCGCGGCGGTTCTCGGCGATCTCTTCCTCGGTGGGGAGCTCCGCGCCGCGGGTGAGCAGCTTCAGGCGGGGCTGGTACTGCTCCGGGACCACCGGCAGGCCGGGCGGCGCGGTGTTCGCCGCGCCCGCCGCGAAGACCTGCTTGACCAGGCGGTCCTCCAGGGAGTGGTACGACAGGACCGCGATCCGGCCGCCCACCGCGAGCGCCTTCACCGCCGCCGGGATCGCCCGCTCCAGGACCGTCAGTTCGCCGTTGACCTCGATGCGCAGGGCCTGGAAGGTGCGCTTGGCCGGGTTGCCGCCGGTGCGCTTGGCCGCCTGCGGGAGCGCGTCGCGGATCAGCTCGACCAGGCGGGCGCTGTTGGTGAAGGGCTCCTTCTCGCGCTCGCGCACGACCGCGGAGACGATCCGCTTGGCCTGCTTCTCCTCGCCGTACGCCCGCAGGATCCGGACCAGCTCGCCGGCCGGGTAGGTGTTGAGGACCTCCGCCGCGCTGGCCCCGGTCGTCTGGTCCATGCGCATGTCGAGCGGCGCGTCCTGCGCGTACGCGAAGCCGCGGTCGGCCTCGTCGAGCTGCATGGAGGAGACGCCCAGGTCGAAGAGGATGCCCTCGACGCGCGGAATGCCGAGCCGGTCGAGGACCTCGGGCAGCTCGTCGTAGACCGCGTGCACGAGGGTCGCGCGCTCCCCGTAGGGGGCGAGCCGCTCGCCGGAGAGCCGCAGCGCCTCCTTGTCCCGGTCGAGGGCGACCAGGCGCGCCTCGGGGAACCGCTCGAGCAGCGCCTCGCTGTGCCCGCCGAGCCCGAGGGTGCAGTCGACGACGACCGCGCCGGGGCGCTCCAGGGCGGGGGCCAACATGTCCAGGCACCGCTGGAGCATCACCGGGACGTGTCGGTCGTTGCTCAATGCGCCCTCTCAGAATTCGGCTCAGATTCGGCGCGGCCGCTACGCATCCGCCGCACACGCGGGGGAGAAACTGCGGAAATCGCTCAATGTCTCCGTGAACTTCGCGTCACTTTAGTCCACTGATCCCGGCGGTCAATCAACCGGCTGGCGCGTCGCGCGGGCCGTCGAGCGGAGCCGACCATTCCCGCCGACTCACCCGGATGGGCCCGCTCCGCTCATGCGTGTGGGTTAGCTCACAACAAGGCTCATTGACGTTCTTTGTCCACTCTCACAGCGGGCCCCGCACGGGCGTGACCATTACCGTCATAGACATGTCGACCTCTGCGCACCTCTCTGCCGAATCCGCCGACTCCGCCGACGTGATACGCACCAGCGGCACGGTCACCGACCGGCTCGTCGAGGCCAACGAGCGCTACGCCTCCCGGTTCACCGACCCGGGCATGGACGCCCGGCCCGTCCTGAACGTGGCCGTGGTCGCGTGCATGGACGCCCGGCTCGACCTGCACTCCGCGCTCGGCCTCGAGCTCGGCGACTGCCACACCATCCGCAACGCGGGCGGCGTGGTCACCGACGACGTGATCCGCTCCCTCACGATCAGCCAGCGCGCCCTCGGCACCCGCAGCGTGGTCCTCATCCACCACACCGGCTGCGGCCTGGAGTCCCTCACCGAGGACTTCCGGCACGACCTGGAGATGGAGGTCGGCCAGCGGCCGGCCTGGGCCGTGGAGGCCTTCCGCGACGTCGAGCAGGACGTCCGGCAGTCGATGCAGCGCGTGCGGACCTCGCCGTTCCTGCTGCACACCGACGATGTCCGCGGCTTCGTCTTCGACGTCACCACCGGTCTGCTGCGCGAGATCGACCCGGCCTGACCTCGACCTTGTCCCGGCTCGATCCGGGCCTGATCCCGGCCTTTTCCATCGGGCGCAACACAGCAAACCCCGGCATATCGCTCCCACTTGTCCACAGGCAAGTGACACAACCCGCCACGGGCAACAAGAATGCTCGGGTGACACCCCCCGAATCACCGCGGGGGCAGGTGTCGGTGTTTACGGAGGGGCCGAGGAGGGCCGGGTGACGACCTATGACGATCGAGCGAGCCTCACAGATCTGACCACCACAGCGGAGCGTGTCCGCAGGTCGGTGGAGGGTGTGATCGAGGGCAAGCCTGAGGTCGTACGGCTTTCGCTGACCGTGCTGCTCGCCGAGGGACATCTTCTGATCGAGGATGTCCCCGGCGTCGGCAAGACGATGCTGGCCAAGACGCTGGCACGGTCCATCGACTGCTCGGTGCGCCGTATCCAGTTCACGCCCGACCTGCTGCCCTCGGACATCACGGGCGTGTCGATCTTCGACCAGCAGCGGCGGGACTTCGAGTTCAAGCCGGGCGCGATCTTCGCCCAGATCGTGATCGGCGACGAGATCAACCGCGCCTCGCCGAAGACCCAGTCCGCGCTCCTGGAGTCCATGGAGGAGCGGCAGGTCACGGTCGACGGGCAGACCTACGAGCTGCCGAGCCCGTTCATGGTGGTGGCCACGCAGAACCCGGTGGAGATGGAGGGCACGTACCCGCTCCCCGAGGCCCAGCGCGACCGCTTCATGGCCCGGGTCTCGATCGGCTACCCCAGCGCGGAGGCCGAGCTCCAGATGCTCGACATCCACGGGGCGGTCAATCCGCTCGACGACCTGCAGCCGGTCGCGCACGCCCACGACATCGTCAAGCTGATCGACGCGGTGCGGGGCGTCCACGTCGCCGACTCCGTCCGCCGGTACGCCGTGGAGATCGTCGCCGCGACCCGTACCCACCCGGACCTGCGACTCGGCGCATCCCCGCGTGCCACGCTGCACCTGCTGCGCGCCGCCAAGGCGTCCGCCGCGCTGAGCGGCCGCGAGTACGTCCTGCCGGACGACCTCCAGGCCCTCGCCGTGCCCGTCCTCGCGCACCGGCTGCTGCCGACGGCGCAGGCCCAGCTGAACCGGCGCACCTCGGAGCAGGTCGTCCGCGACATCCTGCAGCGCACGCCCGTCCCGGCCGCGGCGCCGCCCGCAGGACCGCACTACGGCCAGCAGCAGCCCGGCGTCCGGCCGCTGTGATGGCCACCTCCGCCGCGCCGGAGGGGCAGCGGGGCGACGAGGACCGGGACGGTCGCCCGGGTGAGGACAAGGCCGGTGTGCGGGCCGCGCTGAGCGGTCTCACCACGCGCGGCCGGTCCTTCCTCGCCGCCGGTGTCGCCGCCGGGATATGCGCCTACGTCCTCGGCCAGGGCGACCTGCTGCGTGTCGGGCTGCTGCTCGCCGCGCTGCCGCTGATCTGCGTCGGCGTGCTCCACCGCACCCGCTACCGGGTCGCGGGCAGCCGGCGGCTCTCCCCGCAGCGGGTGGCGGTCGGCTCCGAGGCCCGGGTCCACCTCCGGATGGACAACGTCTCCAAACTGCCCACCGGCCTGCTCATGCTCCAGGACCACGTCCCGTACATGCTCGGGCCGCGGCCCCGGTTCGTCCTGGACCGGGTCGAGGCGGGCGGGCGGCGCGAGGTGTCGTACCGGGTCCGCTCCGATCTGCGCGGCCGCTTCCCGCTGGGCCCGCTCCAGCTGCGGCTGAACGATCCCTTCGGGATGTGCGAGCTGACCCGCTCCTTCAGCGCGTACGACACCCTGACCGTCGTCCCCAGGACCGAGGCGCTGCCGCCGGTGAAGCTGACCGGCGAGGCGGCGGGGTACGGCGACGGCAGCCTGCGCTCGCTGGCGCTCGCCGGGGACGACGACATCATCCCGCGCGCCTACCGCCACGGCGACGACCTCCGCCGGGTCCACTGGCGGTCCACCGCGCGCTACGGCGAGCTGATGGTGCGCCGTGAGGAGCAGCCGCAGCGGGCCCGTTGCACGGTGCTGCTCGACACCCGCGGGATCGCCTACCAGGGCGCGGGCCCGGACTCGGCCTTCGAATGGGCGGTGTCGGGCGCGGCCTCCGTCCTGGTGCACATGCTGGAGCGGGGCTACGCGGTCCGGCTCCTGACCGACACGGGCACGGCGGTGCCCGGCGAGGGCGCCGAGGGTTTCGCGGGCACCTCGCAGGACTCGGCCGAGGCGGCCGGGCTGATGATGGACGCCCTCGCCGTCGTGGACCACTCCGACGGGGCCGGCCTCTCCCGCGCGCACGACGTGCTGCGCGGAGGGAACGAGGGCCTGCTGGTCGCCTTCGTCGGCGACATCGACGAGGAGCAGGCCGCGCTGGCCGCCCGGCTGCGGCCGCGCGGCGGCGCGGCCGTCGCCTTCGTCCTGGACTCCGGGACGTGGCTGACGGGCGGCGCGGTGGCGGGCCCGATCGACGAGCGGCTCCGGCAGCTGCGCGAGGCCGGGTGGACGGCGCTGGCCGTGCCCCCGGGGGCCCGGCTCGCCGAGCTGTGGCGGCAGGCGGCCGGCGTCCGGGCGGAGAGCGCCTCGGGTGACACGTACGGAGGTTGGACATGAGCGGCCGCGGGCGGCTGACACTGGGCGCCTACGCCGCCACGCTGATGGCGGCGGGGGCGCTCCTTCCGCTGGTGAACCCGTCGACGTGGATCTTCACGGCGGCGATCCTGCTGGCGCTGCAGAGCGGGGTCGGCGCGCTGACCCGGCGCGTGCCGCTGGCGAGGCCGCTGACGATCGCGGCCCAGTTCTTCGTCACCCTTCTCGCGCTGACCCTGGTCTTCGCCCGGGAGCATGCGCTGCTCGGCCTCCTGCCCGGGCCGCAGGCCTTCGGGCGGTTCGCCGCGCTCTTCCAGGCGGGCGCGGAGGACGTCGGCACGTACGCGCCGCCGGCCCCGGACACCGAGGGCATCAGGCTGATGCTGGTCTGCGGTGTGCTCCTGATCGGGCTCCTGGTGGACACCCTCGCGGTGACCTTCCGCAGCGCGGCCCCGGCCGGGCTGCCGCTGCTCGCGCTGTACTCGGTGGCCGCGGGGCTCTCCGAGGGCGGCGCGAGCTGGATGTGGTTCCTGTTCGCTGCCTCCGGCTACCTCCTGCTGCTCCTCGCGGAGAGCCGGGACCGGCTCTCGCAGTGGGGCCGGGTCTTCGGCGGCGCGCCGCGGACGGGGCGACCGGGGACGGACGGGTCCGGGGGCGGCGGGAAGGCGCTGGCCGCCGTGCGGACCGGTCGGCGGATCGGTGTGGTAGCCATGGGCGTCGCCCTTGCGGTGCCCGCGGTGCTGCCCACGCTCTCGGGCGGCCTGTTCGGCAAGCCGGGCGAGGGGGCGGGCGACCGGGGCAAGGGCGGCACGATCTCCGCGGTGAACCCGCTGGTCTCGCTCCAGGACAACCTCCGGCAGCCCGAGGACCGCGAGGTGCTCAGGTACCGGACCAACGCGACCGACACGAGCGGCATGTATCTGCGGCTCGTGGCGCTCGACCAGTTCGACGGCACGTCGTGGAAGTCCTCGGTCCGCCCGATCGAGGACGTGCCCGAGCGGCTGCCCCGGCCGACCGGGCTGAGCGGTCAGGTCCGCACGATCGAGGTGACGAGCAACTTCGTCGCCTCCCCGACGTACGAGCAGAAGTGGCTGCCGATGCCCTTCCCTGCGGACCGGGTGGAGATCGGCGGGCGCTGGCGGTACGAGCCGGCCGGGCGGATGCTCGTCGGTGACGACGGACAGAACACGTCCGGAGCCCGGTACACGGTGACGAGCCTGGACGTACGGCCCACGGCCCAGCAGCTGGCGGCGGCCCCGCCGGCGCCCGAGGCGCTGCGTAGGGAGTACACGAAGGTCCCCGAATCGCTGCCGCTCGACGTGCGGGCGAAGGCGCTGCAGGTCACGAAGGGCGCGCGGAACGACTACGAGCGGGCCGTGAAGCTCCAGGACTGGTTCACGACGGACGGCGGGTTCCGCTACGACGTCGATGTGGAGTCCGGTACGGGAGTCCAGGCGATCTCGCGCTTCCTGGAGCGCCGGGAGGGCTTCTGCGTCCACTTCTCCTTCTCGATGGCGGCGATGGCGCGGTCGATCGGGATCCCGGCGCGGGTGGCGGTCGGCTTCATGCCGGGCGGCCTGCAGTCCGACGGCACGATGTCGGTCGGCATCCGGGACGCCCACGCCTGGCCCGAGCTGTACTTCGAGGGTGCGGGGTGGACCCGGTTCGAGCCGACCCCGTCCCGGGGCTCCACGCCGGAGTACACGCGTGAGCAGTCCCCGACGGGCACGCCGAGCGAGTCGGCGCAGCCGTCGACCAGCACGTCGGCGGCGCCGTCCGCGGCGCCGAGGACCTCGGAGAGCTGCCCGGCGCAGATGCGCCGTCAGGGCGAGTGCGGCCAGGACGAGGCGGCGGGCGCCGCGGCGTCGGACGGCGGCGGCCCGGATCCGCTGACGGTGGTGCTGGTGGTCCTTGGGGTGGCGGTGCTGCTCCTGCTGCCGCTGGCACCGCTGCTGTGGCGGACACGGGTACGGGCCCGGCGGCTCGGCTCCTCGGGCCGTACGGCCGAGGACGGGGTGGCCAGGACGCTGGCGGCGTGGCGGGAGATCAACGACACGGCCTGGGACCACGGGGTGGTCCCCGACGAGTCGATGACGCCTCGGAGGACGGCGGCGCGGATCGTCCGCCTCGGCTCCCTGGAGGGCGAGCCGGCCAACGCGGTGCACCGGGTCGCGCGGGCGGTGGAGCAGGTCCTCTACGCCCCGCAGCCCCGCCCGGGCACGGGTCTCGTGGACGAGGTGTCCCTGGTCCGCTCGGGCTTCGCGGCGGTGTCCTCCCGCAAGGTCAGGCTCCGCGCCCTGCTGGCGCCGCGCTCTGCCGTTCGGGTGGCCTGGAGGGCCTCCTCCTGGTGGTCCGCCACGACGACGTCCTGGCGCACCCGCCGCGAGACCCTGACGGCCCGAGTGACGTCCCGCTTCCACCGCCCGTCCCGCAACGAGGGCTGACACCCCGGGGGGCTGCCTGGCCACAGGCGGCCTCCCGCGGGCGGGCCCTCGGGTGCGGGCCCCCGAAACGCAACGAGCCCCGTGCGCCGGGCACGCTGTCGGCGTGCCGGGCCCACGGGGCTCGGGACTTGTCAGGGGCAGGGCCCTCGGCGCGGCCTCAGTGGCCGCCGCCCTGCTGTTCGTCGCGGCGGCGCTGCCACCGCTCTTCGATCCGGTTCATCATCGAGCGACGCTGCTTGGTCGGACGACCACCGGCCGCCGCCCCGCCACTCGCCTGCTGCTCACCCGGCTTGGGCGCCTTGCGCCAGCCTGTCACGGCCATCACCGCGCAGCCCAGCATGACGAGGAACCCCACCACGCTGATCCACCACTGCTGAGCGACCATTCCAGCCATGAGGAGCGCGATACCCACCAGGAAGCCGGCGACTGCCTGGTAGACCCGTCGCCGGGTGTACGTACGCAGCCCGCTTCCCTCGAGCGCTGTCGCGAACTTGGGATCTTCGGCGTACAGCGCTCGCTCCATCTGCTCGAGCATTCGCTGCTCGTGCTCCGAGAGCGGCACGGAGTCCTCCTAGTCGTCGGTCGCGGGGGCGACCGGGATGCGGCCCTTTCAGGATAGGCAGGGAATCGCCCCCGTGAAACCCGCCCTCAACGCCTATTCGCCAATCCGGGCCGCCATGCGGTTCGGGTTGCTGAAGCGTTGATTCCCCAGCACCTTGCCCGTCATGCCGGACGATGTCCCCCGATCATACGGGGCAAAGCCGCCGACCGGGGGTGCTGTGGCGTACTCCATGTGCGGCTGCGTCGCTGATCAGCGGCGCAGCGCCCCGCCGTCAGGCGCGCTTCTCTCCCAGGAGGTGCAACTGGGTGGCAATGGCATGGAACGAGGGAAGCTCCGCCGCCGCGGCCTCCAGCTTGAGCAGGGCGTCCGCGGCGCCTGGCTCGGTGTCGACCAGGACACCGGGGACGAGGTCGGCGAAGACCCGTACGCCGTGCACCGCGCCGACCTCGAGACCGGCCTCGCCCGCGAGACCGGTGAGCTGGTCGGCGGTGAAGCGCCGGGGCACCGGGTCGCCTTCGCCCCAGCGCCCGTCCGGGTCGCCGAGCGCGTTCCTGGCCTCGGTGAAGTGTCCGGCCAGCGCGCGGGCGAGGACGGCGCCGCCGACGCCCGCCGCGAGCAGGCTGAGCGCGCCGCCGTCCCGCAGCGCGGCGGCCGCGTTCCGTACGCCCTCGGCCGGGTCGTCCACGTACTCCAGGACGCCGTGGCAGAGCACCACGTCGTACCCGTCGCGGCCGACCACGTCGAAGAGGCCGCTGATGTCGCCCTGGACCCCGGTGACCCGCTCGGCGACGCCGGCCTCGGCGGCCCTGCGCTCCAGCGCGAAGAGGGCGTTGGGGCTGGGGTCGACGACCGTGACCCGGTGGCCGAGTCGGGCCACCGGCACGGCGAAGTTGCCTGAGCCGCCGCCCGTGTCGAGGACATCGAGGCTGTCCTTCCCGGTGGCCTTGACCCGGCGGTCGAGGGCGTCCTTGAGGACGTCCCAGACGACGGCCGTACGAAGGGAGGCGCGCGACGGGCGCGACGACGCCTCTCGACCGAAGACAGGGGAAGGGTCCGACACGGCTGTTGACTCCTCGGTGACGGTGTACGAACGCCTCCCACCCTATGGCCTCGCGCGCCGTCCCCGGCTCAACCGCCCCTCGGCCCATGCTGTCCCGCCTCCGCGGCGCCGGGCTGGCGGGGCAGCACGGGCTGGAGGACGAGGAGGCGCTCGACCAGGCGCAGGAACATCGCGGCGTCCCGGACCAGGTCGTCGGCGTCCCGCCTGGTCGCCGCACCCGGTATCCCCGCCTCGGCCCGGGCCCGGCGGGCGGCGCCCGAGGCGAACAGGGCGCTCCACTCGGTGAGCTCGGGCGCTATCTCCGGCAACACCTCCCAGGCGCTGCGGATCCGGGTCCGTTTACGGGGGTTGGTCTCGGGCCTGCCCCGGACGGCGAGCACGGCGGCGGCGGTGCGCAGGGCGGCGAGGTGGGCCGTGGCGTACCGCTCGTTGGGCCGGTCGAGGCCGACCGCCTCGTCGAGGCCGGCGCGGGCCTGGGCGAGCAGGTCGAGGGCGGCGGGCGGCGCTCCGGCGCGGCGCAGCACGGGGTGGACGTCGGCGGGCGGTCCGGCCGGTGTGGCGGCAGGGCGACTGCCCGTGCGGCGCCTGGGCGCGGCGGCTGCGGAGGAGCTGGTCATGACGAGCCTCCTGTCGTCGTGTGACGGCTCTGTGTCCGTATGTGTCCATCGTGCAGGCCACCACTGACAGCCAGGCTGACCTGCGGTTTTGCCGACAACGACCTTCCAGGGGTAGGTTTTTGCACTGACTGGTCAGTGCAAAAGTGGGGAAAGTGGGGGTGGACCGGTGGAAGCGAACCCGGAGGAGCCGCACGGCGCCGCCGTCGTCGCGGACGGATTCGGGCTGAAGGGGCCGCGCGGCTGGGCCTTCCGCGAGGTCGGTTTCCGGGCGGAACCCGGCGCGCTCGTCGCGATCGAGGGCCCGTCCGGATCGGGCCGCACCTGTCTGCTGCTCGCGCTGACCGGCCGGATGAAGCCCCAGGAGGGCCACGCCGAGGTCGCCGGGCTCCCGCTGCCCCGCAAGATGGCCGCCGTGCGCCGGATCAGCGCGCTCGGCCCGGTGCCCGGGGTCAGCGATCTCGACCCCTCGCTCACCGTCGCCGAGCACCTGCGCGAACGCGCCCTGCTCCAGCGCCGCTACGACGGCGCCGTCCGGGCCCTGCTGCGGCCGCCCGCCGAGCGCGCCGCCGCCACCAGGGCGCGGATCGACGCGGCCCTGGAGGCAGCCGGGCTCGACCTGGACACCCTGCCGAAGGCCGAGCGGACCTCCGTACGCGACCTGGAGCGCCTGGAGGCCCTGCGCCTCTCCGTGGCCCTGGCCCTGATCGGCCGGCCCCGGCTGCTCGCGCTCGACGACGCCGACCTGAAGCTCTCGGACGCCGACCGGGCCGAGGCCTGGAAGCTGCTCCGCTCGATCGCCGACGCGGGCACCACCGTCCTCGCCGTGTGCAGCGAGGCCCCCGAGGGCGCCCTGAAGATCACCACCGCACCACGCCCGGCCGAGGACGCGGTCGAGGACGCGACGGACGACACCACGGAAGACACGGCAGACACGGCAGACGCAGAAGCCGCGGAAGCCGCAGACGTCACCACCGTCGCCACCGTCACCACCGTCGCCGAGGAAGACACGGCCGCGGACACCGCCGCAGAAGACGCGACCGACGAAGACACGACCGAGGAGGGGGAAGCCGATGCGATCGCCGAGACTGGCCGCGCTTGAGCTGAAGCGGTTCGGCAGGGGGAAGCTGCCGCGCGCCGCGCTCGTCGCGATCCTGCTGCTGCCGCTGCTGTACGGCGCGCTGTACCTCTGGTCCTTCTGGGACCCGTACAGCAGGCTCGACCGGATACCCGTCGCGCTCGTCAACGACGACAAGGGCGCCACCGCCGACGGCAAGAAGATCAACGCCGGTGACGACATCACCGAGAACCTGCTCGACAGCAAGGTCTTCGACTGGCACCAGGTGAGCGACGCCGAGGCCCGCGAGGGCGTGGAGGACGGGACGTACTACCTCTCGCTGACCATGCCGAGCGACTTCAGCTCCCGGATCGCCTCCAGCTCGGGCGACTCCCCCGAGACCGGTGCGCTGAAGGTCCGTACGAACGACGCCAACAACTACATCGTCGGGCAGATCTCGCGGACGGTCTTCTCCGAGGTGCGCACCGCCGCCTCGACCAAGTCCTCGCGCTCCTTCCTCGACAAGATCTTCATCTCCTTCTCGGACATCCACGACGCCACCGCGGAGGCCGCCAAGGGCGCGGGTGACGTCAAGGACGGCGTGGACAAGGCCAAGAAGGGCTCCAAGGACCTGGCCGACGGCCTGAAGGACGCCAAGAGCGGCAGCGGGAACCTGGCGGGCGGCCTGAAGAAGCTCGACAAGGGCGCGGGCCAGCTGGAGACCGGTTCGCGGCAGGTCGCCGCCGGTACGAAGGAGCTCGCCGACAAGGTCAACGGCACGGCCGACAAGGTCCGCCCGTACCTGAAGAACAACGGCAAGACGATCGGCGACACCGCCCGGCTGGTCGGCGACGCGGCGACGGCCGTCCGCAACGACCTGGCCGACGTGGTCCGGCGCGCCCCGCTCGCCCGGACCGCCGCGCACCTGGCCGACGACAAGCTGGCGGCCCTCCACAAGAAGCAGTGCGTCGACAACCCGCTGCCCGACACCAAGGCCTGCGACGTCCTCAAGGAGGCCAAGGTCTCGGCCGGCGACGTGGCCAAGATCGCCGACGACCTCCACGAGCTGTCCAAGGACAGCGACGGCGACCTGAAGAAGCTCGACGCCAAGCTCGCCAACGTCCAGAACCAGGCCGCCGAGGTGGCCAAGGCCGCCCCGCACCTCGACACCGACCTCGAGGACGCCGTCAAGAAGATCAACAAGCTGAACGAGGGCGCCCAGAAGGTCGCCAAGGGCGCCGACGAACTCCACACCGGCCTCACCAGCGCGAAGACCGGCTCGGTCAGCCTCGACACCGGCGTCGGCAAGCTCAAGAAGGGCGCCGGCGACCTCGACGGCGGTCTGTTCAAGCTGGCCGACGGCTCGGGTGAGCTCGCCACCGGCCTCAAGGACGGGGTCGCCAAGATCCCCGACTACGACAAGGACGACCGCGACCGGCGTACGGAGGTCATGGCGGACCCGGTCGAACTCGCCTCCCAGTCGCTCCACAAGGCGCCCAACTACGGCACCGGCTTCGCCCCGTACTTCATCCCGCTCTCCCTCTGGGTCGGCGCGATGGTGGCGTACATGCTGATCCAGCCGCTCAACAAGCGCGCGCTCGCCGCCGGCGCCTCCGCCTGGCGGATCGCCCTGGCCGGCTGGCTGCCCGTCGCGGCCATCGGGCTGCTCCAGGTCGCGGCCCTGATGTCGGTCCTGCACTGGGGTCTCGGCCTGCAGATGGCCAGGGCCGCCGGAACGGTCGGCTTCCTGGCCCTGGTGACCTGCTGCTTCGCCGCGATCATCCAGTGGCTCAACGCCCGCTTCGGCGCGGCGGGCCGGATCCTGGTGCTCGCCGTCCTGATGCTCCAGCTGACCTCGGCCGGCGGCACGTACCCCGTGCAGACCAGCCCCGGCTTCTTCAACGCGATCCACCCCTTCCTGCCGATGAGCTACGTCGTCGAGTCACTGCGCCGGCTGATCTCGGGCGGCGGGATCGGACCCGTGTGGCAGGCGGTCGCGGTGCTGGCCGCGTTCACGCTCGGGGCGCTCGCGCTCACGGCCGTGTCGGCCCGGCGCAAGCAGGTCTGGACGCTCGACCGGCTGCACCCCGACCTGAGCCTGTGAGACCTCCGGAACCTGTGAGAATCGAGCCCATGGACAGCAGCAGCACCAGACGCCAGGCCACGCGCGCGAAGCTCTACGAGGCCGCCGTCACGCTCATCGCCGAGCAGGGCTTCTCGGCGACCACGGTGGACGAGATCGCGGAGCGCGCGGGGGTCGCCAAGGGCACGGTCTACTACAACTTCAAGAGCAAGACCGAGCTCTTCGAGGAGCTGCTGCGGCACGGCGTCGGGCTGCTCACCGCCTCCCTGCGGACGGCGGCCGAGGAGACGGCGGAGCGGGGCGGGAGCCGGATCGACGCGCTGGACGCGATGATCCGGGCCGGCCTGGTCTTCATCGACCGCTATCCGGCCTTCACCCAGCTGTACGTGGCCGAGCTCTGGCGCACCAACCGGGCCTGGAACTCGACCCTCCTGGTGGTCCGCCAGCAGGCGGTCGCCGTGGTGGAGGGCGTCCTGCGCGAGGGCGTCGAGGAGGGCGAGCTGAGCACGGAGATCGACATTCCGCTCACGGCCGCGGCGCTGGTCGGGATGGTCCTGGTGGCCGCCCTGGACTGGCAGGCCTTCCAGCGGGAACGCTCGCTCGACGACGTCCACAGCGCCCTGTCCCGGCTGCTGCACGGGCGCGTGGGCGGGCGCTAGGGTCTTTCGTTTGGATCAGGCCGGATCAGGGAGCGGGGTCTGGTGCCGTGGATCGCAAGGCGGAGGAGGGAGTCAACGCGGAGCGTTGGCGACCGACGACAACGCGGCGAGGCGCGGTGCCAGGGCCCGCGAGCCCGGCATGATCCAAACGAAAGACCCTAGCCCCAAGCGGAGGGCCGGGCGGACCCCCGCTCCGGACCCCCCGCACCCCCGGAAACACGACGAACGGCGAGGCTCGATCCCCCCGAGCCTCGCCGTTCGCCCTTTCCTGCACCCCCGTGCACCCCCGTGCCCCCGTGTGCACCCCCGTGCCGGTAGGCGCGCGGCCCCGTTCCGCCACCCCGTGTCGGCGGTCCCGGAGCCGCGCCCCTTCCGTGGACTCCACTCTCTCGTCCCCGCAGGTCGGAGCCCATCCGCGTACCTACTCATCTCGCCCCCTAGGTACGGATACTCAGACCTGGTTACGATCGCGGGCGTGTCCGTACTCCCCCTGGTCTTCACCAGCGGCTGGGCGAGCGGGATCAACGCGTACGCGGTGGTCCTCCTGCTCGGCGTCTTCGGCGCGACCGGTCTCACCGACGAGGTGCCCGAGTCGCTGCAGCGCACCGATGTCCTGATCGCCGCCGGAGTGCTGTTCCTCTGCGAGGCGGTGGCGGACAAGATCCCCTACGTCGACTCCGTCTGGGACTCCGTCCACACGGTGATCCGGCCGGTGGCCGGCGCCGTGGTCGGCGCCCTGCTCGCCGGGCAGTCCGGTTCGCTCTCCGACCTGGCGGCGGGCGCGGTCGGCGGCTCGACCGCCCTGATGAGCCACTTCGTCAAGGCCGGGACGCGGATGGCGATCAACACCTCGCCCGAACCGTTCTCCAACATCGCCATGAGCACGGCCGAGGACCTCGGGGTCGCCGGGATCATCACCTTCGCGATGTTCAACCCGCAGGCGGCGGCGATCATCGCGGCCGTCCTGCTCGTGCTCGGCCTGGTGATACTGATCTTCCTCGCCCACAGCATCCGCCGCTTCCTGCGCCGCCGGGCGCAACGCCGGGAGGAGCGTCGCCTGGCCGCCGCCGCGGAGGCCAGGAGCTCGTCCCCACCCGACTGACCGGGGCACTCGACTGCTCGGGCCACTCGGCTGATCGGGGCACTCGACCGGGCTGTCGGTGGTGGCCGATAGGGTCACTGGCATGGCACGGATTGTGGTGATCGGCGCCGGGATGGGCGCCATGGCGGCGGCCGCCCGGCTGGCCGTGGCGGGCCACCGGGTGACGGTGTACGAACGCGGCGGGACGTACGGCGGTGCGGTGCGCCGCTTCGAGCGGGACGGGTTCGGCTTCGACACCGGCCCCGGTCTGCTGCACCTGCCCGCGGTCTACCGCGATCTGTTCGTCAAGACCGGCAAGAAGCCCCTGGAGGACCTCGTCGAGCTGACGCAGGTCGACCCGGCGAGCCGTCATGTCTTCGCCGACGGCACCCGCGTGGACCTGCCGAACGCCTCGCGGGCGGGCACCGTCTCCGCCCTGGACGCGGCGCTCGGCGCGGGCGCGGGCGAGCGCTGGGGCGACTTCCTGGGCCGGGCCCGCGAGGCCTGGGACCGCACGCGCCGCCCCCTCCTGGAGGAGCCGCAGGCCGCGGACACCTCACCGCTCGCCCGGGAGCCGTACCCGGCGCTCAAGGCGGGCCTGTTGCGGCGCCCCACGACCACGCTCGCGCAGGTCGGCGCGCGGGAGCTGCGCGACCCCCGGCTCGTCGCGCTCCTCGACGCGTACGCCTGGGCGTACGGCTTCGATCCGGCCACCGCCCCCGCCTCGGCCGCCGTTCTGCCGTACATGGAGCAGACCTTCGGGACCTGGTACGTGAGCGGGGGCATCCGGGCGCTCGCGGACGCGGTGTACGAGCGGTGCCTCGAGCGGCGGGTGGAGTTCGTCTTCGACACCGCCGTCACGGAGGTCGTCGAGAAGGACGGCCGGGCGGTCGGGGTCGAGCTGGCGGGGGGCGCTTCCCGGGCCGAAGGCTCCGGGGGAGGCGAGATCGTGCCGGCCGACCACGTGGTCGCCGGGGCGCCCGTGCCCACGCTCCACCGTGAGCAGGTCGTCACCTGGGAGCGCCAGGACGACCGGCCCTCGTACCAGACGGACACGACGGGCCGGCTGACGGTGTGTCTGGCCCTGCGCGGGGCGCGCGAGGCCGGGGCGACGCACCGCACGGTGGTGCACGCGGCCGGGGACCGGCCCACGGTGACCGTGCTGCGGCCCGACGACCCGGCGCTGCGCCCCGACGCCGACCACGAGTCGGTGACGCTCTCGACGACGGCGAACCTGTACCCCGAGTACGACTGGGCGGAGATCGCCGGGCAGATGGTCACGGCGGCGGAGTCCGCCGTGCCGGGGCTCCGCGAGCGGCTGCTGTGGCAGGAGGTCCGCACCCCCGAGGACACCCTGCGGGAGACGGGCGCCGCCGAGGTCCCCGGGCCGGCGCTCGCGGGCGGCCGGGGCCGGTACCTGCCGGCGGCCAACCGCTCGACCCTGCCGGGCCTGTACTTCGCGGGCGGCTGGTCCCACCCGGGCGGCGGGCTCGCCCACGCGGGCATGTCAGGTGCGCTGGTCGCCGGGCTGATCGTGGAGGGCGACGACTTCCGCGGCTCCCGGTAGAGGCGAGCCGGGGAGCCGGCGTACCTCTCAGTACCGGTACTGCTGGTCGTTGTCGTAGCCGTAGAACTCCTGGCCCTGCTGCGGCGGCTGGGCGGGCTGCTCGCCGTCCCGCTGCTGCGGCACCCACACCCCGCCGGGCGGAGTGTCGTAGGCGTACGAGGGCGCGTACGGGTCCGCGTACTGCTGCTGGCCGCCGGTGCCGTAGTCGTACGCGGCGTACTGCTGGCCGTCCGTGCTCGGGCCGATGTACGGGTCGGAGTAGGCGGCGTACTGCTGCCGGCCGCTGTCGTAGTCGTAGCCCGGCTGCTCGTAGCCGGGCTGCTGCCCGTACCCCGGGTGCTGCTCGTAGCCGCCGTAGCCGCCGTCGTATCCCCCGTAGGAGTGCTGCGGGGTCTCCTGCTGGGCCTGGGACTGGTCGTACGCGGGGGTGTAGACGCCGTACTGGCCGGTGTCGTCGGGCATCGGCAGCGGCTCGTAGACGGACGTGGTCTCGGCGGGCGCGGGGTCGACCGGTTCGTAGGAGAGGTCGGTGACCTCCAGCGTGGGGCCGGCCTCGGCGGCCGGGGCGGACGACTTGCGGCGGCGGCTCGCGCCGGGGTTGCCGCCGATCGCCCAGCCCGTGGAGAAGCCACGGCGGAAGGAGAGCGTCACATAGGTCTGGCCGACGGCGAACGCCACCGCGCCCGCGATGATCACCGCGACGGACGGCATCAGCACGCCGAGGACGACGCCGAGGAAGCCGCAGAAGGCCAGCACGCGCCAGCGCAGCCTCGCCTTGTACTGCAGGAGCACTTCACCCAGCAGCCACAACGCGACGACACCGAACGCGATGTAGAGGACCGTCCACCCCATGCCCGCCCCTCTCCTACGGCCACCGCCGCGGGTCTGGGGCGGGTACGCCGGTCACGACTGCACGTGCAGTCCGAGATTCTCGTAGATCTCCAGCGTCGCGATGGAGTTGTTCAGCGTGATGAAGTGCAGTCCGGGGACACCCTCGGAGAGCAGCCGCGCGCAGAACTCCGTTGCGAACTCGATGCCAATGGAGCGTACAGCGGCCGGATCGTCCTTGACGGCGAGGATGCGGTCTTTCACATCCGCCGGGAAGAGAGCGTTGCTCAGCTGGGGCAGCCGGTCGAGTGTCTTCACGTTCACAACAGGCATGACTTCGGGGATGATCGGCGTCTCGCAGCCGGCCTTCACCACGCTGTCGCGCATCCGCAGATAGTTCTCGGGATCGAAGAACATCTGGGTGATCGCGTAGTCCGCGCCGGCCCGGCACTTGTCCACGAAGTGACGGATGTCCGTGTCCCAGTCGGTGGACCGCGGGTGCATCTCCGGGAAGGCGGCGACGCCCACGCAGAAGTCGCCGGACTCCTTGATCAGCCGGACGAGGTCGGCGGCGTACCGGACTCCCTCGGGGTGCTCGATCCACTCCCCCAGCGGGTCGCCCGGCGGGTCGCCGCGCAGCGCCAGCATGTTGCGGATGCCGGCGTCGGCGTACTGCCCGAGGACGTTGCGCAGCTCGGCGACCGAGTGGTCGACGGCGGTGAGGTGGGCGACGGGGGTGAGGGTGGTGTCGCCGGCGATCTTCTGGGTGGCCTTGACGGTGCCGCCGCGCGTGGAGCCGCCGGCCCCGTACGTCACGGAGACGAAGCTCGGACCGACCGCCTCGACCCTGCGCATGGCGTTCCAGAGGCTCCGCTCGCCCTTCTCGGTGCGGGGCGCGAAGAACTCGAACGAGTACGACGGCTTGCCGGACGCGAGGATCTCGCGGACCGTGCGTGCGCGGTCCGAGCGGGTGGAAGCGGTTCCGAGGGCCATACCGGCAGGTTAGACGGGGTGCTGCGACCGGCGAAGCGGTGTCCGAGTGATGGACACCGTTTTGGACAGCCGCCGGATCGCGGGGCCGACACCTCCACGGGCCTCGCCGAGTCCTCGCCGGACCCTGCCTGGCCGCCCTCGCCGGACCTCGCTCGCCTGGCCCTTGCCCGACCTCAGGCGTTACGAGGAGCGCTCGCGGACGCGCTTGGCCAGGCGGGCCGTCGCGGCGGCCGGGTCGTCGGCCTCGGCGATCGCGCGGACGACGACGATCCGGCGGGCGCCCGCGTCCAGGACCTCGTCGAGGGTGGTCTCGTCGATGCCGCCGATGGCGAACCAGGGCCGGTCCTGCTCCAGGGCGGCCGTGTACCGCACGAGACCGAGGCCGGGGGCGTACCGGCCGGGCTTGGTGGGGGTGGGCCAGCAGGGGCCGGTGCAGAAGTAGTCCACGCCCGGCTCGGCGGCGGCCGCGTCGACCTCGGACTCGGCGTGGCAGGACCGGCCGATGAGCACGTCCTCGCCGAGGATGGCCCGGGCGGCGGGCACGGGCAGGTCGCCCTGGCCCAGGTGCAGCACGTCGGAGCCGATGGCGTGGGCGACGTCGGCCCGGTCGTTCACGGCGAGGAGCTTGCCGTGCCGGCGGCAGGCCTCGGCGAGGACGGCGAGGTGCTCCAGCTCCTCGCCGGCCTCCATGCCCTTGTCGCGCAGCTGCACGATGTCCACGCCGGAGGAGAGCACGGCGTCGAGGAAGGCGGGCAGGTCCCCCTGGCGCCTGCGGGCGTCCGTGCAGAGGTAGAGGCGGGCGTCGGCGAGCTGCTCGCGAGGCGTGGACATGGGTGCTTCCCCCCGTTGGGTGCGGGCGGTCCGAGGGGGCCGGGCGGACCCGGCCCCCCAGGGCCTCCTGTGGTGACTTCGGTGCGTCAGACGGCGAGCGCCTGGGCGCGGCGCTTCACCTCCGTGCCGCGATTCTCGCTGAGGGCCTGCGCGGGCGTGCCCGGCAGGGTCGGGTCGGGAGTGAAGAGCCACTCCAGCATCTCTTCGTCGCTGAAGCCGTCGTCCTTCAGGAGGGTCAGGGTCCCGGAGAGGCCCTTGACCACCTTGTCGCCGTCGATGAAGGCGGCGGGCACCTGGAGCGCCTTGTTCTCGCCGCGTCGTACGGCGATGAGCTGGCCCTCCTTGACCAGCTGCCGCACGCGCGTCACCTCGACATCGAGCATTTCCGCGATGTCGGGGAGGTAGAGCCAGGCGGGGACGAGAGCATCGGTTCTTGCGTCAATCTCGGTCACGGGACAAGCCTGCCATCCCGGACCGACAGTCGGTAGTCAGGGCTGGACGACTGCCGCCTTCAGGGGGACGGCGGGGTCGGCGGCGCGCTCGGGGTCGAGTCGCGCGCCGGACTCGATGAGCTTGCGGCCCTGGGCCAGGTCGCGGGGGCGGCCGACGGCGAGCAGGGCGACGAGGGCGCCGTCGGACAGCCAGAGGACGGACCAGGACGGGTCGGCCGGGTCGCCCCGTCGGACCAGCTCGGTGGCTCCGGCGTGGTGGCCTGCATACTGCACGAACCGGCCGAACTGCTCGGACCAGAAGTACGGCACCGGGTCGTAGACCTGCGGGGTCTCGCCGATGATGTCGGCCGCGACGGTCCGCGGGCCCTGGAGCGCGTTGTCCCAGTGGTGGACGAGGAGCCGGGCGCCGTAGCGGGCGGAGGGGAAGGAGGCGCAGTCGCCGACGGCGTACACGTCGGGCAGGGAGGTGCGCAGCCGGTCGTCGGCGGTGACGGAGCCGTCCTTCTCCAGGGCGATGCCGGAGCCGATGAGCCAGCGGGTGGCGGGCCGGGCGCCGATGCCGACGACGACCGCGTCGGCGGGCAGCCGTCGGCCGTCCGCCAGGTGGACCGTGCCGGGCTCGATCCGCTCCACGCGCGCGTGGGTCAGGAGTTCGGCGCCGCTCTCCTCGTACCAGCGCGCCATCGGGGCGGCGACCTCGGCGGGCAGCGCGCCGGCGAGCGGGCGGTCGGCGGCCTCCACGACGGTGACCGCGCACCCCGCCTCGCGCGCGGCGGTGGCGAACTCGGCGCCGATCCAGCCGGCGCCGACCACGACGATGTCGTGGCGGCGCTCCAGGACGGGCTTGAGGCGGGCGGCGTCGTCCAGGGTGCGCAGCAGATGGACGCCGGGGACACCCTCGGTGCCGGGCAGGGTGACGGGTTCGGCGCCGGTGGCGACGACGAGGACGTCGTACGGGACGGGTCCGGCCTCGGTGTCGATCTCGTGGGCGTCGGCGCGCAGGCCCGTCACGTCGAGGCCGAGGCGGAGCTCGATGGAGAGCGCCTCGAAGTCGACGTCGAAGGCGGAGTCCTCGGCCTTGCCGAGGAGGACCGCCTTGGAGAGGGGCGGCCGGTCGTAGGGCTGGTGGGGCTCGGCCCCGATGAGGGTGACCGCTCCGGCGAAGCCCTGCTCGCGCAGGGCGACGGCGGTCTGCACCCCCGCCATCCCCGCGCCCACGACGACGACCCGCTGCTGTGCCTGCTTCTGCTCGCTCACCCGATCACCTTACGTATCTGACACACCGTCAGGAAGACAGCTGCTCCACGACACTGGTGCCGGAGCCCTCCTGGGACTCCCATGCCCAGCTCTCCTCCAGCCGAACGCGACCGTCCGGCAGCTCCACCACGGTGGAGACGCAATGCCCGGAAGAGGTCGTTCCGTCCACCTTCAGCTGCACGTACCGGAAGTCGAGCCGGTCCCCCGCGCGCGTGCCGACGAGAAACCCCCGGACCACGTCACCGCCCGCGTACTCGGCCCAGATCCGGCCGTCCTCCTCGTGGTACGTGAACCGGGTCCGCGTGCCCACCTGACCGGGGGCCTGGTCGGCGACCGGGGCGAGGACGAGACCGTCGAGAGAACGCGGCACGGTGGAGGCTCCCTTACTGGGTGTCGGAGGCGGGGGTTAGGCTGACGGTCAACGTAGAGCACTCGCGGGAGCCCGGACGCACCGGGCTGAGAGGGAGGCTGACCGGCCTCCGACCGTACGAACCTGATCCGGGTCATGCCGGCGAAGGGAGGGGCTGGACGCCCATGTCGCGTACACGCAGTACCTCTGACGTTCTCGTCATCGGGGGCGGGATCATCGGTCTGGTCACGGCCTGGCGGTCCGCGCAGCGCGGGCTGAGCACCGCGGTCGTGGACCCCGAGCCGGGCGGCGGGGCCGCCCGGGTGGCGGCCGGGATGCTGGCCGCCGTCACCGAACTCCACTACGGCGAGGAGACGCTGCTCTCCCTCAACCTCGCCTCCGCGCGCCGCTACCCCGCGTTCGTCGCCGAACTCCAGGACGCCACGGGACACGACGTCGGCTACCGCGCCTGCGGCACGCTCGCCGTCGCGCTCGACGCCGACGACCGCGCCCATCTGCGCGATCTGCACGCCCTGCAGGTCCGCTGCGGCCTGGAGTCGGAGTGGCTCAGCGGCCGCGACTGCCGCCGCCTGGAGCCGATGCTGGCGCCGGGCGTGCGCGGCGGGCTGAGGGTCGACGGGGACCACCAGGTCGATCCGCGCCGCCTCGCCGCCGCGCTCGTCACCGCCTGCGAGCGGGCCGGGGTGGTCTTCCACCGGAGCCTCGCCGAACGCCTTACGGTGGTACGGGACCGGGCCACGGGCGTGACCCTCGCCGACGACTCGGCACTGGAGGCGGACCAGGTCGTCCTGGCCGCCGGCAGCCTCAGCGGCCGGCTCGCGGGCGTACCGCAGGAGGTGCTGCCTCCCGTACGTCCCGTCAAGGGACAGGTGCTGCGGCTCACCGTGCCGCCCGCGTTCGCGCCGTTCCTGTCCCGGACCGTCCGGGCGGTCGTGCGCGGCAGCCACGTCTATCTGGTGCCGCGCGAGAACGGCGAGCTGGTGGTCGGCGCGACCAGCGAGGAGCTGGGCTGGGACACCACCGTCACGGCGGGCGGGGTCTACGAACTGCTCCGCGACGCCCACGAGCTCGTCCCCGGCCTCACCGAGCTGCCGCTCACCGAGACGCTGGCGGGCCTGCGCCCCGGCTCGCCCGACAACGCCCCGCTGCTCGGCCCGACCACCCTTGACGGCCTCCGGCTCGCCACCGGGCACTACCGCAACGGTGTGCTGCTCACGCCGGTCACCGGCGATGTCATGGCCGAGTTCCTCACCACCGGCGTGCTTCCCGACGAGGCCCGCCCCTTCACTCCCCGCCGCTTCTCCCCCGTACGTCAGGAGCAGCCCGTATGACCGCCACGAGCACGACCGTCTCCGTCAACGGCGAGGCCCGCGTCCTCGCCGCGCCCACGACCCTCGACGCCCTGGTCACGACGTTGACGGCCGCGCCGTCCGGTGTGGCCGCGGCCGTCAACGAGACCGTCGTGCCGCGCAGCCAGTGGTCCGCGACCGTCCTCGGCGAGGGCGACCGGGTCGAGGTCCTCACCGCCGTGCAGGGAGGCTGAGCACGATGTCCGACGACACCTTCCTCCTCGGCGGTACGGAGTTCTCCTCCCGGCTGATCCTCGGCACGGGCGGGGCCCCGAGCCTGGACATCCTCGAACGCTCGCTGGCCGTCAGCGGCACCGAGCTGACGACCGTCGCCATGCGGCGCCTCGACCCGACCGTCCGGGGCTCGGTCCTCTCCGTCCTGGAGCGGCTCTCGATCCGCGTCCTGCCGAACACGGCGGGCTGTTTCACGGCGGGCGAGGCGATCCTGACCGCGCGCCTGGCCCGCGAGGCGCTCGGCACCGACTGGATCAAGCTGGAGGTCATCGCCGACGAGCGGACCCTGCTGCCTGACCCGATCGAGACCCTCGACGCGGCCGAGACGCTGGTCGACGACGGTTTCATCGTCCTGCCGTACACCAACGACGACCCGGTCCTCGCGCGGAAGCTGGAGGACGTGGGGTGCGCGGCGATCATGCCGCTGGGCTCCCCGATCGGCTCCGGGCTCGGGATCCGCAACCCGCACAACTTCCAGCTGATCGCGGAGCGCGCCGGTGTGCCGGTGATCCTGGACGCGGGGGCCGGGACGGCCTCGGACGTCGCGCTGGCGATGGAGCTGGGCTGCTCGGCGGTCATGCTCGCCTCCGCGGTGACCCGGGCGCAGGATCCGGTGCTGATGGCGGAGGGGATGCGGCACGCGGTGGAGGCGGGCCGCCTCGCCCACCGGGCGGGCCGGATCCCGCGTCGGCACTTCGCCGAGGCCTCCTCGCCGACGGACGGCCGCGCGGCCCTGGACCCGGAACGCCCGGCGTTCTGAACCCGCGGGGGCGGCTTCGGGGCATGGGGGCGGCTCTTCGGACCCGTGGGGGGCGGCTTCGGGGTCGTGCCGCGCGTCACAGGTGTGCTGCGGTCGGGGCCGGTGGGGGCGGGGGGTCCCCACCGGCTCGTAAACTCGGGGCCGTGGACACGACCCTTCAGGACCCCCTCGTCGGGCAGCTGCTCGACGGCCGCTACCGCGTCGACGCGCGCATCGCCGTCGGCGGGATGGCCACGGTCTACCGGGCCGTCGACACCCGTCTCGACCGGGTGCTCGCGCTCAAGGTGATGCACCCGGCCCTCGCCACCGACGCCACGTTCGTCGAGCGGTTCATCCGCGAGGCCAAGTCCGTCGCCCGGCTCTCCCACCCGAACGTGGTGGGGGTCTTCGACCAGGGCGCGGACGGCGCGTACGTCTACCTGGCCATGGAGTACGTCGCCGGGTGCACCCTGCGCGACGTGCTGCGCGAGCGCGGGGCGCTCCGGCCGCGGGCCGCGCTCGACATCCTGGAGCCGGTGCTCGCCGCGCTCGGGGCCGCGCACCGGGCAGGCTTCGTGCACCGGGACATGAAGCCCGAGAACGTCCTGATAGGGGACGACGGCCGGGTGAAGGTCGCCGACTTCGGTCTCGTACGGGCGGTCGGCTCGGCCACCAACACCACGGGGTCCGTCCTGGGCACCGTCTCGTACCTGGCGCCGGAGCAGATCGAGCACGGCACCGCGGACACCCGCGCCGACGTGTACGCCTGCGGTGTCGTCCTGTACGAGATGCTCACCGGCGGCAAGCCGCACACCGGCGACACCCCCGCCCAGGTCCTCTACCAGCACCTGAACACCGACGTTCCGGCCCCCTCCGCGGCCGTGCCCGGCCTCGCCCTCGAACTGGACGAGCTGGTGGCGAGCGCCACGGCCCGCAACCCCGAGATCCGCCCGCACGACGCCGTCGCGCTCCTCGCGCAGACCCGGGAGGCCCGCGCGGCCCTCGGCGACGCCCAGCTGGACGCCGTACCGCCGCAGGCGCACGCCGAGGACCGTACGGGCGCGGAGGACCGGACCAGCGTGATCCCGCGGGTCGTGTCCCAGGAGGACCGGCGGGAGACGGAGCACGCCGTCCAGCACACCAGCCGGCTGACCATGCCCCCGCCCGAGCTCGGGTCGGAGGGCCGGCCGGAGCGCCGCGGGGACCGTGGGCGCCGGCCGCGCGGGCCGCTGCTCGTCGTCGCCGCCGTGCTGCTCGCCCTGGGGATCGGCGGGGGCGTCTGGTACATCAATTCCGGCCAGTTCACACGCGTCCCCGCCGTCCTCGGCCAGACCGAGGCGAAGGCGACCGAGCGGCTCACGGACGCGGGGCTCGACGTCGGCACGACGAAGCGGGCGTTCAGCGACGTGTACGAGCGCGGCACGGTCATGGCCACCGACCCCGCCTCCGGCGAGCGGATACGGGGCAACGGCACGGTCACGCTCACCATCTCCCGGGGCCCGGAGATCGTGAAGGTCCCCCGGCTCAAGGGGAAGCCGCTCGCGGAGGCCAAGCGGCTGCTCGCCGACGAGGGCCTGGCCGCCGGGCTGATCACGACCGCTTTCAGCCAGGACATCGCGCAGGGCGCCGTGATCAGCTCCGACCCGGAGGCCGGCACCGAGCGCAGCCCGGACTCGGCCGTGGCGCTCGTCGTCAGCAAGGGCCGCCCGATCGACGTACCCGACGTGGCCGGGGACGCGGTGGCCGAGGCCACCCGCACGCTCCGCGACGCCGGGCTCAAGGTGGAGATCGCGAGCGAGCAGATCCACTCCGCCGAGCCGGCCGGCACGGTCGCCGCCCAGTCGCTCGCGGAGGGCAGCCGGGCCGCCCGGGGCGACCGGATCGTCCTCACCGTCTCCAAGGGCCCGCGGATGATCGAGGTCCCCGACGTGACGGGCGAGTCGACCGACTCGGCGCGCGCGAAACTGGAGGGGGCGGGCTTCGAGGTGAAGGTCCAGAAGACCTTCCCCTTCCTCGGCGACACGGTCTCCGGCCAGTCCGTCGACGGCGGCACCACGGCCCCCGAGGGCTCCACCGTCACCATCACGATCAAGGGACTGTAAGAACTCATGCGCAACCCCGTCGGCGGCCATGTCCCCGTGGCCGGCGGTCTCGCCACCGTCGGTCTCGGCTACGCCCGCGAGCTGGGCGCGGAGACGGTCCAGGTCTTCGTCGCCAACCCGCGCGGCTGGGCCACGCCCGTCGGCAACCCGGCGCAGGACGAGCTGTTCCGCGCCGGGTGCGAGGCCGAGTCCCTGTCGGCCTGGGTGCACGCCCCGTACCTGATCAACTTCGGCTCCCACACCGAGGCCACCGTCGAGAAGTCGGTGGACTCGCTGCGGCACTCGCTGCGCCGGGGCCGCGAGATCGGGGCGAAGGGCGTGGTGGTGCACACCGGTTCGGCGACCGCCGGCCGTCCGCGCGCGGAGGCGCTGGCGCAGGTACGGGAGCGGATGCGGCCGCTGCTCGACGAGCTGACACACCCGGACGACCCGTTCCTGCTCCTGGAGTCGACGGCCGGGCAGGGCTTCTCGCTCTGCTCGCGCGCCGAGGACTTCGGCCCGTACTTCGACGCCCTCGACCACCACCCGAAGCTCGGGATCTGCCTGGACACCTGCCACATCTTCGCGGCCGGGCACGATCTGACCGGGCCGCACGGCATGAGGCAGACGCTCGACGAGCTGGTGGCGACCGTGGGCGAGGGCAGGCTGAAGCTGATCCACGCCAACGACTCGAAGGACGTCGTCGGCGCGCACAAGGACCGGCACGCGAACATCGGGGCCGGTCACATCGGCGAGGAGCCGTTCCGCGAGCTCATGAGGCACCACGCGGCGGAAGGCGTGCCGCTGATCATCGAGACGCCGGGCGGGAAGGAAGGCCACGTGGCGGACGTGGAGCGGCTGAAGAAGCTCCGGGGCTGAGTTTTCCCGTTGAGGAATACCCCTAGGGGGTATACGGTTCCTGGAGAGGCAGCAGGAACCGCCACCGGTCATTGGGGGAACCCATGCAGCACGAAGCCCACGCCCACCGCGAGAGCGACCACACCGAGCACCACGACCACACGGGCCACGGCAGCCACGAGGGCCACCACGGTCACGACGGCCACCACGGTCACGAGGACCACGGCGACGCCGGCGGCAAGGCCAGCTGGTCCATGGCGATGAAGGCCACCCTGCACTGCCTGACGGGATGCGCCATCGGCGAGGTCCTCGGCATGATCATCGGCACCGCGCTCGGCTGGGGCAACGCCCCGACGATGATCCTGGCCATCACCCTGGCCTTCTTCTTCGGCTACTCACTCACCCTGTGGGCGGTCGTCCGCGCGGGGCTGAGCCTGAAGGCCGCCGTCGGCGTCGCGCTCGCCGCCGACACCCTCTCCATCGCCGTCATGGAGATCGTCGACAACGGGGTCCTGCTCCTGGTCCCCGGCGCGATGGACGCCCATCTCACGGACGCACTCTTCTGGGGCGCCCTGGCCTTCGCCTTCCTCGTCGCCTTCCTGATCACCACACCCGTCAACAAGTGGATGATCGGCCGCGGCAAGGGCCACGCGGTGGTCCACCAGTACCACCACTGAACCCCGGGAGTACGGGAAACGGGATACGGGATACGGGTACGAGGTACGGGTTACGGGGGTACGGGCCCAGGAGTCAGAGCTCCGGCCCGTCCCCCGGCTCCTCCTGGTACGAGTACCGCTGTTCCTTCCAGGGGTCGCCGAGGTTGTGATAGCCCCGCTCCTCCCAGAAGCCGCGGCGATCGGCGGTCATGTACTCCACGCCCCGGACCCACTTGGGACCCTTCCAGGCGTACAGGTGCGGCACCACGAGCCGCAGCGGGAAGCCGTGTTCGGCGGTGAGCAGCTCACCGTCCTTGTGGGTGGCGAAGATCGTCTGGTCGGAGGCGAAGTCCGAGAGCCGGAGGTTCGCGCTGAAGCCGTACTCGGCCCAGACCATCACATGCGTGACCTGCTCGGCCGGCGGGGCCAGATCCAGGATCGTCCGGGCGGGCACCCCACCCCATTCGGCCCCGAGCATGCTGAATTTCGTGACGCAGTGCAGATCGGCCACGACCGTCGCGAAGGGCAGCGCCGAGAACTCCTCATGGCTCCAGCACCGCTTGTCGCCGTCCGCCGTCGCCCCGAAGACCCGGAACTCCCAGCGGTCGGGCTTGAACTTGGGGACGGGGCCGTAGTGGGTGACCGGCCAGCCGCGCTGCAGCCGCTGCCCCGGCGGAAGATCCGTCTGCCCTGCTTCCCGGTGTACCCCGCTCTCCGGCTGACCCATGTCATCCATGGTGACAGACCGCGAGGGGTGGTCATGACCAGTCAACCTCCCCAGCAGGGCCGGTTCGGGGCAAGTCCCACTAAGCCTGCACTTACTGGACGCCCCCCAACCGTGGTGCAAGGATGCGGCCATCCTGCCCAGTCACGACTTAGACATGCGTGGAAGGAGCCTCTGCGATGCAGGGCGACCCCGAGGTCCTCGAGTTCCTCAACGAGCAGCTGACCGGCGAGCTGACGGCCATCAACCAGTACTGGCTGCACTACCGCATCCAGGACAACAAGGGCTGGACCAAGCTCGCCAAGTACACCCGCGAAGAGTCCATCGATGAGATGAAGCACGCGGACAAGATCACCGAGCGCATCCTGATGCTCGACGGTCTGCCCAACTACCAGCGGCTCTTCCACGTACGGGTCGGCCAGACGGTCAAGGAGATGTTCGAGGCGGACCGCCAGGTGGAGGTCGAGGCGATCGACCGCCTCAAGCGCGGTATCGAGGTCATGCGGGCCAAGGGCGACATCACCTCGGCCAACCTCTTCGAGGAGATCCTGGCCGACGAGGAACACCACATCGACTACCTCGACACGCAGCTGGAGCTGATCGAGAGCCTCGGCGATGCGCTGTACATCTCGACGCTCATCGAGCAGCCGAGCTGATCACACCGTCCAGCCGAGCCGGCTGGACAGACTCAGGCGGCTTCGGACAGCTCGTCCGGCTCGCCGAGCTCCGCCGTCAGGGCGGGCATGCCCTGGTCGAGCAGCTCCCGGCGCGGGCAGTTGCCGCGCCCGAGTATGGCCTGGATGCGTCGTACGCAGGATCCGCAGTCGGTACCGGCCTTGCATGCCGAGGCGATCTGGCGGGGCGTGCAGGCGCCCGCGTCCGCGTGCTCCTTGACCTGCTTCTCGGTGACACCGAAACACGAGCAGACGTACACGCGGATTCACCTCCCGCCGGGATCGATAAGGCTAACCTAACCTTACCCGGGACCTACGAGGTGTAAAGCTCTGCATATGACATGGGGCGCGGATCACAGCAATCCGCGCCCCATCGTCGTACGAAGCTACTTACTGATCGCGGTACATCTCCGCCACCAGGAACGCCAGGTCCAGGGACTGGCTGCGGTTGAGCCGCGGGTCGCAGGCCGTCTCGTAGCGCTGGTGCAGGTCGTCGACGAAGATCTCGTCGCCGCCGCCCACGCACTCGGTGACATCGTCACCGGTGAGCTCGACGTGGATGCCGCCCGGGTGGGTGCCGAGGCTCTTGTGGACCTCGAAGAAGCCCTTGACCTCGTCGAGCACGTCGTCGAAGCGCCGGGTCTTGTGGCCGGAGGCCGCCTCGAAGGTGTTGCCGTGCATCGGGTCGGTGACCCAGGCGACGGTCGCGCCGGAGGCGGTGACCTTCTCGACGAGCTCCGGGAGCTTGTCCCGGACCTTGTCCGCGCCCATGCGGACGATGAAGGTCAGCCGGCCGGGCTCGCGGTCGGGGTCGAGCCGGTCGATGTACGTCAGCGCGTCGTCGACCGAGGTCGTCGGGCCCAGCTTGATGCCGATCGGGTTCGCGATCTGCGAGGCGAACTCGATGTGGGCGTGGTCGAGCTGGCGGGTGCGCTCACCGATCCAGACCATGTGGCCGGAGGTGTCGTACAGCTTGCCGGTGCGCGAGTCCGTACGCGTGAGGGCGCCCTCGTAGTCGAGCAGCAGCGCCTCGTGGGAGGCGTAGAACTCGACGGCCTTGAACTCGGCCGGGTCGGTGCCACAGGCCTTCATGAAGTTCAGGGCGTTGTCGATCTCGCGCGCCAGCTGCTCGTAGCGCTGACCCGACGGGGACGACTTCACGAAGTCCTGGTTCCAGGCGTGCACCTGGCGCAGGTCGGCGTAGCCGCCGGTGGTGAAGGCGCGCACCAGGTTGAGCGTGGAGGCGGAGGCGTTGTACATCCGCTTCAGCCGCTCGGGGTCCGGGATGCGGGCCTTCTCGTTGAAGTCGAAGCCGTTGACGGAGTCGCCGCGGTACGTCGGCAGGGTCACGCCGTCGCGGGTCTCGGTGCCCTTGGAGCGGGGCTTGGAGTACTGCCCCGCGATGCGGCCGACCTTCACGACGGGCACGGAGGCCGCGTATGTGAGGACGGCGCTCATCTGGAGCAGCGTCTTGAGCTTCGCGCGGATGTGGTCGGCGGACACGGCGTCGAAGGCCTCGGCGCAGTCGCCGCCCTGGAGCAGGAACGCCTCGCCACGGGCGACGGCTCCCATGCGGGCGCGCAGCTGATCGCACTCGCCCGCGAAGACGAGCGGCGGATACGACTCGAGGTCCGCGATCACATCGCGCAGAGCCTCGGCATCGGGGTACTCAGGCTGCTGCGCCGCGGGAAGGTCTCGCCAGGTGTTGCCACCGGTTGCGGTGGTCTTAGCGTTCACGGTCACAACCACCACATTACGGTGTCCGACGCCCTGTCCATCGCGCCGCCCAATGGCTGAGACGCGCGTCCGTAATGTCCGCCCACGATCGTCACGCCTTCGGGTGGTGTTACTCTCACGCGCGTTTAAACATCTGAGGCCTAAATACTTCACAGGGGTGGGCGTGAGCCAAGGGCACCGCAGGGACCGCAAGAAGAGACGGCTGCTGTACGGCGCGGCGGCGGCCGTCGTCGCGACGGCGACGATCGGCACGATCGCCGTGGCGTCGCCGGGCATGCTGGGCTCCTCGGACGGCAAGGCGGGCGGGGAATCGTCACTGCAGGCGCAGTTCGCCTCGGCCGCCGATGAGTTCGACGTTCCGCAGAGCGTGCTGATGGCCGTGTCGTACCGACAGACGCGGTGGGAGTCGCACAACGGCGAGCCGAGCACCAGCGGCGCGTACAACGTCATGGGTCTGACGGACGTCGACCCGGAGGACGTCGCGGTGCACGACGACGACGAGCGCCTCGCGCACCTCAACGCCAGCGGCAAGGAGGAGATCGAGAAGACCTTCGACAAGGCCAAGGCGCTGCGCAGCCTGCCGAAGGAGACCGTCGACACCGACGATCCGCGGCTGCACACGCTGGACAAGGCCGCCGGGCTGATCGACGGCTCCGCCGAGACCCTGAAGAACGACACCGAGGAGAGCATCCGCGCCGGTGCGGCGCTGCTCGCGGAGTACCAGAAGCAGGCGACCGGTGACCTGCCGGACGACCCGGGTCAGTGGTACGCCGCCGTGGCGCGTTACAGCGAGTCGCCGGACAAGAAGGGCGCCGACCTCTTCGCGAAGCGCGTCTTCGAATCGATCAAGACGGGTGAGCGGGAGCTCACCACGGACGGCGAGCAGGTCGTCCTGCCGGCCGACCCGTCGGTCGAGCCGGTCAAGCCGTCGGACGTGCCGCTGGCCGCGAGCTTCGCGGCGACGACCGCGACGCCGACGCCCGAGTGCCCGTCCGGCCTGCAGTGCAACTACATCCCGGCCGAGGTCCCGAGCACCGGACAGCGCAACTACACGCTCGCCCCTCGCCCGGCCGGCGGTGTCGACATCCGGCAGATCGTCGTCCACGACACCGAGGGCAGCTACGCCGGCACCATCGCCACGTTCCAGAGCGCGACGGCCAAGGGCAGCGCGCACTACCTGATCCGTGCCTCGGACGGCCTGGTCACCCAGATGGTCGAGAACAAGAACATCGCGTGGCACGCGGGCAACTGGACCACCAACTCGCACGCCATCGGCGTGGAGCACGAGGGCTACGCCATCAAGGCGGGCAGCTGGTACACGGAGCCGCAGTACGAGTCCTCCGCCGCACTGGTGAAGTTCCTCGCGGCCAAGTACGGCATCCCCCTCGACCGCGAGCACATCATCGGCCACGACGAGGTGGCGGGATACAACGACGCCAAGATCGCCGGCATGCACTGGGACGCGGGCCCGTTCTGGGACTGGAACCACTACATGTCGCTGATGGGTGCCCCGACGGGCGCCGGCGGCGCCGGCGGCCTGCTCAAGGCCGGTCAGCTGGTCCGTGTCGTACCGCCGTTCACCACGGCGAACCAGCCCAAGATCACGTACGGCGGCAGCACCGTCGCCGCCCGGCCCGCGAACTTCGGCTACCTGTACACCACCGCGTCGACCGCGACGCCCATCAAGGACCCGTACATCCCCAACGTGGTGTGGAGTGACGGACCGAACTGGGGGAACAAGGTCCGCGCGGGCGGCACGTACGTCGTCGCCGAAGCCCGCAACGACTGGACCGCGATCTGGTACGGCGGGCAGAAGGCCTGGTTCTACAACCCCGGCGGCCAGTACACGGCCCCGGTCACCGGCTCCCCGGCCGTGATCAAGGCCAAGGCCGGCGTCACGGCCCGGATCTACGGGCGCTCCTTCCCCGAGACCGCCGCCTACACCGCGGCCGGCGAGGCCCCGCCGTCGGACCCGGGCGCCTACTTCACGAGGTACTCGCTCCCCGCGGGCCAGGCGTACGTGAAGGCCGGCCCCGCGATGAAGGGTGACGACTGGTTCGGCAGCTCCCAGAAGAACGTCGTGGGCACCGACGAGTACATCCCGATCAGGTACAACCACCGCATGGCGTGGGTGAAGGCGACCGATGTCACCGAGGCCCCCGCGGCCGCGCCCGTCTCCGCCGCAGGCCGCTACAACCTCCTCGCCCGTGACGCCTCCGGTGTCCTCTGGCAGTACCAGGGCACCGGCAGCGCCACCGCGCCGTTCCTCACCCGGTACCGCGTCGGCAGTGGCTGGAACATGTTCAACACCGTCACCCCGATGACCGCGCTGCACGCGGACGGCACCGGTGACATGGTCGCCCGGGACCCGGCCGGCGTCCTCTGGTACTACAAGGGCACCGGCAACCCGTCCGCGCCGTTCAAGGCCCGGCTCAAGACCGGTGGCGGCTGGCAGATCTACGACAAGATCATCGGCGCGCGTGACCTGAACGGGGACGCGATACCCGACCTGATAGCCCGCGAGAAGTCCGGCCTGCTCTGGTTCTACAAGGGCACGGGCAACCCGGCCACCCCGTTCGCCGCGCGCGTCAAGGTCGGCGGTGGCTGGCAGATGTACAACCAGCTCGTCTCCACCGGCGACGTGAACGCCGACGGCAAGGCCGACCTCATCGCCCGCGACCCCGCCGGCGACCTGTGGTTCTACAAGGGCACCGGCAGCTCCACCACGCCGTTCGCCGCGCGGGTCAAGGTCGGCGGTGGCTGGCAGACCTACAACTCGCTCGTCGGACCGAGCGACCTGAACGGTGACGGCAAGGTCGACCTCATCGGCCGCGACACCACCGGAGCGCTCTGGTACTACAAGGGCACCGGCAGCGCCACCGCCCCGTACGCGCCCCGCGTCAAGGTCGGCAGCGGCTGGCAGATCTACAACCTGATCTTCTGATCCACAGGTAGATCGGCGAGGCCATGAAAGGGGCTCGGCTCGCACCGTCCACGGTGTGAACCGGGCCCCTTCCGCATGCCCCGCTGGGATAAGGTGCTCGCATGTTCGCGCAGACGACCCTGAACTGGTGGTGGCCCGCTCCTCCGGCGGCCCGCTGACTGCGCGTACCCCACACCACACGCGAAGGCCGCCCGAGAGGGCGGCCTTCTGCGTTCCCAGGGCCGTTCCTCTCCCACCCGGAAGGAACGACGCACGCCCATGGACCTCTCCCGACTCCTCGACGACTCCTGCCCGCCCTTCGCCCTGCTCCGCAGGCGCACCCCCGGCCGTGACCACGACACCGTCGAGGTGCTGATCGGCGCGGTCCACGAGGCCGAGCGCCTCGCCGAGCTGCCCGTCGGCGCCCTGCCGACGCTCGCCCTCGTGCCGTTCCGGCAGATCCGCGAGCGCGGTTTCGAGGTCCGCGACGACGGCACCCCGCTCTCCTTCCTCGTCGCCGAGGAGACGTACGAACTGCCGCTCGCCGACGCGCTCGACCAGCTGCCGACGCACTCCGTACGGGTCGAGGGCGGCGGGTTCGACGTGTCGGACGGGGCGTACGCCGAGACCGTGCGGCGGGTGATCGACGAGGAGATCGGCGCCGGTGAGGGCGCCAACTTCGTCATCCGGCGGACGTTCACCGGGGAGATCCCGGGCTTCGGACGGGCCGACGCGCTCGCGCTGTTCAGGCGGCTCCTGGCGGGTGAGCGGGGCGCGTACTGGACGTTCGTCGTCCACACCGGCGACCGGACCCTCGTCGGGGCGAGCCCGGAGGTGCACGTCCGGATGTCGGGGGGAACGGTCGTCATGAACCCGATCAGCGGGACGTACCGCTACCCGGCCGGGGCCGCCCCCACCCCCGAGGAGCTGCTGACGTTCCTGGCGGACCGCAAGGAGACCGAGGAGCTCTCCATGGTGGTCGACGAGGAGCTGAAGATGATGTGCACGGTCGGCGACATGGGCGGCGTGGTGATCGGGCCGCGGCTCAAGGAGATGGCGCACCTCGCGCACACCGAGTACGAGCTTCGGGGCCGCTCCTCCCTCGACGTACGGGAGGTGCTGCGGGAGACGATGTTCGCGGCGACGGTCACCGGCTCGCCGGTGCAGAACGCCTGCCGGGTCATCGAGCGGCACGAGGCCGGCGGCCGGGGCTACTACGCGGGCGCGCTCGCCCTGCTCGGCACCGACGAGAGCGGGGCGCAGACCCTGGACTCGCCCATCCTCATCCGGACCGCCGACATCTCTCCCGACGGGGCCCTGCGCGTGCCGGTCGGCGCCACGCTCGTACGGCACTCCGACCCTGCCGGCGAGGTCGCCGAGACGCACGCGAAGGCGGCGGGGGTGCTCGCGGCGCTCGGTGTACGGGAGGGGCGGCCGCGCGACGAGGCGCCCATGGCGGCGCGGCTCGCGGACGATCCGCGGGTGCGGGCGGCGCTCGACGCCCGACGGGCCGATCTGGCGCCGTTCTGGCTGCGGATGCAGGTGAGGTCGGCCGAGCTGACCGGTCACGCGCTGGTGATCGACGCCGAGGACACCTTCACCGCGATGCTCGCGCACCTGCTGCGCTCCTCGGGCCTGGAGGTCTCGGTGGTCCGCTACGACGAGCCGGGGCTGCGGGAGCTCGCGTTCGCCCACGACGGGCCGGTGGTGCTGGGCCCGGGGCCGGGGGATCCGTCGGACGCGGCCGATCCGAAGATGCGCTTCCTGCGCGGCCTCACGGCCGATCTCGTACGGGACCACCGGCACGGCCTTCTCGGCGTCTGCCTCGGTCATGAGCTGATCGCGGCCGAACTGGGCCTGGAGATCGTCCGCAAGCGCACCCCGTTCCAGGGGGCGCAGGTGCGGATCGACCTCTTCGGGCAGGAGCAGACGGTCGGCTTCTACAACAGCTTCACGGCCCGCTGCGACGAGCGGACCGCCACCGAGCTGGCCCTGCACCGGATCGAGGTGAGCCGGGACGAGGAGACGGGCGAGGTCCACGCGCTGCGCGGGCCGGGCTTCGCGGGCGTGCAGTTCCACCCGGAGTCGGTGCTGACGATGGAGGGGGCGGCACTGACGGCCTCGCTGCTCGCGGGCGTGCTGGTCTAGGAGGGCCAGGGGCCCCTAGGGCACCGCCGGTACCAGGACGTTCTCGCTGCGCCTGCCCTCGGTGTAGTCGAGGACGTTCTGGACGGTCGTGTCGATGATCTGGCCGACCGCGTCGGCGGTGTAGTACGCCTGGTGGGAGGTGACCACGACGTTCGGGAAGGTCACCAGGCGGGCCAGGGTGTCGTCCTCGACGACCTCCAGGGACTTGTCGAGGAAGAAGAGCCCCGCCTCCGCCTCGTACACGTCGAGGCCCACGCCGGCGAACCGGCCCGCGCGGAGTTCGGAGACCAGGGCCTCGGTGTCGACGAGGCCGCCCCGGCTGGAGTTCACCAGGATGGCGTCGTCCTTCATCGTCCGCAGGGCGGCCGCGTCGAGGAGGTGCCGGGTCGCCGGGAGCAGCGGCACGTGCAGGCTGACGAGGTCGGACTCGGCGAGGAGCTGCTCCTTCTCGACGTACTTCATGCCGAGTTCGACGCAGGCGGGGTTCTCGGCGACGTCCCAGCCGAGGAGGTTCATGCCGAAGCCGTGGGCGATCCGGGTGAAGCCCTCGCCGATCTTCCCGGTGCCGACGACGCCGACCGTACGGCCGCGCAGGTCGCGGCCCATCAGCCCGTCGAGCCGGAAGTCGAAGTCGCGGGTCCTGTTGGAGGCGCGGACGATCCGCCGGTTGACGGCCATCGCCAGGGTCCAGGCGAACTCGGCGACGGAGTACGGGGAGTAGTACGAGACCCGGGCGACGGTGAGGCCGAGCCGCGCGGCCACGTCGAGGTCGATGTTGTTGAAGCCGGTGGAGCGCTGGGCGATGAGCTTCGTCCCGCCGGCCGCGAGGGTCCGCAGGACCCGGCTGCCGAGGTCGGCGTTGACGCTGGTGGAGACGGCCTCGTAGCCGGAGGCGATGGCGGCCGTGTCCTCGGTGAGGAAGACGTCCAGGCAGCGGACGTCGTGGCGTCCCGCGAAGGCCTTCTCGATCAGCGGCTTCTCGTCGGCCTGCACGCCGAATGCCAGGATGTCCACGGATCCCCTCCCGGGGTTTCGCCGGAATTGTCACGTAAGGGCGAATATACGATCCCCGGGAGCGGTCCGCGTGACCTGCTGAACGATGGCGGGAGGCGCTCAGCCGAAGAAGACGCCCACCTCCGCGTACAGCGCCGGATCGACGGTCTTCAGCCGTGCCGTGGCCTCGGCGATGGGGACGCGGACGATGTCGGTGCCGCGCAGGGCGACCATCTGTCCCCAGTCGCCGTCGCGGACGGCGTCGATGGCGTGCAGGCCGAAGCGGGTCGCGAGCCAGCGGTCGAAGGCGCTGGGCGTGCCCCCGCGCTGCACATGGCCGAGGACCGTGGTCCTGGCCTCCTTGCCGGTCCTGCGTTCGATCTCCTTGGCGAGCCACTCACCCACACCCGAGAGCCGGACGTGTCCGTACGAGTCGAGGGTGCCGTCCTTGAGGACCATGTCCCCGTCCTTGGGCATCGCGCCCTCGGCGACCACCACTATCGGGGCGTAGGTGGCCTTGAAGCGCGAGTGGACCCAGGCGCAGACCTGGTCGACGTCGAAGCGCTGCTCGGGGATGAGGATGACGTTGGCGCCGCCGGCGAGGCCGGAGTGCAGCGCGATCCACCCCGCGTGGCGGCCCATCACCTCCACGACCAGGACCCGCATGTGGGACTCGGCGGTGGTGTGCAGCCGGTCGATGGCCTCGGTGGCGATGCCGACGGCCGTGTCGAAGCCGAAGGTGTAGTCGGTGGCGGAGAGGTCGTTGTCGATGGTCTTCGGGACGCCCACGCAGCGGACGCCGTGCTCGTCGACCAGTCGGGCGGCGACGCCGAGGGTGTCCTCGCCGCCGATCGCGATCAGGGCGTCGATCTCGTACTTGGCGAGGTTCTCCTTGATCCGGCGGACGCCGTTCTCGGCGGTGAACGGGTTGGTCCGGGAGGAGCCGAGGATCGTGCCGCCGCGCGGCAGGATGCCCCGGACGGCCGGGATGTCGAGCGGTACGGCGACGCCCTCCAGGGGTCCGCGCCAGCCGTCGCGGAACCCGGTGAACTCGTAGCCGTACTCCTGGACGCCCTTGCGGACGATGCCTCGGATGACCGCGTTGAGACCGGGGCAGTCGCCGCCTCCGGTCAGTACGCCGACGCGCATGGAGCCTCTCCTTCGCCGTGGCGGACGGGGTGTACGGCCCACGCTAGTAGTGACGTGGGTCACTCCGACACGGCACGGAGAGTGAATTGTCCGCGGCGGCCCCACCGGGCCGGCGGCGGGTCAGGCGTCGTCGAGGCCGCGCTCTATGGCGTACCGGACGAGCTCCACCCGGTTGTGCAGTTGGAGCTTGCCCAGGGTGTTCTGCACGTGGTTCTGGACGGTCCGGTGCGAGATGACCAGGCGCTCGGCGATCTGCTTGTAGCTCAGCCCCTTGGCCACGAGCCGCAGCACCTCGGTCTCGCGCTCGGTCAGCTGGGGCGCCCCGGGCTCGTCGGCGCCCACGGCCGGGAGCGGCTCGGAGGCGAGCCGGCGATACTCGCCGAGGACCAGGCCCGCGAGGCCGGGCGTGAACACGGGGTCGCCGACGGCCGTGCGGCGCACGGCGTCGATGAGCTCGGCCGTGCTGGCCGACTTCAGCAGATAGCCGGTGGCCCCGGACTTGACCGCCTCCAGGACGTCGGCGTGCTCACCGCTCGCGGAGAGCACCAGGACCCGCAGCGCGGGGTTGGCGCCGACCAGCTCCTTGCAGACCTGGACGCCCGGCTTGGCGGGCAGATTGAGGTCGAGGACGAGGACGTCCGGGCCGACCGCACCGGCGCGGCGCACGGCCTGCTCGCCGTCGCCCGCCGTGGCCACCACGTCGAAGCCGGCCTCGGCGAGGTCGCGGGCGACCGCGTCCCGCCACATCGGATGGTCGTCCACGACCATCACTCTGATCTGCCGCTCGGCCTGCTGTTCCGCCTGCTGTTCCGTCTGCTGCGCGCTCATCGCGTTCCCGCCTTCCCCCGTGTGTCCCTCGGGACCTTCAGTTCCACTTCCGTGCCCTGGCCCGGTACCGAGATCAACTCGGCCGTGCCGCCCAGATCCCGGAGTCTGCCGCGGATGGAGAGGGCGACTCCCATCCGCCCCTCGCCCTCGGCCTGCGCGAGCCGCCCCTCCGGGATGCCCGGGCCGTCGTCCCGTACCGTCACGATCACCTCGTCCGGCCAGTCCTCGACCAGGATCCACGCCTGAGCCTCCTCGCCCGCGTGCACCCGGACATTGTCCAGGGCCGCGCCGACGGCGGAGGCCAGCTCACGGGCGGCGGCCTGCGACAGCAGGACCGGGGCGCCCGGGTCCGAGAGCGTGATCCGCGCCCCGGCGCGCGGCGCGAGCAGGGCGCGCAGATCGACCGGGGAGTCCTCGTCCGGCTCCTCGACGATCCGGACCACCGCCCCCTCCGACTCGTCCTCGGAGACCAGCGAAGGCCGGGTCAGTCCGCCGGCGACCAGGGTGCGCAGCGCGACCTCCTGCTCCCCCGCCATCCGGCCCAGCTCGGCGGCCTCGCCGCCCAGGGCGGTGCCGCGTCGCTGCACCATGGCGAGGACCTGTAGGACGCTGTCGTGGATGTCCCGCGCGAGCCGCTCCCGCTCCCGGGTCGCGGCCTCGATCTCCAGGGCGCGGGCGAGGGTGCGCTCGGAGGCCCGGGCGACCTCGACGACGTACCCGATGGCGATCGACGCCACCCAGACCAGGAGCACGTTGTGGAGGGTGTCCCGGGTCGGGTGGGCGCGCTCGATGATGTTGGCGACGGCGACCAGCGAGGAGGCGAAGCCGGCCCAGCGCCAGCCGCCCTTGATCGCGTACGCGAGGACGGCGCCCGCGGTCCATATGGACGGCAGGGTGGGACTGTCGACCGTGCGCGCCTGCTCGTCGGCGAGCGGAGTCAGCAGGATGCCGGTGAGGGCGATGGTGAGGTCGGCGACGAGGAAGCGCTTGGTGCAGCCGGCCGCGTTCGCCACCTTCGGGAGGGTCGCCAGGGTCCAGACGCACAGGAAGGCGAGGAAGGCGACGGCGACCCAGGGGCGCTCGTAGCGGTCCCGACCGAAGACGAAGATCAGGACGGCGTAGATCATCGTCAGGACGCGGTACGCCGTGAGCGCGCGCCACAGCGGCTGCTCGACCGACATCCGCACGACACGCTCGCGCTTGGCCATCTCCCCCACCCCCCGGGCGCCTCCCCGAAGGGGTCAGGCGCCGGACTCTTCCCGTGCCGCGATCTCGGCCTTCACGGCCTCCTTGGCGGCCTTCTCGGCGTCCGCGATCTGACGCTTGGCGGCCGTCGCGTAGATGTCGACGTACTCCTGGCCGGACAGCTTCATGATCTCGTACATGACCTCGTCGGTCACCGAGCGCAGGATGAAGCGGTCCCCCTCCATGCCCTGGTAGCGGGTGAAGTCCAGCGGCTCGCCGATCCGGATGCCCGGGCGCATCAGCTTGGGGACGACCTTGCCGGGCGGCTGGATCTTCTCGGTGTCGATCATGGCGACGGGGATCACGGGCGCGCCGGTGGCCAGGGCCACGCGCGCGAGGCCGCCGGGCTTGCCCCGGTAGAGCCGGCCGTCGGGCGAGCGGGTGCCCTCGGGGTAGATGCCGAAGAGCCCGCCCTTCTCGATGACCTCGATACCGGCCTTGATCGCCGCCTCGCCCGCGCCCCGGGCGCCGGAGCGGTCCACGGGGACCTGGCCGACGCCCTTGAAGAAGGCGGCGGTGAGCTTGCCCTTCACTCCGGGCGAGGTGAAGTACTCGGCCTTGGCGATGAAGGTGACCTTGCGGTCGAGGACGGCGGGAAGGAAGAAGGAGTCCGAGAAGGAGAGGTGATTGCTCGCGAGGATCGCCGGCCCCTCGGCGGGAATGTTCTCCAGGCCCTCCACCCACGGCCTGAAGGCGAGCTTCAGTGAGCCGCCGATCGAGAACTTCATTGCGCCGTAGATCAACTCGAGTACCTTCCGTGTGCCGTCGGACAGACCTTATCCCGCCTTTTCGCGCCCGCCCGCGCCGGTGCGGCCGTAGCCGCGGCACCTTCGTGCGAACGGCCCTGGTCGGGTGTCGGTCCGGTCGCGTACCGTGAAGGCCTTCCCCTTTTTCGCCCGCGCTTCGTCGAAGACCCGCACTCCTCGAAGCCGAACCCCCGAACAGGAGACCCCGGTGCCGGTCCTTCCTGGAGCTGAGCCGTACCGCCACGAGGGCGGCAAGGTAGGCGTCCTTCTCTGTCACGGATTCACCGGTTCCCCGCAGTCGATGCGCCCCTGGGCCGAGTACCTGGCCGAGCGCGGGCTGACGGTGTCGGTGCCACTGCTGCCCGGGCACGGCACGCGGTGGGAGGACATGCAGCTCACCAGCTGGCACGACTGGTACGCGGAGGTGGACCGGGAGCTCCGCGACCTGCTGGCCCGCTGCGAGCAGGTCTTCGTCTTCGGCCTCTCCATGGGCGGGGCGCTGGCGCTGCGCCTCGCGGCCAAGCACGGGGACGCGGTGCGGGGTCTCGTCCTGGTGAACCCGGGGAACAAGGTGCACGGCCTGGCGGCGCACGCGCTGCCGGTCGTCCGCCACTTCGTCCGCTCGACGAACGGCATCGCGAGCGACATCGCCAAGGAGGGCGTGGCCGAGATCGGCTACGACCGGGTGCCGCTGCACGCGGCGCACTCCCTGCGCCAGTTCTTCCGGACGGTGGACGCGGAGCTGCCGCAGGTCACGCAGCCGGTGGTGGTGCTGCACAGCCCGCAGGACCACGTGGTCCCGCCGGCCGACTCGGCGCGGGTGCTCAGCCGGATCTCCTCCACGGACGTGAAGGAGCTCCTGCTGGAACAGAGCTACCACGTGGCGACGTTGGACCACGACGCGGAGCGGATCTTCGAGGAGAGCTGGGCGTTCGTCGGCCGGCTCGCTCCGGATGTCGTCGGGGAGAAGGGGAGCACGAGCGGTGGCTGAGCAGCAGGACGGGGAGCGCGACCCGCAGCCCATCGACGAGGAGGCGGCCTGGGCCGCGATCGTCGCCGGGTACGGCGAGGAGCCGGCGGACCCGCCGGGGGCGAGGCCGTTCCGGTCCGTGGAGGACCTGGCGCTCCCGGAGCCGGTGGACGGCGAGGACGAAGGCGAAGCCGACGATGACGGTGACGGTGACGGCGATGACGGTGAAGCCGAGGACGAGGAGGACGAGGACGGGCCCGCGAAGCCCGCGCTCGGCAGCTCGATCGTCTTCGCGCCCGGCGTCGGCGTAGGTGTGGGCGGCGGCCCCCGGGACTACTCCCTGGCCGACCCGGACGCCGAGCCCGGCGAGGGCGACGGCGGGGGCGAGGGCGACGGCAAGAAGTCGGGCAAGGCGGCGAAGAAGGGCGACGACGACGGCGAGGGCCACTTCGTCCCGCCGGAGCCGCCGCCGCTGCCGGAGGCGGACGCGGCGACGAAGTTCGCGTGGCTCGGCGTGGTGGGCGGCCCGGTGCTGCTCCTCCTCGCCGTCCTGCTCCAGTGGGACATGACGTGGTGGCTCACCACCCTGGGCGTGGGCGGCTTCCTGGGCGGCTTCGCGACGCTGGTCGGCCGGATGAAGCACGACGACGATGACGACGGCTACGACGACCCGGGACGCGGCGCGGTGGTGTAGCCCGCGCCGACCTCACGTACGGCCCCCGCGCACTGCCGAGCGGGGGCCGTCGCGCGTGGCGTGGCCCGCGAGGACCCTCGGGTCAGGACGCCGGGATCCGTACGGCGGCCAGGACCGGCAGGTGGTCCGTCGCCGCCCGCAGGTCCACCGGGTCGAGGTCCTGGGGAACGCCGCAGCCGAGGAACTCGACGCCCTGGGTCGCCAGGATCGCGTCGATGCGCTGGTGCGGTTCCGAGGGCGTCGAGGTGTACTCGCCGCCCCAGGGGCTGACCGCCCAGCCGTCCTGGAGCTCCTTGGTCAGGCGGGTGAAACTCCGGCCGCCGGGGCGCTCGTTGAGGTCTCCGGCCACGATCGTGTGCGGGGCGTCGAGGCCGGCCACCCGGTCGAGGAGCATGCCGGCCTGGGCGTACCGTTCCTCGCTCCGCAGGCTCAGATGACAGCTGATCAGTCCGACCCGGGCGCCCGCGAACCGTACGACGGCGGTGGCGAGACCGCGCCGGTGGAGCCCGGGGGTGAGCGGCAGCAGCACGTCCTCCGTGTGTTCCACGGTGGCCCGGAGCGAGCACATCAGGAGCGGTCCCGCGGCCGTCGCGCCGCCGCTGAGCAGGACGAGTTCGCTCTTCGCGGCGAGCCTGGCCGCGTGTTTGCGCCAGCGGAAGAATCGGGGCGCCTCCTGGACGAAGACGAGGTCGGGCGCGCAGGCGCGGATGACCCGGGCCAGGGCGTCCTCGTCGTCCCGCATCGAGCGGATGTTGTAGGTGAGGACCCGGACGACGGCCGAACCGTCCGCCTCGGTACGGGAGTTGGGCAGCGGGGTGATCGCCATGCCCTGCAACATACGACACCCGCCCGCCGCTCCCCGGAGGACGCGACGGGCGGGTGGAGGCCGTACGGAAAAGCTAACCCTGGCGGGCCAGGTCGGCGGCGCCGACCAGGCCGGCCTTGCCGCCGAGCTGGGCGGCGAGGACCTGGGCGTGCGGACGCCACTGGCCACCGATCAGCCAGCGGCGGAAGGACTTCCGGATCGGGTCGAGCACCAGCTCGCCCTCGTCCGAGACCCCGCCGCCGACGATGAACGCCGACGGGTCGAAGAGCGACGCGAGGTCGGCGAGACCGGCGCCCGCCCAACGGGCCAGCTCACGGAAGGAGTCCATGGCCACCGCGTCGCCGGCGCGGGCGGCCTCGCTGATGTGCTTGCCCTCGATGCCCGCGACGGTGCCGTCACCGAGACCGAGGAGGATCTCGGCCCGCTCGGGCGTGGCGTTGGCACGCTGCTTGGCGTACCGGACGAGGGCGCGCCCGGAGGCGTACTGCTCCCAGCAGCCCTGGCTGCCGCAGCCGCACAGCAGGCCGTCAGGGACGACCCGGATGTGGCCGAACTCGGCCGCGACGCCGAAGCGGCCGCGGCGGAGCTTGTTGCCGATGATGATGCCGCCGCCGAGACCGGTGCCGAGGGTGATGCAGATGACGTCCTCGTGGCCCTTGCCCGCACCGAACTTGTACTCGCCCCAGGCCGCCGCGTTCGCGTCGTTCTCGACGACGACGGGCAGGCCGACCCGCTGCTCGACCTTGTCCTTCAGCGGCTCGTGCCGCCAGTCGATGTTCGGCGCGAAGAGGACGGTGGCGCGCTTGTCGTCGACGTAGCCCGCGGCACCGATGCCGACAGCCTCGATCTGATGGCCCTTGCCGGCCTCGGAGACCGCGGCGCAGATCGCGTCGACGATGCCTTCGGGGGTCGGCGGGGTGGGCACCTTGTGCGTGTCGAGGATGTTGCCCTCCTCGTCGACCACGCCGGCCGCGATCTTCGTGCCGCCGATGTCGACGCCGATGGTGAGTCCCATGTGTCCCTCAGTTTTCGGTCGAGCCCCGCTAGGGCCAACCGTACCCGAGGGGGCCGACCGTACTGATCAGTCCAGGTCGATGGGGCGCCCGGGTCCTGGCCCGTCGTCCTCGGGCCTGGGGCCCTGCGGGGTGTCCTTCGAGGCGTCCTTCGAGGCGTCCTGGGACGGGTCCTGCGGGGTCCGGTCGCGGCGCGGGTCGTTCGGCTCGTCGCGCGTCCAGCGGGTCTCGTGGTTCTCGACCGCCGAGCGGTAGGCGGCGAGCAGCTCGTTCCCTGCGGCCGCGAGGTGGTCGAAGACCTGCGGGTTCCGGTCGATGATCGGCTCGACGGCGGCCTTCGCCTGGTTGACGAACTGCTGCACGGTGCCTTGTGCGGCCATGCCCGCCAGGGGGCCGCGCAGGGTGGAGACCTTGTCGGCGACGGCGTCGAAGAGCTTGCGGAACTCCTCGGCCGCCGACCCGGGCTCCGCGCCCGCGGCGGCGCGACGGCGGGCCTTCTCGGCCTGCAGGTCCTCGGCGCAGGCCTTGGCCCAGGCGTCCGAATCGCTCATGGCGTACTCCTTACGGCTTATACCGTCGACGGTACACGCCCTCAGGGGGCCTTCGGCCAGAGTCCGGCGTCCGGGGTGAACCTGATCCTCAGATCGCCGTCGACGAGCCCCGCCCCGGCGACCGTGCAGCGGCGCAGGGCGGGCGGGAGCGGGACGTTGCGGCGGAACGGGCCGACGGCGAGGAGGAGTTCGTCGCCGCGCCGGACGAGGGAGAGCTCGTCCTTGACGGCGCCGGGCAGGGGGATGTGCCAGACGAGGATGCCGTCCTCGGCGCGGCGGTCCTCGACGGTCCACGCGGGGGCGGGCACGGGGTTCGTGTCGACCGCGAGCAGGGCGAGGTCCTCGGCGCCGCGCGGGTCCCGGCCGAGGTGCGGGAGGGCGTGGACGGCTCCGTCGTGTCCGGTACGGAGCCGGGCCAGGTGCTCGTGCTGCTGGGCGGTCAGCGCGGCAAACCAGGGGTCCTGGGACTCGTCGGGGAGCAGCTTGTTGGCGACGACGGTGTCGAGGGCGAGGCCGTGGAGCGCGAGCCCGAGGCGGGCGGTGCGCAGGGTCTCGGCAGCGGCGGGTCCTGGCTCGACGACGAGCCGGACGGTGGTGGTGGGGGCGTCGACGACGGCCTGGACGGCGGCGAGCTCGGCCTCCCAGCGGGCGGTCGTCTCGTAGAGCCACTGCGCGGGCATGGGGACGCCGGCGAGCTGGGCGAGCATGGGGCGCAGGGCGCGGGCGGCCTGCCGTTCGGGGGGCAGGAGGCGACGGAGGTAGCGGCGCAGCTGCTCGGGCAGGGCGAGGAGGGCGAGCGCGTCGCGCAGCGGGGGCAGGTCGACGACGACGAGGTCCCGGTCCGGCCGCGCGGCGGCGTCGCGCAGGGTGCGGAGCAGGGCGAAGGGGGCGCTGCCGGGGAGTTCGGTGAGCTCGGCGTCCTCGAAGGGGGTGGCGCCGAGGAGGTCGAGGGCGGTGGCGGAGCGTTCCTGCAGGGCGAGGAACTCGCGCCGGAAGTCGGCGGCGGGGCTGGGACGGAGGACGTCCACCCCGAGCCCCTCGTCGGCGTCGCCCGACACGAGCAGGACGCGACGGCCGGCGTGCGCCTCGGCGAGCGCGGCAGCGGCGGCGACGGTGGTCCGCCCGGCGCCCCCGGCCCCGGTGACAAGCATGATCCCCATGCGGGGAACGTTACCGGTCCCCGCTGCGGGGCCAGGGGCCTGTCGGCAGCCGCCCGCCCCCGTGGTCCTACGCGCCGGACTCCACGCGCTGCTTCAGGCCCGCCAGCGCGCGGTCGATGATGACCTTCTCCGCCTTGCGCTTGATCATGCCGAGCATCGGGATCTTGACGTCCACCGTCAGCTGGTACGTCACCTCGGTGCGCTTGCCGTCGCCCGCGGGGGCCAGTCGGTAGGAGCCGTCGAGGGCGCGGAGCATCTGGGACTTCACCAGCGTCCAGGCGACCTCGTTGTCGCCGGTCCAGGTGTACGCCAGCGTGTGGTCGTCCTTGATCGCGCCCGCGTCGAGCAGCAGCCGGACCTTCTCCGCGCGGCCGGCCGCGTCCTTCTCCAGGACCTCGGCCTCCTTCACCTCGCCCGTCCACTCGGGGTAGCGCGCGAAGTCGGCGATGACGCTCATGACGTCGGCCGGCGCCGCCTCGATGGTGATGCTCGAGCTGGTGTGTTCGGCCATCGTGGTGGTTCCTCCACTGTGCGGTCCGGCGGAAGTCGTGACGGCACGAACGTGCCGACCGAAGGCTATCGCGCCGTCACCGGGGGCCCGTCACCACTCCAGCGTCCACGGCCGCCCGGTCGCCGCGAAGTGGCCGACGTTCACACACTCCGTGCCGGCGACCCGCATGCGGCGGGCCAGCGGCTGGTGGACGTGGCCGAAGAGCGCGTACCGCGGCCGGGTGCGCCGGATCGCGTCGAGCAGGGCCCGGCTGCCGCGCTCGAAGCGCCGGGCGACCGTGTCGTACGTCAGTTCCGGGACGTCCGGCGGGATGTGGCTGCACAGGACGTCCACCGAACCCAGCGCCTCGACCTTCGCCGCGTACTCCTCGTCGGAGATCTCGTACGGCGTGCGCATCGGCGTCCGCAGTCCGCCGCCCACGAAGCCGAAGACCAGGCCGCCTATCTCGACCCGCTCGCCGTCCAGGACCGTGGTCCCGGGGTGGGCGTACTCCCGCCAAAGACCCGGGATGTCGACGTTCCCGTAGGTCGCGTACGTCGGGGTGGGGAAGGCCGCGAAGAGCTCTTCGTACTGGCGGCGCACCGCGCCCTCGATGGCGGCCTCGCGGTCGACGGCGAGCTCCGCCCAGAGGCGGCGCCCCAGGTCACGGGCCTCGTCGAAGCGGCGGGCGGTGCGCAGTTCGACGATCAGATCCGCGTTCTCGACGCCGAAGAGGTCGGGGAAGATGCCCCGGCTGTGGTCGGCGTAGTCGAGGAAGAGCACCAGGTCACCGAGGCAGACCAGGGCGTCCGCCCCCTGACCCGCCTTCGCGAGGGCCCCGCTGTTCCCGTGCACGTCGCTGACCACGTTGATCCTCATGCCGTCAGCGTAGGGCGTCGGACCTGCGGTTACTTCCGAGTCTTCAAAGCTGTGGACTACTGTGCGCGAAGCAACGCCACAGCTGTGTGACGCACGGAACATCTGGCCAGGACCCCCTATCGGGAACCCAGTACTGATGGGTAACGTCCGGGCAGTCCAGTTGTGCTCACCCCACTGAGCACCTGCCCGATCTTGGACCGCACCGGTGCATTACACAGAGCCGTGGCGCCGGCGCCCGATGAGGAGCAGCAGTCTTGCGCGAGTTCAGCCTTCCGGCCCTGTACGAGGTCCCCACGGACGGCAATCTGACGGATCTCATCCGCCGCAACGCCACTCAGCACCCAGACACCGCCGTGATGGGACGCAAGGTGGCCGGCGTCTGGACGGACGTCACCGCCAAGCAGTTCCTCGCCGAGGTCCGCGGGGCCGCGAAGGGGCTGATCGCGGCGGGCGTGGAGCCGGGCGACAGGGTGGCCCTGCTGTCCAGGACGCGGTACGAGTGGGTACTCCTCGACTTCGCGATCTGGAGCGCGGGCGCGGTCACCGTGCCGGTGTACGAGACCAGCTCGCCGGAGCAGATCCAGTGGATCCTCGGTGACTCGGGCGCCTCGCTGGCCCTGGTCGAGTCCGCGGCCCACGCGGAGTCGGTGGAGTCGGTACGGGCGAACCTGCCGGCCCTGAAGGGCGTCCGGCAGATCGAGGCCGACGCCGTCGCGCAGCTCACCGCCACCGGCGCGGAGGTCTCCGACGAGCTCCTCGACGAGCGGATGTCGACCGCGCACGCCGACGACCCGGCGACGATCGTCTACACCTCGGGCACCACCGGCCGCCCCAAGGGCTGTGTGCTGACGCACCGCGCCTTCTTCGCGGAGTGCGGCAACGTGGTGGAGCGCCTGAAGCCGCTCTTCCGGACCGGCGAGTGCTCGGTCCTGCTTTTCCTCCCGGCCGCGCACGTCTTCGGGCGCCTGGTCGAGGTCGCGTCCGTGATGGCGCCGATCAAGCTGGGCTGCGTACCGGACATCAAGAACCTCACGGACGAGCTGGCGGCCTTCCGGCCGACGCTGATCCTGGGTGTGCCGCGCGTCTTCGAGAAGGTCTACAACTCGGCGCGGGCGAAGGCCCAGGCGGACGGCAAGGGCAAGATCTTCGACAAGGCCGCGCACACGGCGATCGCGTACAGCCGGGCGATCGGCACGCCGCAGGGGCCGTCGCTCGGCCTGAAGCTCAAGCACAAGATCTTCGACAAGCTGGTCTTCTCCAAGCTGCGGGCGGTGCTCGGCGGGCGCGGCGAGTACGCGATCTCGGGCGGCGCGCCGCTGGGCGAGCGTCTCGGCCACTTCTTCCGCGGGATCGGCTTCACGGTCCTGGAGGGCTACGGCCTGACGGAGTCGTGCGCGGCGACCGCGTTCAACCCGTGGGACCGGCAGAAGATCGGCACGGTCGGTCAGCCGCTGCCGGGCTCGGTGGTGCGGATCGCCGACGACGGCGAGGTGCTGCTGCACGGCGAGCACATCTTCTCCGGCTACTGGCAGAACGAGGCGGCGACGGCCGAGGCCCTTGCGGACGGCTGGTTCCACACCGGCGACATCGGCACCCTCGACGAGGACGGCTACCTCGCGATCACCGGCCGGAAGAAGGAGATCCTGGTGACGGCGGGCGGCAAGAACGTCGCCCCCGCGGTCATCGAGGACCGGATCCGGGCGCACGCGCTGGTCGCGGAGTGCATGGTGGTCGGCGACGGGCGGCCGTTCGTGGGCGCCCTTGTCACCCTGGACGAGGAGTTCCTCGGCCGCTGGGCGAGCGAGCACGGCAAGTCGGCGGACTCGACCGCGGCGACGCTGCGCGACGACGCGGAGCTGCTCGCGGAGGTCCAGCGTGCGGTGGACGACGGCAACGCGGCGGTGTCGAAGGCCGAGTCGGTCCGTAAGTTCCGCATCCTGCCCTCGCAGTTCACGGAGGAGGCGGGCCACATCACGCCCTCGCTGAAGCTGAAGCGGAACGTGGTGGCGAAGGACTTCGCGGACGAGATCGAGGCGATCTACCGCGCCTGACGCGGACGACCCCACGAACGTGGAGGAGGGCCCCTCGGTGCACCCGCACCGAGGGGCCCTCCTCACGTCTTCCAGGGCTGTCTAGAGCAGTTCCTTCAGGCGCTCCGCGAGCAGGTCCCACCGCCAGCGGTCCTCGACCCACTCCCGGCCCCGGGCGCCCATGCGCCGGCGCAGGTCCGGGTCCAGGAGGAGGGTCGCGATACGGTCCGCGGACTCCTCCGGGGCGTCGCCGCGCACCACCCAGCCGGTCTCGCCGTCCAGGACCGCGTCCGGCGCGCCGCCCGAGTCGCCCGCGACGACCGGGAGGCCGGTGGCCGAGGCCTCCAGGTAGACGATGCCGAGGCCCTCGACGTCCAGGCCGCCCCTGCGCGTGCGGCAGGGCATCGCGAAGACGTCGCCGGCGCCGTAGTGGGCCGGCAGCTCCGCCCACGGCACCGCTCCCGTGAACCGTACGGAATCGGCCACCCCGGTCGTCGCGGCGAGGCCGCGCAGCTCCTTCTCGTACGGGCCGCCCCCGACGACGAGCAGCACCGTGCCCGGCACCCGGCGGAGGATCTCCGGCAGCGCCCTGATCAGGGTGTCCTGGCCCTTGCGCGGGACGAGCCGCGAGACGCACACGACCACGGGGCGGTCGCTGAGCCCGAGCCGTTCCCGTACCGCGTCGCCGCCCGAACCGGGGTGGAAGGTCTTCTCGTCCACGCCCGGCGGGAGCTGCGTCATCCGCCCGGCGGCCGCCGGGGTCAGCGCACCGGCGATCCGCGAGCGCGTGTACTCACCGAGGTACGTGAGCGTGTCCGTGCCCTCGCCGATCCGGCGAAGGAGCTGCCGCGAGCCGGGCAGCTGCGCCCAGCCCGCCTCGTGCCCGTGCGTCGTCGCGACGAGTCGCCGCGCTCCCGCCCTGCGCAGCGCGGGGCCCATCAGTCCGAGGGGCGCCGCCGCCCCGAACCAGACCGATTCGCAGCCGTGCTCGCGCAGCAGCGCGGTGGCCCGCGCGGTGACCCGGGGCGTGGGCAGCAGCATGGTGGTGCGGTCCCGCACGACCGTGAAAGGCTGCTCCGCGTCGAACGCGGCGGTCGCCTCGATCCCCTCGCGGCTCCGCTTCCACGTGGAGGCGTAGACCACGACCCGCTCGGGATCGAGGCGCAGCGCCATGTTGTGCAGGAAGGCCTGGATTCCACCGGGTCGGGGCGGGAAGTCGTTGGTTACGATCAGGGTCTTGTGCATCGTCGCCGAATGTACGTGACGGCACCCCCCGCCCGGCAACACCACCCCTCCGCCCGCGCGGACCGAAGAGACCGACCGACGGATTGGACGAGGCAGGAATGACGGGCGTACTGGGTGCGGCTGCCGAGCGCGCGAGAAGGAACCCCGATCTTGTCTGGGTGGTCACCCGGATCGTGCTGCTCCTGTGCGTCTTCAAGGTCGTCACGGTTCCTGGTCCTGACGTCACCAGTGACATCGAGCAGATCTACCAGGGCTGGTTCGAGGTCCTGAAGACCGGCACGTACCCGCTGGACGACGTGACCTGGCAGTACCCGCCGCTCGCCGCCGTCGCGATCCTCTCCCCCGCGCTGCTGCCGTTCCTGGAGTACGCCGCCGCCTTCTTCGTCCTCGCCTTCCTGTGCGACGCGCTCGTCCACGGACTGCTGAGGTACACGGGACGGCGGCGCGGCCGCAGCCCGCGCGGCGCGTGGATCTGGATCGTGGGCGTGCCGCTGCTCGGCCCGACCGCGTACGCCCGGTACGACCTGATGGTCACGGCCGTCGCGGTGGCCGCGCTGCTCGCCGGGGTGGGACGGCCCCGCCTGCTGGGCGCCCTTGCGGCCTTCGGGGCGATGCTGAAGGTCTGGCCCGCGCTGCTGCTCGCGGGCACGCCGCGCGGCCGTGCGACGTTCCGCTCGTGGCCGACGGCGGCGGGCGCGGCGGCGGGTCTGCTCCTGCTGTGCGTCCTCGTGGCACCCGGGGCGCTGGCGTTCCTGAACTTCCAGCGCGACCGTGGCACGGAGGTCGAGTCGCTGGGCGCCCTGGTCTTCCATGTGGCCCGGCACTTCGGCTGGGACGGCGAGGTGCGGATGAACTACGGCTCGATCGAGTTCCTCGGCCCGTACGTCTCCACCGTCTCCACGGCGGCCATGGCCCTGACCTTCGCCGCGTTCGGCTGGCTGCTCGTGTGGCGGATCCGGGCCCGGTCGTTCGCGACGTCGACGCCCGCGGACGCGGCGTTCGTGGCGGTGCTGCTCTTCACCACGACGAGCCGGGTGATAAGCCCGCAGTACATGATCTGGCTGGTGGGCCTCGCCGCCGTGTGCATGGCGTACCGGGCGAGCCGGATGCGCCGGCCCGCGCACCTGGTGCTGTGGGCGACGGCGGTGACGCAGCTGGAGTTCCCGGTCTGGTTCTCGCACGTGACGGACAGCGATCCGCTGGGCGTCTCGCTGCTGCTCGTCCGGAACGGTCTGCTGGTCGTCGCGTCGGTCTCGGCCTGCCGCGCCCTGTGGCGCCAGACGGTGACCGAGCCGCGTCTCGGCCCGGCGACGATCCCGGCCCAGCGGGAGCCTCTGCGGGCCGCTACCCCAGCCGCTGCCGCAGATACCGCCGCCAGTCCTCGGTGAACTCCTCCGGCGTGGTGTCGAGGACATCGGCGAGCGCCTTCTCCACCGCGCCCTCGCGCTGCGGGTGGGCGCCCACCGCGCGGTAGAAGGCCCTCAGTTCCGGCTCGCCCCAGCGCTCCGCGATCAGCGCGCACGCCAGCCAGCCGCCCTCGTACGCCCGGGCCAGGGCGTCCGCGTCGCCGCCGAAGGCGAAGGCCTTGTCGTCGGGGAGGGCCGCAGGGAGCTCGCCCGCGCGGACCGCGCGGCGCAGTTCCGGGGCCGCCTGGGCGGCCGTGCGGCCCGTGTCGCGGTACGCCACCCAGTCGGCGAGGCCCTCGGACAGCCAGACCGGGGTGGCAGCGGAGGTGGCGGCGCGGGTGGCCACGTGGGTGGTCTCGTGGGTGAGGACGACCTGCTGCCCGAAGTCCCCGAGCACGCCGTACGCCTCGGGGTTGACGATCACCCGGTCCGCGGGCGCGTCCGGGCCGCCGCCGACCTCGCCGGTCGTGACGGCCGCCATCCCCCGGTACGAGGGCCCCGGCGCCCCGAGGAGGCCGCCCATGGCGTCCAGCGTGGCCGGGACGAGGACCACGACCCGGCCCGCCCAGTCCTCGGGCCAGGCCGCCGAGACCGCGGGCACCGCCCGGTCCGCCTGCGCCGCGATCGCCTTCAGCCGCTCCTGCGGCTGCCCGACGCCGAGGACGAGGCTGCGCGCTCCCCGTACGGCCTCCACGTCGCCCTGCTGCCACAGCTGCTGGGTGGCGCCCTCGGCGGGCCGGTCGGCGGTCACGTACCAGCGGCCGTCCCGCTCGGTCAGGTCCAGGACGCGTTCGGTGGTGACGGCGCCCGAGTCGTAGCCGTCGATCCGGTAGCTCAGGTCGGCGCGGACCCGCGCCCGGTCCTGCCCGTCCCGGTCGACGTCCTTGAGGCGGTAGGCCCAGGAGGCGAGCGGTACCTCGGCGAGCCGGTCGAACTCCTCGATCGCGGTGGGCGCGTGCGCGGGGTCGAGCGCCACCGCGTAGGCCGCCTCGTCGCGGGCGAGCAGCGCCCGCGCGTGCCGGTCGAGGAGCGTCCGGATCTCCTGCGGCGCGGGGTCGGCCGGCTCCGGGGCGGAGCACCCGGCGAGGGCGAGCAGCGCCGTCAGCAGACAGGCCGCCGCCCTTCGCACCGCTCCACGCCCCTGACCTGCCACGCACCCGATCGTACGGGCACTCGGGCGGAGGGAGGTCCGGTCAGACCCGCGTCACCGTGACGTGGGACATCATCCCCACGGGGTCGTAGCGCACCCGGGCCCCGGGGTAGGGGGCGTGGATGACCTGGCCGTTGCCCGCGTAGATGCCGACGTGGCTGGCGTCGCTGCGGTACGTCACGAGGTCGCCGGGCTGCGCCTGCGAGAGCGGCACCTGCCGGCCCGCGGCCCGCTGCGCGGCCGAGGTCCGGGGCAGGCTGATCCCGGCCTGCCGGTACGACCAGACCATCAGGCCCGAGCAGTCGAAGGCGGACGGCCCGGTCGCGCCCCACACGTAGGGGCTGCCGATGGCACTACGGGCGGCCATCACGGCGGCGGCCGCCCGCGAGGAGGCCGGGCCGAGGTCGGCGAGCGGCGGCAGCTCCTCGGCGAGGCCGTCGCGGCCCGAGCGGGAGGCCCGGCCCTCGAAGTCCGCGCGCTCCTCGGCCGTCAGCGACTGCAGCAGCCTGCGGGCCTCGGCGAGCTTCCGCTCGACGGTGCGCTTGTGCTGGGCGACCTGGGTGCGGCTGCGCTCCAGTTCGGCGAGGAGGTGGCTCGCCTCGGTCCGTTCCTGGTTCAGTCGGCGCTGCTCGTGCTGGAGCCGGCCGAGCGCCACGCCCTGCCGGGCGGCCACCCGGTCGAGGACGGAGGCCCGTTCGAGGTACGAGTCGGGGTCGGCGGAGAGCAGCAGCGCGAGGGCCGGGTCGATCCCGCCGGAGCGGTACTGGGCCCCCGCGACCGAACCGAGCGCGCCCCGCATGCGGTTGATGCGTTCCTGGCCGCGCGCCACGCTGTCCCGCGCCTGGGCGACCGTCCTGCGGAGCACGTCCGCCCGCTCGTCGGCCTTGTTGTAGCCCTCGGTGGCCTTTTCGGCCTCCTCGAAGAGCCGGTCGACCGTGGCGCGCGTCGACTCCGGGGTGCCGACCGGGTCGGCGCTCGCGGGGACGGCACCGAAGGCCGTGGCGGCGGTTGCCGCGGCGGCGGTCAGGACGGTGACCCTGGCGGGTCGTCGGTGGGACGCCACGTATCGCGCTCCGTTCGGCTGTTACCCAGACTGGCGCGGCAGACAGTAGCCGGTGATCACTCCCCGCCCAACGAACCTCTCGGGCACACAAAGTGACGCCCCGCCGGAGACCACAAGGTCACCGGCGGGGCGTCACGTCAGCCAAGGATGCGACAAACCACCCGATTGGGCGTCAGGCCGCGGGCGTCGGGCGCGTCAGATTCGCACGCCGAACTGGAAGGTGCCCATGTAGCTCATGGACTCGTAGCGGACCGAGGCGCCCGGCTTCGGGGCGTGCAGGATCGTGCCGTTGCCCGCGTACAGACCCACGTGCGAAAGGCCGTTGAAGAAGACCAGGTCGCCCGGCTTGAGCTGGCTGCGGCCGATCTTCACACCGTCGTTCTGCTGGGTGTAGGTGGTGCGGGTGAGCTGCACGCCGGCCTGGCGGTAGGCCCACTGGGTCAGGCCCGAGCAGTCGTACGAGTTGGGGCCCTCGGCGCCGGAGACGTACGGCTTGCCGATCTGGGTGGCGGCGGCGCTGAGCGCGGCCTGGCCGCGGGCCGAGGCCGGGACCTCGTTGCCGAGGTCGACGCGGTCGCCCGCGGCGCGGCTGGCGCGCTGCTCCTCCTGCTGGATCTTGGCGCGCTCGGCGGCGGTGAGGGTGTTGAGCAGCTTGCGGGCCTCGGCCAGCTTGCCCTGGTAGCTCTTCTTCTTCTCACCGAGGGTCTTGGTGACGTCCTCGAGGTCGGCGAGCTTCGTCGTGGCCTCGGCGCGCTGCTGGGCGAGGGTCCGCTGCTTGGCCTGGATCGACTGGAGCACGTCGGCCTGCTTGGCGCCGAGCTGGTCGATCGCGGACGCCTTGTCGAGGTAGGTGTCCGGGTCGGCGGAGAGGAAGAGCTGCAGGGCCGGGTCGATGCCGCCGGAGCGGTACTGCGCGCTGGCGACCGAACCGATGCTGTTCCGCAGGGTGTTGAGCTCCTGCTGGCCGCGCGCCACCTTGTCCTGGAGGGTGCCGATCTCCTCCTGCAGCTTGCCCCGGCGCTCGTCGGCCAGGTTGTACTGCTCGGTGGCCTCTTCGGCCTCGTGGTTGAGCTTGTCGACCTTCGACTTGACATCGTCGATCTTCGGCTTGGGGGCCGCCTGGGCGCCGGTCTGGGCGGTGAGCGCAACGGCAGCGGCGGCGGTGACGCCGAGCACGGTCACGCGGGTGCGGCTCGGCTGCTTGGGTCGACGGTGGGACGCCACGAAGGCGAGCTCCTTCTTCCTCGAGCCGCCCAACCAGGCTGCGGCAGGCGGTTCCTCCGCTGCCATCCCGGATGGATGATCAACCGTGCGAAGGTTCGAGGCCTGACCCTAGTGACCATCTTGTGATCAGTTCAAATCCTCATGGGCAAAATCTCGCTCACGGGGCACATTATTTACACGCACCCCACGGGCAGTAATGGCCACTTGACCCTACGCCCTCCAGAATTCGGGCATTACGCCCAGGACTTACGATCCATCACGACATGCGCGAAAGCCGCTTGAGCAACAAGGCGGACGCGACGGGCCGCGCACCGGCCTTGGCGACCCCGTCGGCGACCTCGCGGTCCGTCGAGACGACCACGACGGGACGGCCCGGCGGCTCTGCGCGCACCAGCTGGCGGATCAACTCGTCGGCGGTGACGCCCGGCTTGGAGAACAGCACCCGCACCCCGCGGGGCGGCGCGAGAAGCACAGGGGCGGCCAGCTCGGCCCCGTCGAAGACACAGGTGACCTCGGCGCCCGAGCGGGCCGCGAGCGCGGAGAGCCCGCCGAGCAGCCGCAGCCGCTGCTTCTCCAGCGGCATGGTCGGGTAGCCGGTCTTGGTGACGTTGTAGCCGTCCACGACCAGATGGGCCTGTGGCAGCGCGAGGAGTTGGTCCAGGAGCGCCGGGTCGGTCTCGGAGAGCGCGCGGGCCGCGATGTCCTTCGGCGACATCCGGCCGGGCTCCACCGCGTCGACGGTGTCGGCGGGGTGGACGGAGACGGGCGGCAGGGCCAGTTCGCGACGGAGCCCCTGGGCGGCGTCGAGCACCGTGTCGAGCAGCAGTCGCAGCCGCATGTCCTCCACCGAGCGCCCCTCGCGGGCGGCCCGGCGGCTGGCCTCAAGGGCGGCCTCGACCTCGGCGAGCCGGGCCTTGAGGCGACGGGTCTCGCTCTCGGCGGTGGAGACCTGCGCCGCCGCCTCCGCCCTGATCGTGTCGATCTCGGCGTGGTTCCTGCGAAGGGCCGCCTCGCCGCGCTTCACATCGCTCTGGGCACTGCGCAGCTTGCGGTGAAGCGATTCGGCTTCCCTGCGGGCCGTCTCCAGATCGTGGCGCAGCTGCTCGGTCTCCGCGCGGCCGCGGTCCTTGGCGGAGGCGACCTCCTCGCGCAGCCGCTCCAGCTCGCGACGACCGGCCTCGTCGGCCCGCTCGGCGTCCGCCCGCTGGGCCTCCTCGCCGGCGGCGGCGACCAGCTTGACCCAGCCGGTGGGGCGCAGCACGTAGGCGGCCGCGGCGACGTCGACGGGGTCGGCGGCGGCGGGCGGCGCACCGGTCTCGACGGCCCCGGCCAGCTCGGGCTGCGCCTCCTTGAAGCGCTCGCCGATCCGCTGCCGGAACAGCGGGTCGCTCTCCAGGGCGGCGGCCATGGCGTTGCCGGCGAACTTGGCCCGCCGGCTCGCGGTGAAGCGGGCGTACTGCCGCAGGGGTGCCGGAAGTTCGGCGACGGTCAGCCCGCCGAAGGCGTCCGAGACCAGCGCGACGACCCTCCGCCGTACGCCGTCAGGCAGCGGGCGGTCGAGCGCCTCGGCAGCGTCACCTGCCGCGCCGGCCGGTTCTCCACCGCGCGCGGGCTGCTCCACGTTGCGTCACCCCATCGTCATGGGCGCCGCCTCCGTCAGGAAGCGGGGCCGGGCCTGTCCACCAGTTCGATCTGGTCCACCGCGTTGCACCAGCGGCAGCGGACCGACTCGATGGTCTCACTGACGACCTCGCGCTCCTCGACCTTCGGCTCACCCGCGAGATCCAGATGGACGTACTCGACGACCTTGGAGGAGCGGGTCACATCGAACCGGGTCAGATTGCCGCAGAGCGTGCAGCGCCAACGGGTCTCGGCGGTCGGCAGGGGAACCGTCGTCATCGGGTGCCGTCCTCTTTCATTGCGTGATGCGGATGCGGGTGCCGCGGTGCGCCGTCGAACTGCGGAGGTACAACGCGTAACCCTACGGCCTTGCGGGTACCCCGTGTCGCGGCGAGGCACTCTGTCCAGTTCGACCCCGTTACGCCATGATCTGTCCATGATCGATTGGCGGCGGATCGACTGGCGGCGGACGGCCCTCGGCACATGGCGGGGCGCCCGGACCGGACCCACGGTGACGTACGCCCTGATCGGCGCCTGCTGCCTGGTCTTCGTGATCAGCCCGGTGTCGGGCCTCAATCCCGTACACGGGACAGGCGACACGCTCCTCGCGGCGCAGAGCGCGTACTTCCACCGCTGGGGGGTCGTCCCCGCGGAGCTGATGGGCGGCGGCCCGCCGCGCACCCTGCTCACCCCGCTGACCGCCCTCTTCGTCCACGGCAGCTGGCTGCACCTGCTGGGGAACATGCTCTTCCTCTACGTCTTCGGCGCGATGACCGAGGAACGGATGGGCCCGCTCGCGTTCGGCCTCTTCTATCTGGCCTGCGGCTATCTGGCGCTGCTCGGCTACGCGGCGGCGCACGCGGGCAGCGAGCAGACGCTCGTGGGGGCCTCGGGGGCGATCTCGGGGGTCCTCGGCGCGTTCCTGTATCTCTTCCCGAAGGCACGGGTGACCAGCCTGTTCCCCTTCCTGCTCTTCCTGCCGCTGCGCTTCCCCGCCTGGATCGTGCTGGTCTTCTGGTTCGTGCTGCAGTGGCTCGCGGCCCGCGCGGCGGGCGCCGGGCCCGGCGTGGCGTATCTGGCCCATGTGGTGGGCTTCGCCGTCGGCTTCCTCTACGCCTGGGGCCGCTACCGGGGTGGGGATACAGTGAAGTCCCCAGCCGCGGCGACCGAGGGAGAAAGCCAGCCGTGATCACCGCGATCGTGCTCATCAAGACCAGCGTGGACCGCATCCCCGAGATCGCGGAGTCGATCGCCGCGCTCGACAGCGTCAGCGAGGTCTTCTCGGTGACCGGTACGTACGACCTGATCGCCATGGTCCGCGTGCCCCGGCACGACGACCTGGCGGACGTCATCCCCGGCCGGATCAGCAAGATCCCGGGCGTCGAGGCGACGGACACGCACGTGGCGTTCCGTACGTACTCCCAGCACGACCTGGAAGCGGCCTTCGCCATCGGCCTGGAGTCCTGACGAAGGGGGCCCCGACAGGAGGCCCCCTTCACCCGTACGAGTGGGTGCTCAGCCGCGGTCCGGGACGCAACGGCCGTCCTCGGTGCGGTACTTCCACTGCGCGCCGTCCCGGACGAGCTCCTTCACGGCCCGTACGAAACGCTCCACGTGCTCGTCCGGCGTACCGGCGCCGAAGCTGACCCGGATGGCGTTGAGCGACTTCTCGCCGGGCGCGGCCTCGGGCGCGCCGCACTCGCCCTGGGTCTGCGGGTCGCTGCCGAGCAGGGTGCGGACCAGCGGGTGGGCGCAGAAGAGGCCGTCGCGGACGCCGATGCCGTACTCGGCGGAGAGCGCGGCGGCGAAGTGCGAGCTGTTCCAGCCCTCGACGACGAAGGAGATGACGCCGACCCGGGGAGCGTCGTCGCCGAAGAGCGAGAGCACCTTGACCTCGGGCACCTCGGCGAGGCCCTCGCGGACGGTGGCGACGAGGTGCTGCTCGCGGGCGACGAGCTGGTCGAAACCGGCCTCGGTGAGCGCCTTGCAGGCGGAGGCGATGGAGTAGACGCCGATGACGTTCGGCGAGCCGGCCTCGTGGCGGGCGGCGGTGGTGTGCCACTCGACGTCCACGCCGCCGTCGGCGCGGCGGGCGACCTTCTTCGACGCACCGCCACCGGCGAGGTACGGCTCGGCGTCCTGGAGCCAGTCGGCACGGCCCGCGAGGACACCCGAACCGAACGGGGCGTACAGCTTGTGACCGGAGAACGCGACCCAGTCCACGTCCAACTCCCGTACGGAGACGGGGTGGTGGGGTGCGAGCTGGGCGGCGTCGAGGACGATCCGGGCGCCGTGGGCGTGCGCGGCGGCGGCCAGCTCCTTGACCGGCCACAGCTCACCGGTGACGTTCGACGCGCCGGTCACGCAGACGAGGGCGGGGCCGTAGGGATCGCGGTCGGCGAGGGCGCGCTCCAGGGTCTCGACGGCCTGGGCGGGCGTGCGGGGCGCGTTGAGGTAGGTGACCCGGGCGTCCTTCCACGGCAGGAGCGAGGCGTGGTGCTCGGTCTCGAAGACGAAGACCTCGCAGCCGGCGGGGATCACGGCGGCGAGCAGGTTGAGCGAGTCGGTGGTGGAGCGGGTGAAGACGACCTGGTCGCCGGGGCGGCAGTCGAGGAACTCGGCGACGGTGACGCGGCTGTTCTCGAACAGGTCGGTGGAGAGCTGCGAGAGGTACCCGGCGCCGCGGTGGACGCTGCCGTAGTACGGGGCGTACGCGGCGACGTCGTCCCACACCCGCTGCAGGGCCGGCGCGCTGGCGGCGTAGTCGAGCGCGGCGTAGGTGACCTCGCCCCCGGTCACGAGCGGCACGGTGACGTCCCGCCCGAGGACCGGGAGCGGGGCGGCGCAGCAGGGGTCGCCGGCCTCGGAGTCGGCGGTGGCGGTGGCGGTGGCGGTGACAGTGGCGGCGGCGTTCGGGTACGCGGACATGGCGGTATCTCCCGGCAGGAATGGGCAGCGAAGGGCCCGCAGGGCAGCGCGAAGTGGGGTGCCTCGTACGGGTGTTGCCTCGACACACGGTGGTCGTGCGGAGGGTGGGGAAACGGGGCCGAAGGGCCCTATCGCATTCGCTTGCTCACGAGACTGCTCCCTTGAGGACCAGGACCCCAGGGTGTCGCAGGGGTCCGCGCTTGCCGTAGACCTTGCTGCCTACGGCCTGGTCTTCACCCGGGGCACCCCGCCACGGACGGAGGGTTGCCGGACAGCCAGCCGGGGCCTAATGGCTGTCACTCATGACCTGGCACAGAACGTATGCCACGTGATCGCCGCCGCGCAACCCCGTCCCGGATTCCGGAACGGGGTCGCGCCGCGAGCTGCTACCTGTTGCTTGCCGCGACCCAGCGCTCCAGGGCCTGCCTGGCGGCCCCCGAGTCGATCGACTCGGCCGCCTTCGCGATGCCCTCGCGCAGCTGCTCCACCAGGGTGCCCTCCCCCGGGTGCAGCGCCACGAGCGCCGCCGCCGAGTTCAGCAGGACCGCGTCCCGTACGGGACCGGTCTCGCCCGCGAGCAGCCGGCGCGCCACGTCCGCGTTGTACGAGGCGTCGGCGCCGCGCAGCGCCTCCACGGGGACGAGCTCGATGCCGACGTCCCGCGGGTCGAAGGCCTCCTCGCGCACCTTCCCGTCCCGTACCACCCAGACCCGCGAGGTGGCCGTGGTCGTCAGCTCGTCCAGGCCGTCGTCGCCGCGGAAGACCAGCGCGGAGGAGCCGCGCTCGGCGAGCACGCCGGCCATGATCGGGGCCATCCGGGCGTCGGCGACACCGGTCGCCTGGGCCTTGACCCGGGCCGGGTTGGTGAGCGGACCGAGGAAGTTGAAGGTGGTCCTGATGCCGAGCTCCTTGCGGGCCGCGGCCACGTGGCGCAGCGCCGGGTGGAACTTCACCGCGAAGCAGAAGGTGATCCCGGCCTCCTCCGCGACCTCGACGACGCGCTGCGGGGTCAGCTGCAGATTGACGCCGAGCTTCTCCAGGACGTCGGAGGCGCCGCTCGCGCTGGACGCGGCACGGTTGCCGTGCTTGACGACCTTGGCGCCCGTGCCGGCCACGACGATCGCCGACATCGTGGAGATGTTGACGGTCTTGGCGCCGTCACCACCGGTGCCGACGATGTCCACGGACGGTCCGGGGACTTCGATCACGTTGGCGTGCTCGTACATCGTCCGGACAAGGCCGGAGATCTCCTCGACGGTCTCGCCCTTGGCGCGCAGCGCGACCGCGAAGCCGGCGATCTGGGCGTCGGTGGCCTCGCCGCGCAGGATGCGGTCCATCGCCCAGGCGGTGTCCTCGGCGCTCTGGTCACGGCCGGTGAGCAGCCCGTCCAGGACGGTGGGCCAGGAGCGGCCCGCCGACGTAGGTCCTCCAGCGGGGGTCGCAGCGCTCATGGCAGCTCCTGGTCATCACGTAACGGATACAGCACCCACCCTATCGATCCACGGGGACGGCAAAGAGCCCCGTCCATCGAATGGACGGGGCTCCCGCTGTGGCGACCTTGCGACGACCGTCAGGTCGTGTGGATCAGGTGATCAGTGGTGGCCGTGGCCGCTGGTGATCTCCTTGTACTCCTCGGCGGTCGGCTTGGCGATCTGGTGGTCCTCGCCGTAGTAGCCCTTGCTGAGCTTGACGCGGAGCTTCTCCATGCGACCGACCTTGCGCTCGACGCCGTTCTCGTCGACCAGCGGGCCGAGCTCGGCCGGCTTGTTCTGCTCGTGCGCCGTGAGCTTGTACAGCTCGCCCTGGCTGAGCGGCTGGTGGACCTCGACGAACTCACCGTGCGGCAGGCGCTTGATGATGCCGGACTCGCGTCCGTGCAGCACCTTGTCCTTGTCCCGGCGCTGGAGGCCGAGGCAGATCCGCTTGGTGACGACGAACGCGATGACCGGTCCGACGAAGAAGAAGATCCGGACGAACCAGGTGATCGAGTTGATCGACAGGTGGAAGTGGGTGGCCCAGAGGTCGTTTCCACCACCGACGAGCATGATCATGTACGCGGTGATCCAGGCGACACCGAAGGCGGTGCGCGTCGGAGCGTTGCGCGGGCGCTGCGCGATGTGGTGCTCGCGCTTGTCGCCCGTGATCCAGGACTCGATGAACGGGTAGACCGCGATGGCCGCGAGGACCAGCGGGAAGATCGCCAGCGGGATCATCACGCCCAGGACGAGCGTGTGGCCCCAGAGGTTGATCTCCCAGCCCGGCATGACACGGATCAGACCCTCGGCGAAGCCCATGTACCAGTCGGGCTGGGCGCCGGTGGACACCTGGTCCGGGCGGTACGGGCCGAGCGCCCAGATCGGGTTGATCGAGGCGATCGCCGCGATGACCGCGATGACACCGAAGACCAGGAAGAAGAAGCCTCCGGCCTTGGCCATGTACACCGGCAGCAGCGGCATGCCCACGACGTTCTTGTTCGTACGGCCGGGGCCCTCGAACTGCGTGTGCTTGTGGTAGAAGACCAGGATCAGGTGGGCGACCACCAGGCCGAGCATGATGCCGGGCAGCAGCAGGACGTGTGCCGAGTAGAACCGGGCCACGAAGTCGCCGCCGGGGAACTCCCCGCCGAACAGGAACATCGACAGGTACGTGCCGATGACCGGCACGGACAGGATCGCGCCCTGCATGAAGCGGACACCGGTGCCGGAGAGCAGGTCGTCCGGGAGCGAGTAACCGGTGAAGCCGGTGAACATGCCCAGGAAGAACAGCAGGAAGCCGAACAGCCAGTTGATCTCACGCGGCTTGCGGAACGCACCCGTGAAGAACACGCGCATCATGTGCACGAACATGCCCGCGAGGAAGATCAGCGCCGCCCAGTGGTGGATCTGCCGGATGAGCAGACCACCGCGCACATCGAAGGAGATGTGCATGGTCGAGTTGAACGCCTCGGACATCAGCTGACCCTGGAGCGGGATGTAGCTGCCGTGGTACTCCACCTCGTTCATCGACGGGTGGAAGAACAGCGTCAGGTACACACCCGTCAGGATGATGATGAGGAAGCTGTAGAGGCAGATCTCGCCCAGCATGAAGGACCAGTGGTCCGGGAAGATCTTCCGCATGTTGGCCTTGGCCAGGGAGTAGATCCCGAGACGGCCGTCGGCCCAGTCGGCGACCCGCTCACCGGCGGGTGCCTTCTTCTTCGAATCGGTCACAGTGCTCATCCGCGCTCCCAGAAGGCAGGGCCGACGGGCTCGTCGAAGTCGCCGAGCGCCTCCAGGTTGCCCTTGTCGTTCACACCGATCCGCAGCTGCGGAAGGGCGTGGCCGGCCGGGCCGAAGATGACGCGGGCGCCGTCGGCGAGGTCGAAGGTGGACTGGTGGCACGGGCAGAGCACGTGGTGGGTCTGCTGCTCGTACAGCGAGATCGGGCAGCCCACGTGGGTGCAGATCTTCGAGAAGGCGACGATGCCCTCGTGCGACCACTCGAGCTCGCGCTTGTCCTTGATGTCCTCCGGCTGGATCCGGACGATCATCAGGGCGGCCTTGGCGATCTCGACCTGGAAGTTGTGGTCGTGCTCCGAGAGGCCCTCGGGCATCGCGAAGGTCAGCGAACCGACGGCGACGTCCTCGGGACGCAGCGGCTCGTGCGTGTTCATGTTGATGAGCTGCTTGCCGTTGGCCCACAGGGTGGTCCGGAGCTTCTTCTCGGGCAGCGGGCCCATGTCACGCAGCAGCACGATGCCGGAGAGCGGTACGAGCGACAGCGCACCGAACATCGTGTTGCGGATGAGCTTGCGGCGGCCCATGCCGGACTCGGCGGCACCGGCCGCGAAGTCCGCCATGACCTTCGCCTTGGTCTCCGGCGACGCCTGGATCGGGTGACGCTCGTCGGCGATCTCCACGTCGGACATCAGGGTGCGGGCCCAGTGGACCGCGCCCGCGCCGATGAAGAAGAGCGCCGCGCCGAGGGTCAGACCCAGGGCGAAGTTGAGCGCGCTCACCCGGCCGAACGGCCAGATGTAGACGATCTTGTCGACCGGGAAGATCACGTACGAGGCGATGAAGCCGACAGTGGCCAGCATCGACAGCGTGAACATGAAGGCGACCGCACGCTCGGACCGCCTGGCGGCCCGCTCGTCGATGTCCTGGATGCGCGGCTTGTGGGGCGGGAGGCCCGGGTCCGCGAACGGGTCGTCGAGGACCTTCACCGCGCCGTGCGCGGTGTCCTGCTCAGCGGGCAGGTTCTCTTCTGGAATCTCTTGGCTACTCATGACTTCTTGGCCTTAGCGGTGTGGGCCGCGACCCAGACGGCAACTGCGATCAGCGCACCCAGACCGAAGATCCACGCGAACAGACCTTCGCTGACGGGGCCGAGGCCACCGAGCGAGAGCCCGCCGGGGCTGTCGGCCTTTTCGCCGTTGACGGCCTGGACGTACGCGATGATGTCCTGCTTCTCCTGCTCCGGCATGGTCGTGTCCGGGAAGGAGGGCATGTTCTGCGGGCCGGTCTGCATGGCCTCGTACAGGTGCTTCGGGCTCACGCCTTCGAGGCTGGGGGCGTACTTGCCGTGCGTCAGCGCGCCGCCCTCACCGGTGAAGTTGTGGCACTGGGCGCAGTTGGAGCGGAACAGGTCGCCACCACGGGCGATGTCGGCGCCGTCGGGGCTGTACTGGCCCTCGGTCGGCGTGATCGGGCCGGCGCCGAGGGAGGCGATGTACGCCGCGAGCTGATCGATCTCAGCCTGCGAGTAGATGACCTTCTTCTTCGGCACCTGGGCGCCCGGCTGCTGGGCCGGCATACGGCCCGTGCCGACCTGGAAGTCCACGGCCGCCGAACCGACGCCGACCAGGGACGGGCCGTCAGTGGTGCCCTGACCGCCGGTTCCGTGGCAGCTGGCGCAGCCGACGGCGTAGAGCTTCTTGCCCTCCTCGATGGCGAGGGACTGGGCTGTTTCATCGGCCTTCGCCGTGCCCGCAGGCGCGAACGCGGCGTACAGCCCCCCGGTGGCCGCCAGCGCGAGGAGTAGGACGACGACCGCCGCCAGCGGATGGCGTCGTCGTGCGGAGAGCTTTTTCACGGATTACCCCGGTGTCAGGATCTTCTGCGTCGATGCTTGCTGGATGTGCTCGGGTCCCGGGACCCGATTACTTGATCATGTAGATCGTGGCGAAGAGGCCGATCCAGACGACATCGACGAAGTGCCAGTAGTAGGACACGACGATGGCGGCGGTTGCCTGCTCGTGAGTGAACCTCTTGGCGGCGTACGTCCGGCCCAGGACCAGCAGGAAGGCGATGAGACCGCCCGTCACGTGCAGGCCGTGGAAGCCGGTGGTCAGGTAGAACACCGAGCCGTACGGGTCCGACGAGAGCGAGAGCCCCTCGTGCTTGACCAGCTCGGTGTACTCGAAGACCTGGCCGCCGATGAAGATCGCACCCATCACGAACGTGATGATGAACCACGTCCGGAGCTTCTTCACATCGCCCCGCTCGGCGGCGAAGACGCCGAGCTGGCAGGTGAGGGAGGAGAGCACCAGGATCGTGGTGTTGGTCGCCGAGAACGGGAAGTTCAAGGCGTCGGCCTTTTCCGTCCAGAACTCTGGACCGGTCACCGATCGCAGGGTGAAGTACATCGCGAAGAGGGCCGCGAAGAACATCAGCTCGGAACTCAACCAGATGATGGTTCCGACGCTGGTGAGGTTCGGTCGATTGACCGACGGGTGCGCGTGCCCGGTTTCTACTGTCGTTACTGTCGCCACGACCGACATTATGTCGGTCGCTTATCCCGCCCTCACTCCGGGGGGTGCCGTTCGGAGTGTCAGGGGCGTGTGTCCAGCCCGAACGGCCCATCGCGGCAGCCTCCCGACCGGTGTCGTACCGGTGTTGACGGGGTGTGGGACGGAGTAGCATCCCGCGCATCGGTTGATGACCTTCACGGAGGAACGATGCAGTCGAGCGCCACGGTCCTGGTCTACAGCGACGACGCGAACACGCGGGAACAGGTGCGGCTCGCAGCGGGTCGCAGGCCCGCTGCCGACGTTCCGCCGGTCGAGTTCATCGAGTGCGCGACACTCCCGGCCGTGCTCGCGCGCCTTGAGGAGGGCGGGATCGACGCCTGTGTCCTGGACGGCGAGGCCGTGCCCGCGGGCGGTATGGGCGTCTGCCGGCAGATCAAGGACGAGGTCTTCCACTGCCCGCCGGTGCTGCTCCTGATCGGCCGGCCGCAGGACGCCTGGCTGGCGACCTGGAGCCGCGCGGACGCCGCCGTCACCCTTCCGGTGGAACCGGTCGAGTTCGCGGCGTCCCTGGCGGGCCTGCTGCGCACGCGCCTGTCCATCGACGCGTAGGCGCTAGACCGAGGGCCGCAGGCGGGTGGGGTCCGACTGGTGGACGGCGCTCTTGGCGTCGGCCACCAGGGCGCTGCCCTGGCGCCACTTGTCCCAGGTCAGGTTCCAGTCGCCGAAGCCGTTCCCGAACGGGTCCATCGTGTCGCCGTAGCTGTTGACGGTCCTCACGATGTCGCCCGGGCGGACGGTCTCGTAGAACCAGGCCGCGTTCCCCGTCGACATGCCGACACAGCCGTGGCTGACGTTCGCCACGCCCTGCGAGCCGACGGACCAGGGCGCGGCATGGACGTACTCGCCGCTCCATGTGACCCGTGTGGCGTAGTAGACGGGCAGGTCGTACGACTCGGAGCTGCCCTCCGCGATGCCGATGCTGGTACCGCGCATCCGTACGAAGTACTCCTTGCCGAGCACGACCTTGATTCCGTTTCGGGTGGAGAAGCCCGGTTTGCCGGTGGTCACCGGAATGGTATTGATCACTTCTCCGTTGCGCCGCACGGTCATGTAGTGCGAGCCGGCGTCCGCGACCGCCTCGATCCGGTCGCCGATGGTCAGCTTCAGCGGCTTCGACTCGCCGCCGTAGAGCTTGTCGCCGACCTTGACGCCCGCGAGGTTGCCGGTGACGTTGATCGTCGCGCCCGTGGGCCAGTACTCCTTCGGGCGGAAGTGCAGCTTCTTGTCGTCCACCCAGTGCCAGGAGCCCTCGACGGTCGGCGTGGAGCGCACCTTCAGGGCCCGTTCGACCACCGCGCGGGCCTTGCGGTCCTTCACCGGGAGGCTGAGGTCGGCCGTGATGGGCTGCCCGACGCCGTACTTGCCCGCCTCCGGGCCGAACTCGACCGTCAGGGCCCGCTTGGCCGGGGCGGTCTCGAACGTGAACGTACGGGTGCCGGGGGCGCCGTCCTCGTCCTCCACGGACACCTTGACGGTGTACCGGGCGCCGGCGACCAGGGAGCCCGTGGAGCGCCAGAGGCGGCCGTCCGCGGTCAGTTCGCCGGCCAGGTGGTGCCCGGTCGCGTCGACGGCCGTCACGTCCGTGATGCGGCCGTCGGAGCCCTTGGCGGTGATCTCCAGCGCCTTGTCCGGGTCGGCCTTCCTGCCGTCCGCCGGAGTACTGAAGGAGACCTGCTCCGCCGCGTCGTACGGCTTCGCCGAGAGCGGGTGGCCGTCGGTGCCCGCGCAGGCGCCGGCGCCCACGCTGACGAGGAGGGCCAGAAGAGTGCAGCTCAGAACAGTCCGAATGCGCGGCGTGTCGTTCATGACATCACCGTAAGAACATTCCACCCGACCAGCGCGTCGAGTGCTGCAAACGAGGGGCCCGGACACTTCGGGTGACGAAGTGTCCGGGCCCCTCGGGGTGTTACGGGGTGAAGCGGGTGGTGCTACTGGTTCTGGTTCTCACCGCGGTAGAACTCGAACACCCAGCCGAACAGGCCGACCAGGATGAGCGGCGCGGAGAAGTACAGCAGCCACCAGCCCATCGCGACGGCGAGGAAGGCGAGCGCACCACCGATGGCCAGCGAGAGCGGCTGCCAGCTGTGGGGGGCGAAGAAGCCCACCTCGCCGGCCTCGTCCGCGACGTCGGCCTCCTTGTTGTCCTGCGCCATCGCGTCGACCCGCCGGGCCGTGAAGGCCAGGTAGTAGCCGATCATGATGGCCAGGCCGAAGGCCAGGAAGAGCGCCGTGGTGCCGACCGGCTCCTTCGACCACACGCCATAGAGGATCGCCATGGCGAGGATGAAGACGCTCAGCCAGATGAACATCTTGCCCTGGATCTTCACTTGCCGGCCTCCTTGCTGCCGGCGAGGGCCGCGGCCTCGTGCGGCTTGTTCTCAAGCTGGTCGACCGCCGCGATCTCAGGGTGGTGCAGGTCGAACGCCGGGGATTCGGAACGGATCCGCGGCAGGGTGAGGAAGTTGTGCCGCGGGGGCGGGCAGGAGGTGGCCCACTCCAGCGAACGGCCGTAACCCCACGGGTCGTCGACCTCGATCTTCTTGCCGTACTTGGCGGTCTTCCAGACGTTGTACATGAACGGAAGGATCGACAGGCCGAGCAGGAAGGAGGAGATCGTCGAGATCGTGTTCAGCGCGGTGAAGCCGTCGGCGTCGAGGTAGTCCGCGTAACGACGCGGCATGCCCTCGGCACCGAGCCAGTGCTGCACCAGGAACGTGCCGTGGAAGCCGATGAACAGCGTCCAGAAGGTCATCTTCCCGAGCCGCTCGTCCAGCATCTTGCCGGTGAACTTCGGCCACCAGAAGTGGAAGCCGGCGAACATCGCGAACACCACGGTGCCGAAGACGACGTAGTGGAAGTGGGCGACGACGAAGTACGAGTCGGAGACGTGGAAGTCCATCGGTGGCGAGGCCAGGATGACGCCGGTCAGACCACCGAAGGTGAAGGTGACCAGGAAGCCGATCGTCCAGAGCATCGGTGTCTCGAAGGACAACGAGCCCTTCCACATCGTTCCGATCCAGTTGAAGAACTTCACGCCGGTCGGTACGGCGATGAGGAACGTCATGAAGGAGAAGAACGGTAGGAGCACGCCACCGGTGACGTACATGTGGTGGGCCCACACGGTCACGGAGAGACCGGCGATCGCGATGGTCGCGGCGATCAGACCGATGTAGCCGAACATCGGCTTGCGGCTGAAGACCGGGATCACTTCGGAGACGATGCCGAAGAACGGCAGGGCGATGATGTACACCTCTGGGTGTCCGAAGAACCAGAAGAGGTGCTGCCAGAGCAGGGCACCGCCGTTGGCCGCGTCGAAGACGTGGGCACCGAACTTGCGGTCCGCCTCCAGGGCGAACAGCGCGGCCGCCAGGACCGGGAAGGCGAGCAGGACCAGGACACCGGTCAGCAGCACGTTCCAGGTGAAGATCGGCATGCGGAACATCGTCATGCCAGGAGCGCGCATGCAGATGATCGTGGTGATGAAGTTGACCGAGCCGAGGATCGTGCCGAAGCCGGAGAAGGCCAGACCCATGATCCACATGTCGGCGCCGACACCCGGCGAGCGGACGGCGTCCGACAGCGGGGAGTAGGCGAACCAGCCGAAGTCGGCCGCACCCTGCGGGGTGAGGAAGCCGGCCACCGCGATGATCGAGCCGAAGAGGTACAGCCAGTACGCGAACATGTTCAGCCGCGGGAACGCCACGTCGGGCGCGCCGATCTGCAGCGGCATGATCCAGTTCGCGAAACCGGCGAACAGCGGCGTCGCGAACATCAGCAGCATGATCGTGCCGTGCATCGTGAACGCCTGGTTGAACTGCTCGTTCGACATGATCTGCGTACCCGGACGGGCCAGCTCGGCGCGCATGAAGAGCGCCATGAGTCCGCCGATGCAGAAGAAGACGAACGACGTGACCAGGTAGAGCGTGCCGATCGTCTTGTGGTCGGTGGTGGTCAGCCACTTCACCACGACATTGCCGGGCTGCTTGCGGCGTACCGGAAGCTCGTTCTCGTACGAGTCCTCAGCCGCGGCCGCACCCTGGGGTTCGTTGAGGATGCTCACAGTTGGTTCTTCTCCGCATTCCTGGCCGGGTCCGTCTGCTCAATGCCCGACGGGATGTAGCCGGTCTGCCCCTTCTCCGCCAGCTCCTTCAGGTGCTGCTGGTAGCGCTCCGGGGAGACCACCTTGACGTTGAAGAGCATCCGGGAGTGGTCGACGCCGCAGAGCTCGGCGCACTTGCCCATGAAGGTGCCCTCCTGGGTCGGAGTCACCTCGAAGACGTTGGTGTGACCCGGGATGACGTCCTGCTTGAACAGGAAGGGGACCACCCAGAAGGAGTGGATGACGTCACGGGAGGTCAGGACGAACCGGACCTTCTCGCCCTTCGGCAGCCACAGGGTCGGACCCGGGTTGCCGTTCTGCGGGTTCCGGTCGCCCGGGATGCCGGCGTCGTAGACACCGCCGGCGTTCGCCGGGAAGGCATCCTGGTACTTGTCCGGAATGGCGTCGAGGTTCGGGGCCGTCTTGGCGTCGCCCTTCACTCCGGGCACGTTCTCGACGTAGTTGAAGCCCCAGCTCCACTGGTAGCCGACCACGTTGATGGTGTGGGCGGGCTTGTCGGCGAGCGACAGGAGCTTGGACTCGTCACGTGCCGTGAAGTAGAAGAGCACGGAGACGATGATGAGCGGGGTGACGGTGTACAGCGCCTCGATCGGCATGTTGTACCGCGTCTGCGGAGGAACCTCGACCTTGGTGCGGCTGCGCCGGTGGAAGATGACGGACCACAGGATCAGCCCCCAGACCAGCACGCCCGTGACGAGCGCAGCCGCCCACGAGCCCTGCCAGAGGGAGAGGATCCGAGGCGCCTCTTCCGTGACCGGGGTGGGCATTCCAAGGCGGGGGAAGTCTTCCCAGTTGTACGAGCAGCCGGTGGCTGTCGCCAGGATCAGGCCCGCAGTCAGCACCTGCGGCAGCTTCCGCCGCATCGGGCGCCGAGACGTGGGGGTACCACCCGCGCCTTGGCTGCGGGGGAGGTCGGAGCCGTTGGGACTCACGTAGCGCCTTCCCGAGAGTCTCGGCCCGCGCTGGTCGGCCACGGCCGTCCGTCTCTCTGGTCGGTCGCCGCCCCGGCCGCGGGCAGGGGTTTGGATGTTTATGCGGACCAAACCCTACTGGACGCTATTTGGGGTCGCGCGGGGAGGGTGCCCAACGCGCCGTCCGACTCCCCGAAGGGGTGGACGCCGGGCCTCCGCGAACGCCTCCCGACCCCCCGGACGTGGGGCGATCGGCCGCGCGGGCGGGGCATCTGACGGGGGATTACGGAGCGGGGGCTAGCGTGGTCGGGTGCCCTACTTCGACGCCGCCTCCTCCGCCCCGCTCCACCCCGTCGCCCGCCAGGCGCTGCTTGCCTCCCTTGACGAGGGCTGGGCCGACCCCGCCCGGCTCTACCGCGAGGGGCGGCGCGCCAGGATGCTGCTCGACGCGGCGCGGGAGGCCGCGGCGGAGGCGGTGGGCTGCCGCCCCGACGAGTTGGTCTTCACTCCTTCGGGGACGCGCGCGGTGCATTCCGGAATTTCCGGCGCGCTCGCGGGGCGTCGGCGTGTCGGGACCCGTCTGGTGGTCTCGGCGGTCGAGCACTCCTCCGTCCTGCACGCGGGCGACGCGCACGCGGCGGCCGGCGGGTCGATGACGGAGGTGCCGGTGGGCCGGTCGGGCGCGGTGGAGTCCGCGGCCTTCGCGGCGGCCCTGGAGCCGGGGACGGCCCTTGCCTGTCTGCAGTCCGCCAACCACGAGGTGGGGACGGCGCAGCCGGTGGCGGAGGTCGCCGAGGCGTGTGCGGCGGCGGGCGTGCCGCTGCTCGTGGACGCGGCGCAGTCGCTGGGCTGGGGCCCGGTGGAGGGGCCCTGGTCGCTCCTTGCGGCGAGCGCGCACAAGTGGGGCGGTCCGGCGGGCGTGGGGCTGCTCGCGGTCCGCAAGGGTGTCCGTTTCGCCCCTCAAGGTCCGGCGGACGAGCGGGAGTCGGGGCGGGCGGCCGGCTTCGAGAACCTGCCGGCGATCGTGGCCGCGGCGGCGTCGCTGCGGGCGGTGCGGGCGGAGGCGGAGGCCGAAGGGGCCCGGCTGCGGGCGCTGGTGGACCGGATCCGGGCACGGGTGCCGGAGCTGGTGCCGGATGTGGAGGTGGTGGGCGATCCGACGCGCCGACTCCCCCATCTCGTCACCTTCTCCTGTCTCTATGTCGACGGAGAGACCCTGCTGCACGAGCTGGACCGGGAGGGTTTCTCCGTTTCGTCCGGTTCGTCGTGTACGAGTTCGACGCTGACGCCCAGCCATGTGCTGCGCGCGATGGGGGTGCTGAGCGAGGGGAACGTCCGGGTGTCGCTGCCGACGGGCACGACGGAGGAGGACGTCGACCGCTTCCTGACCGTGCTCCCGGGGGTGGTCGCGGGGGTACGGGAGCGGCTCGGCGCCCCCGAGGTGCCGACGGGCCCGGGCGGCTCGGGATCCCTCGTGGTGGACGCCCTGGGCCGGCGGTGCCCGATCCCGGTGATCGAGCTGGCGAAGGTGATCGGCGACGTGCCCGTGGGCGGCACGGTCACGGTCCTCTCCGACGACGAGGCGGCCCGCCTGGACATCCCGGCCTGGTGCGAGATGCGCGGCCAGGAGTACGTGGGCGAGGAGCCGTCCCCGAAGGGCGGGGTGGCGTACGTGGTGCGCCGGGTGGCGTAGGGGCTGCCCCGCGGATCAGGCCGGACAGCCAGGGGCTCCGCCGCACGGGCGGAGCCCCTGTGGCTCAGCCCAGGTGCGACTGGACCTCGGCGGCGGCCACGTCGCCGTACGCCTTGGTGAAGCGCTCCATGAAGTTGGCGCGGCGCAGGGTGTACTCCTGGGTGCCCAGGGTCTCGATCACCAGCGTGGCGAGCATGCAGCCGACCTGGGCCGCGCGCTCCAGGCTGACGCCCCACGACAGGCCGGTGAGGAAGCCGGCCCGGAAGGCGTCGCCGACGCCGGTCGGGTCGACCTTGGCGTCCTCCTCCGCGCAGCCGACCTCGATGCCTTCCTCGCCCGCCCGCTCGATGCGGACACCGCGCGAGCCGAGGGTGGTGACCCGGTGCCCGACCCGCCCGAGGATCTCCTCGTCGCTCCAGCCGGTCTTGGACTCGATGAGCCCCTTCTCGTACTCGTTGGAGAAGAGGTACGTGGCCCCGTCCAGGAGCGTGCGGATCTCGTCGCCGTCCATGCGCGCGATCTGCTGGGAGAAGTCCGCCGCGAAGGGGATGCCCCGCGTCTTGCACTCCTCGGTGTGGCGCAGCATCGCCTCGGGGTCGTCGGCGCCGATGAGGACGAGGTCGAGGCCGCCCACGCGGTCGGCGACGGCCTTCAGCTCGATCTGCCGGGCCTCGCTCATCGCGCCCGTGTAGAAGGAGCCGATCTGGTTGTGGTCCTTGTCCGTGGTGCAGACGAAGCGGGCGGTGTGCAGGACCTCGGAGATCCGCACGGAGCCGGTGTCGACGCCGTGCCGGTCGAGCCAGGCGCGGTACTCGTCGAAGTCGTAGCCGGCCGCACCCACGAGGATCGGGTTGCCGCCGAGCTGCCCCATGCCGAAGCAGATGTTCGGGCCCACGCCTCCCCGCCGGATGTCGAGGTTGTCGACGAGGAAGGAGAGGGAGACCGTGTGCAGCTGGTCCGCTACGAGCTGGTCTGCGAACCGGCCGGGGAAGGTCATGAGGTGGTCGGTGGCGATGGAGCCGGTGACTGCGATACGCACGGCTGGGCGCTCCTGCGGGACGGAAAGCGGTTGACAGTTCACGCTACCGGCTGGGGGGGACCCTGCCGAACAGTGGAAACTACCCCAGAGTAGGCCTTTTCCCCGGAGCGGTGGCGTGCGTACGGTGCGCACATGTCCACGCAACCCGCTCCTCGTGAGCCTCAGGAGTCCGAGTTCAGCCTCGCCCAGCTGCGCGGCGCCAGCGCGCGGATGGCTCCGCACTGGGTGGTCCCGGCGGACGCCGAGCCCGCTCCGGTCTCCCCCGCGTCGATCCACGGTGTCGTCGTCCCGCCCGCCTCGGCGCGGCTGATCGACGCCACCCCCGAGTACGGCGCCTGACGGACGGAACCACTCGCTCACCCGTTCCGTCCCACTGATGTCTTCCGGGGAGCTGTCCCCGGGCCAGGGACGAAGGAGCGATGCGGTGAGCGGTACGGAGAACCGGCGGATGCGGCACCGGCCGTTGCTCGTGGCCTCGGTCGCGGCGGGCGTGCTGCTGGCCGGGGGCGGCGGGGTGTACCTCGCCACCACCTCGGACGGCACCGCCGCGCCGGGCGGCGCGGCCGCGGCGCCCCCGCCGCTGAGCCTGGGCGCCACGGGCGACGGCGCGCATCGGGACGGCGGTCCCGGTATCGCGCCGGGCGAGCCCGACCCGAACGGCGGAGGAGCCGTCTACAAGGCCAAGGGCCCACTCCCCGAGGGGCCCTCCTCGGCCGCGGTCCACCGGCCCGAGGGCCGGGTCACCTCGGCGGAGGTGACCCGGCTGGCGTCGGCTCTCGGCATCCCGGGCACGCCGAGGCTGGAGGGCGAGGTCTGGAAGATCGCGCCGGAGAAGGACGGCTCGGGACTGCGGCTCGACGTGTCCGCCGCGGCGCCGGGCAGCTGGACGTTGACGCGGTACGACGGGGGTCCGGTCGGCGACACCTGCCTCAAGGGCAAGGCCTGCCCGCCCCCGGGCGAGGCGAAGCCGCCGAGCGGCGGGCCGGTGAGCGAGGCGGCGGCGCGGGCGGCGGCGGCGCCGGTCCTGAAGGCGACCGGCCAGGACGACGCGAAGATCGACGCGAGCCAGCTGATGGGGTCGGTACGGGTGGTCAACGCCGACCCGGTCGTCGGCGGGCTGCCGACGTACGGCTGGTCGACCGGGATCCACGTCGGGCCCGGCGGTGAACTGGTCGCGGGCAGCGGGCAGTTGAAGGAGCCGGCGAAGGGGGCCGACTATCCGGTGGTCGGCGCCGCGAAGGCCCTCGAGGAGCTGAACAGGTCGGCCGTCCCCGGCTCGATCGGCATCGGAGGCTGCGCGACGGCCCCGCCGGCCGCGGACACGGCCGGGAGCACCGCGGGGAACGCGGCAGGGGACACCGCGACGGCGCCCTGCGAGCCGGACGCCGCACCGAGGGAGCTGGCCGTCACGGGCGCGGTCTTCGGGCTCGCGGCGCAGTTCGTGGACGGCGAGCGGGCGCTCGTACCGTCGTGGCTGTTCCAGGTGGAGGCGGAGGCCGGGGCGAAGCCCCACACGGTCGCCAGGACGGCGGTGGCGCCGGAGCACCTGGTACCCCCTGCGAAGCCGACGCCCACCCCGACGCCGACGCCGACGCCGGATCCGGGTGAGGGCACGGCGCCGGCCCGGCAGATCGAGTCGTACCGCGTGGACGGCGCCGGCACGAAGCTGTCGGTGACCTTCTGGGGCGGCGTGTGCAGCACGTACACGGCGACGGCCGAGGAGAGCGCCGACAAGGTCTCCGTGCGGGTGACGGAGAAGCCGATCGACCCGGACAGGGCGTGCATCGCCATCGCCGTGGAGGTGACCCGGACGGTGAGCCTGGAGCAGCCGCTCGGCGGCCGGGCGGTCGTGGACGCGGCGAGCGGGGAGCCCGTACCGAGGAAGTGATCCCGCTCCCCTGCGCGCACGGGAGCGCACACGAAGGCGGCCGCCCGGAGATCCGGGCGGCCGCCTTCGTACGTACGACTGACGGTTTAGCTGAACGAGTCGCCGCAGGCGCAGGAGCCCGTGGCGTTCGGGTTGTCGATCGTGAAGCCCTGCTTCTCGATGGTGTCGACGAAGTCGATGGAGGCGCCGCCCAGGTACGGGGCGCTCATGCGGTCGGTGACGACCTTGACGCCGTCGAAGTCCTTGACGACGTCGCCGTCGAGCGAACGCTCGTCGAAGAAGAGCTGGTAGCGCAGGCCGGAGCAGCCGCCGGGCTGTACGGCGACGCGCAGCGCCAGGTCGTCGCGGCCTTCCTGGTCGAGCAGGGCCTTGACCTTGGCCGCGGCGGCGTCAGACAGGAGGATGCCGTCGCTGACAGTGGTCTTCTCGTCCGATACGGACATCTGCTTCTCTCCCGGGTTGTACGGAGACGGAGACTGCTTGCCGACGGTTGCAACCGGCGGGGCCCCGGATTCATTCCGAGCGAGCCCTAGTCTTTCCCCTTCATGCTCGCACACCCGCTCGCGAACCCCGAACGAGCGCCGAGAGACCCCGCAGGGGCCTGCGCGGACCCGGAACGGGCAAGTACCGATCCGTGGACCCCGAATTCGTCACATCGACACTATGGCCATCGTCAAACTGACGTGAAGCGGTTATGATAGATAGCGTCATTTAGACGAAAAGCTAGCTCTTCCGCAGATAGAAAGGGTGCGTGACGTGACCACCGCCCAGCCCCTGGACGTCCAGCCGACGCCGCTCGCCCTGCTGCTGCTCGGCCGCGAGGCCGACCCGAAGAGCGAGCGCGGAGTGGAGTGTCCCGGCGACCTTCCGTCGCCCTCCGACCCGGACCTCGTCGAGCGCGCCCGCGCCGCCAAGGAGAAGCTCGGGGACAAGGTCTTCGTCCTCGGCCACCACTACCAGCGCGACGAGGTCATCCAGTTCGCCGACGTCACCGGCGACTCCTTCAAGCTGGCGAAGGACGCGGCCGCGAAGCCGGAGGCCGAGTACATCGTCTTCTGCGGTGTGCACTTCATGGCCGAGTCGGCCGACATCCTCACCACGGACGACCAGAAGGTCGTGCTGCCCGACCTCGCGGCCGGCTGCTCGATGGCCGACATGGCCACCGCCGAGCAGGTCGCCGAGTGCTGGGACGTGCTGACCGAGGCCGGCATAGCCGAGCAGGTCGTGCCCGTCTCGTACATGAACTCCTCGGCCGACATCAAGGCCTTCACCGGCAAGCACGGGGGCACGATCTGCACCTCGTCCAACGCCAAGCGCGCCCTCGACTGGGCCTTCGAGCAGGGCGAGAAGGTCCTCTTCCTGCCCGACCAGCACCTGGGCCGGAACACCGCGGTGCGCGAGATGGGCATGACGCTGGACGACTGCGTCCTGTACAACCCGCACAAGCCGAACGGCGGCCTGACCGTCGAGGAGCTGCGGAACGCCAAGATGATCCTGTGGCGCGGCCACTGCTCGGTGCACGGCCGGTTCTCGCTGGACTCGGTCGAGGACGTCCGCGCCCGGATCCCCGGCGTGAACGTGCTGGTCCACCCGGAGTGCAAGCACGAGGTCGTGGCGGCGGCGGACTACGTCGGTTCGACGGAGTACATCATCAAGACCCTCGAGGCGGCCCCGGCCGGCTCGAAGTGGGCGATCGGCACGGAGCTGAACCTGGTCCGCCGCGTGGCCAACGCGCACCCGGACAAGGAGGTCGTCTTCCTCGACAAGACGGTCTGCTTCTGCTCGACGATGAACCGGATCGACCTGCCGCACCTGGTGTGGGCGCTGGAGTCGCTGGCCGAGGGCAAGCTGGTCAACCGGATCCAGGTCGACAAGGAGACCGAGAGCTTCGCGAAGCTGGCGCTCGAGCGGATGCTCGCGCTGCCGTAACGGTTCTCCCCCGGACGCGCCGAAGGGCGCCCCGCACGGTTGCGGGGCGCCCTTCGGCGTTCGGCGCGTCAGATGTCCAGCGCGTCCAGCTTGTCCAGCAGCGTCGCGTCCGCGGGGGTCACGTCCGGCTGATCGGGGTTGTCGAGCGTGCCGTCCCGCTTCTTCTGCTTCTTCGCCTTCTTCTCCGCCCTCTTCTTCGCGCGGCGCTCCTTGCGGAGCTCCACCATCGCGTAGAGCGTCGGGACGAGCAGCAGCGTCAGCAGCGTCGACGTGATCAGACCGCCGATCACCACGACCGCCAGCGGCTGTGCGATGAAGCCGCCCTCGCCGGTGATGCCGAGCGCCATCGGGAGGAGCGCGAAGATCGTCGCCAGGGCCGTCATCAGGATCGGGCGCAGTCGGTGCCGGCCGCCCTCGACGACCGCCTCGACGATGCCCAGGCCCTGCGAGCGGTACTGGTTGATCAGGTCGATCAGGACGATCGCGTTGGTGACGACGATGCCGATCAGCATCAGCATGCCGATCATCGCCGGCACGCCCATCGCCGTACCGGTGATCACGAGCAGACCGATCGCGCCGGTCGCCGCGAACGGGATCGACACCAGCAGGATCAGCGGCTGGATCAGCGACTTGAAGGTCGCGACCAGGAGCATGAAGACGATCGCGATCGCCGCGAGCATCGCCAGGCCCAGGTTGACGAAGGCCTCGGTCTGGTCCTCGGAGACACCGCCGATGGACGCGGTCGCGCCCTCCGGCAGGTCGAGCGCGGAGATCTTCGACTGGAGCTCCGTGCTCACCGCGCCGGTGTTGTCACCGGTCGGCTTGGCCGTGATCGTCGCGGCCCGCGAGCCGTCGATCCGGGTCATCGAGACGGGGCCGGGGACGAGCTTCACCTCGGCGATGTCACCGAGCTTGACCGGGCCGAGCGGCAGCGCCTTCAGGCTCGCCATCGTGGTGGCGGGCTTCGCCGAGGTCAGGACGATGTCCCGCTCGGTGTCGTTCAGGATCGCCTTGCCCGCCGGGGTGCCCCGGACGGCCTGGGCGACGGCCATGCCGAGCGTCGTGTCGTCGAAGCCGAGCTCCGCCGCCTTCGCGTTGGCCTTGACGGAGATGCGCGGCACCGACTGGGAGAGGTCGCTCTGGACGTCGGTGACGTCGTCGAGCTTGGAGACCTCGGCCTTGACCGCCTCGGACGCCTTCTTCAGGGTGTCCGCGTCGGAGGCCTTGACGACCACGCTGAGGTCCTGGCTGCCGAAGCCGTCGCCGGCCGCGATCGTCGTGTCGCCGATGCCGTCGAGCTTGCCGAGCGCCGCGTCGATCGCGTCGCGGGTCTTCTCGTACGAGGCCGAGTCCTCGAGGGTCAGCTGGTACGAGGCCTGGTTGGCGCCCGTGCCACCGCCGAAGGCGGCCATGAAGCCCGAGGAGCCGACGGTGACCTGGTAGTCCTTCACCCCGTCGGTGGAGGCGATGACCTGCTCGACCTTCTTCGCGGCCTCGTCGGCCGCGGCGAGGCTGGTGCCGGGAGCCAGCTCCTGCTTGATGCTCATGACCTCCTGCTCGCCCTGGTCGAAGAAGTTCGTCTTCAGGAGCGGGGCCATGCCGAAGGTGCCGACCAGGACGACGATCGCGATCGCCACGCTGGTGAGGCGGCGCCGGGTCGCGAACCGCAGGACCGGGACGTACAGGCGCTGCAGCCGGCTCTTGTTCTCCTTCTCCTCCGCGCGGCGCCGGGCCTCGTCCGGGTCCTCCGACGTGCCCTTGGGGGCGCGCAGGAACCAGTAGGAGAGGACCGGGACGACGGTGAGCGAGACGAGGAGCGAGGCGAGCAGGGCGGCGGTGACCGTCAGGCTGAACGAGCCGAAGAGCTCGCCGACCATGCCGCCGACCAGACCGATCGGCAGGAAGACCGCGACCGTGGTGAGCGTGGAGGAGGTCACGGCGCCCGCGACCTCGCGGACGGCGGTGAGGATCGCCGACTCGCGCTCCTCGCCGTAGCCGAGGTGCCGCTTGATGTTCTCCAGGACCACGATCGAGTCGTCGACGACCCGGCCGATGGCGATGGTGAGGGCGCCCAGCGTCAGCATGTTGAGCGAGAGGTCACGGGTCCACAGCACGATCAGGGCCAGGACGACCGAGAGCGGGATGGAGACCGCGGTGACCAGGGTGGAGCGGATCGAGGCGAGGAAGACCAGGATCACCAGGACGGCCATGACGAGGCCGAGCGCACCCTCCGTGGTCAGACCGGAGATCGACTTGGAGACGGCCGGGCCCTGGTCGGAGACGACGGTCAGCTCGGCGCCCGCGCCGAGGTCCTTGCGGAGCTCGGGCAGCTTCTCCTTGACCGCGTCGGAGATGGCGACGGCGCTGCCGTCGTTGTCCATGGTGGCCATCACGGCGAGGCTCGGCTTGCCGTCGGTACGGGTGATGGAGACCCGGGAGGCCTCCTCCTGCTTCACCGCCGCCACGTCGGCGAGGCGGACCGCCTTGCCGTTCTCGGGCTTGATCCGCAGGTCCTGGAGCTGCTGCAGCGAGGTGAAGCCGCCGCCGACCTGGACCGTACGGCTCTTGCCGTCCTCGGAGAACGAGCCGGCCGGCACCGTGCCGCCGCCGGAGCGGATGGCCTCGGCGAGCTTGCCCACGTTCAGGCCGGCCGCCGCGAGCTTGGCGTCGTCGGGGGTGACGGAGATCTGCAGGTCCTGGACGCCGTCGATGGAGACCTGGCCGACGCCGTCGATGTCCTCCAGGGCGGGGACGACGGTGCGCTCCAGCTGGTCGGCGAGCGCCTGCTGGTCCTTGTCCGACGTGACGGCGAGGACGACGGTCGGGATGTCGTCGGTGGAACCGGCGACGACCTGCGGGTCGACCCCGTCGGGCAGCGCGACGCGCGCCCGGTTCACGGCCTGCTGGACGTCGGCGACGAGCTGCTTGGTGCCCTCGTCGCCGTAGTCGAAGGTGGCCATGATGACGGCGTTGCCCTCGGAGGCGGTGGACGTGACGCCCTTGATGCCGTCGACGGCCTTGATCGTGCTCTCGAGCGGTTCGACGACCTGCTTCTCGACCACGTCGGGGGACGCGCCCTGGTAGGGGGCGAGGACCGAGACCATCGGGAGCTCGATCGAGGGCAGCAGTTGCTGCTTCAGCTGCGGGATGGCTATCGCCCCGAAGACGATGGCGACGATGGACATCAGCCCGATCAGGGCCCGTTGCGCGAGGCTGAATCTGGACAGCCAGGACATGGGGTCTCTCTTCTGTGGCGTGCTCGGCAGGCGGGCGGTGATGGCTGCCCGAATACACGATCAGCCATGGGAAGCAGCGGATCCTCGGCCCCGGGGCTCAATTCCTTATGCCGCGCATACCGCGTCTGGAGTACGCCGGAGTACTCCCTCACTCCACCCTTGGACGTACCAGCCCCGACTCGTACGCCGTGACCACCAGCTGGGCCCGGTCCCGCGCGCCGAGTTTCGCCATGGTCCGGTTCACATGCGTCTTCACCGTGAGGGGGCTGACCTCCAGGCGTTCGGCGATCTCGTCGTTGGAGTGACCGCCGGCGACGAGGACGAGGACCTCGCGTTCCCGGGTGGTGAGGGCGGCGAGGCGCTGCGAGTACGCCGGGGCGTCCTGGTCGCCGTCGGGGTCCGCGCTCCCGCCCTGCGCGAGGAACTTGGCGATCAGCCCTTTGGTCGCCACGGGCGACAGCAGGGCCTCTCCCGCGGCGGCGATCCGGATGGCGTTGAGCAGTTCGTCCGGTTCCGCGCCCTTCCCGAGGAAGCCGGAGGCCCCGGCGCGGAGCGACTGCACGACGTACTCGTCCACCTCGAAGGTCGTCAACATGACGATCCGTACGTCGGACAGCTCCGGGTCCGCGGTGATGAGGCGGGTCGCGGCCAGCCCGTCCGTACCCGGCATCCGGATGTCCATCAGGACGACGTCGGCCCGGGTGGACCGGGCGAGCGCGACGGCCTCGGCCCCGTCGGCGGCCTCGGCGACGACCTCCATGTCCGGTTCGGAGTTCACGAGCACCTTGAAGGCGCTGCGGAGCAGGGCCTGGTCGTCGGCGAGCAGCACCCGGATGGTCATGTGTCCTCCCCCGTACGGGCCGTTGCGGGCAGTATCGCCTGAACGCGGAAGCCGCCGCCGTAGCGGGGTGCGGCGGTGAGCGTGCCGCCGAGGGCGGAGACCCGCTCGCGCATTCCGAGCAGCCCGTGTCCGCCGGTGTCGTCGGACGGCGTCTGCTGCGGTACGCCGTTGTCGAGGACGGTGATCTCGACCGTACGGCCGACCCGGATGACGCTCACCTCGGCCTTGGCGGCCGGGCCGGCGTGCTTGCGCACATTGGTCAGGGCCTCCTGGATGATCCGGTACGCGGCGAGGTCGACGGCCGCCGGCAGGTCGGTGTCGTCGGTGGCGCAGGCCAGCTCGACGGGGAGGCCGGCGTTGCGGAAGGTGGCGAGGAGCTCGTCGAGGACGGTGAGGCCGGGTGCGGGTTCGGTGGGGGCCTCGGGGTCGCCGGACTGGCGGAGCAGACCGACGGTGGCCCGCAGCTCGTCGAGGGCGGAGCGGCTGGCGGCCCTGACGTGCCCCAGGGCCTCCTTTGCCTGGTCGGGCCGCTTGTCCATGACGTGGGCGGCGACCCCGGCCTGGACGTTGACGAGCGCGATGTGGTGGGCGACGACGTCGTGCAGGTCGCGGGCGATCCGCAGCCGCTCCTCTGCGACCCGGCGGCGGGCCTCCTCCTCGCGGGTCCGCTCCGCGCGCTCGGCCCGTTCCCGTATGGCGTCGACGAAGGCGCGACGGCTGCGTACGGCGTCGCCCGCGGCCGCGGCCATGCCGGTCCAGGCGAAGACGCCCAGGTTCTCCTGCGCGTACCAGGGGGTGGGACCGAAGAGCATCGCGGCGCCGGTCAGGACGGCCATGGTGATGAGGCCGACCCGCCAGGTCGTGGGCCGGTCGGTGCGGGCCGCGACGGTGTAGACGGCGATCACGACGCTCATCACGACGGGCGCGGGCCGGTCGTCGACGATGAATTCGACGAGGGTGACGGCGCCGGTGAAGGCCAGGACGGCGAGGGGGTCGCGGCGCCGCAGGACGAGGGCGGCGGCGCCGAGCACCATGAGGGCCACGCTGTCCGCGTCGGGGGTGCGGTCGCCGAAGGTGGGGCCGTTCCTGCTGCCGTGCGGGTCGGCGAAGGAGGCGGTGATCATGCAGACGAGCACGCCGAGCGCGAGGGCCCCGTCGAAGGCGAGGGGGTGCGCCCGCAGCCACTGGCGGAGCCGCGGGAAGCCGCTGTCGAGGGTGGTCACGACAGGCAACGGTACGGGGTGGGACGCGCCGGTGCCCCGCTCCCTCGGGTGAGGAGGGGCGGGGCACCGGTCGAGTTGGAGAGTGCGGCTCAGCCCGGGATCAGTCCGTCGTCGGAGAGCATCTCGCGGACCTCTTCGAGGGTCGCGTCCGGCGCCGGCAGGATCAGCTCGGAGGGTTCCAGGGCGTCGTCGGGGAGGGGTTCGCCGATCCGGCGGACCTCGTCGAGCAACCCGGACAGCGTCCGGCGGAAGCCCTCGTCGTCCCCCGACTCCATCTCCGCGAGCAGCTCGTCGTCGAGCTTGTTCAGCTCGACGAGGTGACTGTCGGCCAGCTTCCACTGGCCCTCCCCCATGATCCGTACGATCATGACGCGTCCTTCGGGCTCGTTACCGCTCGTCACCGCTTGCCGGTGCCGTCACTGCTTGTCGAAGCGGGTCTGGGACTGCTGCTGGTCCTGCGGCGTGGCCGTGCCGTTGCCGCCCTCGATGGCCTGCTTCGAGGCCGAGGGGCCGCCGGCCAGCTCCGCCTTCATCCGCTGGAGCTCCAGCTCGACGTCCGTACCGCCGGACAGCCGGTCGAGCTCCGCCTGGATGTCGTCCTTGGCCAGGCCCGACTGGTCGTCGAGAGCGCCCGAGGCGAGCAGCTCGTCGATCGCGCCGGCTCGCGCCTGGAGCTGGGCGGTCTTGTCCTCGGCGCGCTGGATGGCCACGCCGACGTCGCTCATCTCCTCGGAGATGCCGGAGAAGGACTCGGCGATCCGGGTCTGCGCCTGGGCGGCCGTGTAGGTCGCCTTGATCGTCTCCTTCTTCGTACGGAAGGCGTCGACCTTGGCCTGCAGCCGCTGGGCCGCCAGCGTGAGCTTCTCCTCCTCGCCCTGCAGCGTCTGGTGCTGGACCTCGAGGTCGCTCACCTGCTGCTGGAGGGCCGCGCGCCGGGAGAGCGCCTCACGGGCGAGGTCCTCGCGGCCGAGCGCCAGCGCCTTGCGGCCCTGGTCCTCCAGCTTCGCGGACTGGCCCTGGAGCTGGTTCAGCTGCAGTTCGAGTCGCTTGCGCGAGGTCGCCACGTCGGCGACGCCCCGCCGGACCTTCTGCAGGAGCTCCAGCTGCTTCTGGTAGGAGTAATCAAGGGTCTCGCGCGGATCCTCGGCCCGGTCAAGGGCCTTGTTTGCCTTCGCGCGGAAGATCATCCCCATACGCTTCATGACACCGCTCATGGGCTTCGCGCGCCCCCTTCTGACGGACTCGGCTCAAGCTCTCCAACAGGATCCACAGTACGGTCCCTGTCTCCATTACCGCACTGTTCGGGGGCGGATGTGCTCCTCCCCAAGGACGAGTACGGACGGGCTCTCTCCGGCCCAGGGAGTAGATGGACCTCGGGGAAACCGTGCGTGTCGTCCGTGCGTACCCCCACAGACGCGGTCCGATACCAGATCGTTCCCGCCCGCACTGGGGTCCACACCCCCCACCACGTACTCTGGGCATTGTGTTCCGTAGCCGTTCCAAGGAAGAGAAGCCCGCCACCGACAAGGTGAGCGTGGACTTCTCCAAGCAGCCCCGCGACCCCGAGGCCCCCAAGGGCCGCCCGACACCGAAGCGGAGTGAGGCGCAGACCCAGCGCCGTCGCGCCGCGACGGTGCCGACCGACCGCAAGGAGGCCGCCAAGCGCCAGCGCGAGGCGCGCCGCTCCGACCTGGCCCGTCAGCGCGAGGCGCTGGCGAGCGGTGACGAGCGTTACCTGCCGGCCCGCGACAAGGGTCCGGTCCGCCGCTTCGTGCGCGACTTCGTCGACTCGCGCTTCGCCATCGCGGAGTTCTTCCTGCCGATGGCCGTGGTGATCCTCGTGCTGTCGATGGTCCGCGTCCCGGTGCTGCAGAACGTCTCTCTGCTGCTCTGGCTCGGTGTGATCGTGATGATCGTCATCGACTCGATCGGCATCTGGCTCCGTCTGAAGAAGCAGCTCGCCGAGCGCTTCCCGAACGAGCCGAAGCGCGGTGCCGTGGCCTACGGCCTGATGCGTACGCTCCAGATGCGCCGACTGCGACTGCCGAAGCCGCAGGTCAAGCGCGGAGAGCGGCCCTGAGCACGGACAGCGCCGAGTCCGGCACGGTCGGCGGTCCGCTGGCCGCCGCCACCTCCCCGTGGCCGAGCGGGTACGGCGGGCTGCGCGAGACCGTCCGCCAGGAGCTCGTCGCGCGCCAGCTCGACGAGCAGATAGCCGGCCGCTACCCCGTGGGGCAGCGGCTGCGGATCCTGGACGCGGGCATGGGGCAGGGCACCCAGGCGCTGCGGCTCGCCAGGGCCGGTCATACGGTGACCGGCCTCGAATCCGATCCGGAGCTGCTGAAGGCCGCCCGTGAGGCGCTGGCCACCGAGCCGGCCGGGATCCGTGAGCGGGTCAGGCTGATCGAGGGCGACGGCCGCGAGACGGGCGTGCACTTCCTGCCGGGCAGCTTCGACGTCGTGCTCTGCCACGGCGTGCTGATGTACGCGGACGAGCCGGACGCGCTGCTCGCCGGGCTCGCCCGGATGCTGGCACCCGGCGGTCTGCTCTCCCTGGTCGTACGGAACGCCGACGCGTTGGCCATGCGGCCGGGGCTCGCCGGGGCCTGGTCGGACGCGCTGACCGGCTTCGAGTCGGACACGTACACCGACGGCAACGGGGTGAAGGTGCGGGCCGACCGGCTCGACGCGCTGACGTCGACGCTGGCGGGGATCGCGGCGCCGCTGCACAGCTGGTACGGCGTACGGGTCTTCACCGACGGCGTGCCGGGCGAGGTGGGCCTGCCGGCCGCCGAGGAACTGGAACGTCTGCTCGCCGCCGAGGACCGCGCGGGCCGGACGGAGCCGTACCGCAGGGTGGCGGCGCTGCTGCACCTGTGCGGGGTACGGGGCGGCTGAGGCGCTGCTGAAGGCTGAAGGCGGGACGGCCCGGGGCGGGCGTGTCCTGGGCCCGGTGCGGCCCCCTGATCGGACCTTCTCGCCGAGCCGGACGGATCCGGCGAACGTGATACTCCGGACATGGACGTATCCCGTGCGCGACGCCTGCTCCTCCCGCTGACCGCCGGCGCCTGCGTCGCCGCCCTCGTCGGCGGCTGCTCCTCCGAGCCCGCGTCCCAGGCCGAACGCTCCACCCAGGCGGCCGCGCCGGTGGTCGCCAACGAGCTCCAGGACGACTACCAGGCCGTGATCAAGGACGTCCTGCCGTCGGTCGTGCAGATCGACGCCACCGACAGTCTCGGCTCGGGCATCGTCTACGACGGCAAGGGTCACATCGTCACCAACGCGCACGTGGTCGGCCAGGAGAAGAGCTTCCGGGTCACGGCGGCCACGGGCAAGGAGCCGATGGCGGCGCGCCTCGTCGCCACCTACCCCGAGCAGGACCTCGCGGTCATCAGGCTGGACTCGGTGCCGGAGGGGCTGAAGCCGGCGAGGTTCGGCGACTCGGCCAAGGTCGACATGGGCCAGATCGTGCTGGCGATGGGCTCACCGCTCGGTCTTTCCGGCAGCGTGACCCAGGGCATCGTCTCGGCGACCGGCCGCACCGTCAGCGAGGGCCACGTCGGCGGCGGTACGGGGGCGACCCTCGGGAACATGGTCCAGACGTCGGCCGCGATCAACCCGGGCAACAGCGGGGGCGCGCTGGTCAACCTGGACGGCCAGGTCATCGGCATCCCGACGCTCGCGGCAAGCGATCCGGAGCTGGGCGGGGGTTCGGCGCCGGGGATCGGCTTCGCCATCCCGGCCTCGATGGTCCGTACCGTCGCCGACCAGATCATCAAGGACGGCAAGGTCACCGACTCGGGCCGGGCGGCCCTGAACATCACCGGCCGGACCGTCCTCGACGACACCTACGAGCCGGCCGGGGTCGCGGTGGTCGACGCACCGGCGGACGGCGCGGCGGGCAGGGCGGGTATCAAGCCGGGTGACGTGATCACACGGCTCGGGGACGCGCCGGTCACGACGATCACCTCGCTGCAGGAGGCGCTGGCCGCGCTGAAGCCGGGGGCGAAGGTGACGGTGGTGTACGAACGGGGCGGCACCGAGGAGAAGGCGGACGTCACGCTCGGGGAGATCTAGGGCCTTTACCGGCGCCGCCGCGAGGCCCTCGTACACAAGGGCCCCGCGACGGCACCGGGGCCGTGGGCACAGAGGGTGCTAGCTCTCCGCCGCCGCGCGCAGCGACATCGCGTAGATCTTGGTGTCGTCCTCGAAGAGCGTGACCTGTTCCGCGCCGCCGTCCAGGAGGTCCTTCCAGACCTCACCGATCCAGGATTCGGCGTCGCCCTGGGTCGTGAACTCCTCCGGTTCCACCGAGGGAGCGGTCTCCGTGCCGTCGGCCGTCTCGAACCGCCACGTCCATGCCATGTCCGCCTCCTGAGGCTCACCGGATGATCGGTTTCCTGCCCGCAGCGTAGCCGGGCGCGCACCCTTCGCGGTGGCGCGGGAGGATCATTGGGTGGAACTGACTCTGCTCGGCACCGGCGCCCCCCTCGGGCTCCCTCGCCCCGAATGCCCCTGCGCCGTGTGCGCGACCGCTCGTGGCGCCCAGGCGCGCGCCGCCACCGCGCTGCTCGTGGACGAGTCGCTGCTGCTCGACCTGACGCCGGGGGCCGCGCTGGCCGCCGCCCGGGCCGGGCGCTCGCTGGTCGGCGTACGGCAGGTGCTGCTCACCCATCCGCACGACGGGCCCGCGGTGGAGGTGCCGGCCGGGCTGCCGGCCGCGGGGAGGGTGCCGGACGGCCGGGAGTTGACGCTCATCAGCGGGCACCGGGTGCGGGCGGTGCCGATGGACTCCCCCGGTACGGGGTACGAGGTGACCGCGCCGGAGGGCGAGCGGATGCTCTACCTGCCGCCCGGGGGCTCCCCCGCCGGGCTGCCGGACGATCACCGGCCGCCGTACGACATGGTCGTCATGGACGTCACGGGCCGGCCGGACGCGCTGGCGCGACTGCGGGCGACCGGGGCGGTCGGGGCGAGCACCGACGTGATCGCCGTCCACCTGGACCACGACGTGCCGGGCGGCCGCGAGTTGGACCGGCGGCTCGCGGCGGCCGGGGCGCGGGCGGTGGCGGACGGCACGACGCTGTACGTCGGCGAGTACCACGCCGTGCCCGACGTCCCGCGCCGCACGCTGGTGACCGGCGGGGCCCGGTCGGGCAAGTCGGTGGAGGCCGAGCGGCGCCTGGAGACGTTCCCCGAGGTGCTGTACGTGGCGACGGGCGGGGCCGGGGAGGGCGACCCGGAGTGGGCGCATCGGATCGCGCTGCACCGGGACAGACGGCCGGGCTCCTGGCGTACGGCCGAGACCTGCGATCTTGAACCGCTCCTGGAGGGCGAGGGTCCCGCGCTGCTGATCGACTGCCTGTCGCTGTGGCTGACGGACGCGATGGACCGGGTGGGAGCCTGGGAGGACGAGCGGTGGGAGAGCGGTGGCCGGGAGGCGCTGCGGGAGCGGGTCGTGGCGCTGGTGGCGGCGGTGCGTGCCACGCCCCGTACGGTCGTCGCCGTGACCAACGAGGTGGGGTCGGGGGTCGTGCCCGCCACCGCGGCGGGGCGACGGTTCCGGGACGAGCTGGGGCGGCTGAACGCGGCCTTCGGGGACGAGTGCGAGCAGGTGCTCCTGGTGGTCTCGGGACAGGCTCTGGTGCTGCGCGGGTAGGGTTCGATCACCCATTGGCCACAGTCGACGTCACGAGGACGAGCCTTGAACCTGGACGACTTCTCCGATCTGATCGAGCGCCCCGACGGCGGGGTGCGACGTGATGCCGAGGAACGCCGGGAGCGGCTGATCGTTCCGCCCGGCGCGCTCGGCCGGCTCGACGAGCTCGGTGAGTGGCTCTCGGCGGCGCAGGGTTCGGTCAAGGTGCGGGCGATCGAGCAGCCGAAGGTGGTGCTCTTCGCGGGCGACCACGGGGTGGCCTCGCTCGGGGTGTCGGGCCGCGAGGCCGGCACGGCGTACGAGCTGGTCCGCTCGGTCCTCGACGGTGCGAGCCCGCTCGCGGTCCTCGCGCGGAGCGCGCGGGTGCCGGTACGGGTGGTGGACGCCGGTCTGGACTGCGAGCCGGAGCTGCTGCCCGCCGAGGTGGTACGGCACCGGGTGCGGCGCGGCAGCGGCCGGATCGACATCGAGGACGCCATGAGCGCCGAGGAGACCGAGGCGGCGATCCGGCTCGGGATGGCGATCGCCGACGAGGAGGCCGACTCGGGCACGGATCTGGTCGTGCTCGGCGATCTGAGCGTGGGCGGCACGACGCCCGCCTCGACGCTGATCGCGGCCCTGTGCGGGACGGACGCCTCGGTGGTCACCGGCCGGGGCGGCGCGGGCATCGACGACCTTGCCTGGATGCGTAAGTGCGCGGCGGTCCGGGACTCGCTGCGGCGCGCCCGGCCGGTCCTGGGCGACCAGTTGGCGCTGCTCGGGGCGGTCGGCGGGGCGGACCTGGCGGCGATGACGGGCTTCCTGCTGCAGAGCGCGGTGCGCCGGATGCCTGTGGTCCTGGACGGTGTGGTGGGCGCGGCCTGCGCGCTGGTGGCGCAGCGGGCGGCGTTCCGGGCGCCGGACTGGTGGCTCGCGGGTCAGGTCAGCGGTGAGCCCGCGCAGGCGAAGGCGCTGGACCGGATGGCGCTCAACCCTCTGCTCGACCACGGCGTCACTGTGGGCGAGGGAACCGGGGCTCTGCTCGCTCTTCCCCTCGTCCAGGCCGCCGCCGCACTGGCGGCGGAGCTGCCCGAGCGACCGGAACCGACCATTCCGGACGACGCCTCGGCGGACTCGCCGGACGAGGGGAACTAGGGCCTTTCGTTTGGATCAGGCCGGATCAGGGAGCGGGGTCTGGTGCCGTGGATCGCAAGGCGGAGGAGGGAGTCAACGCGGAGCGTTGG